>NZ_JAACFY010000047.1:0-566 GCF_029237305.1 Aeromonas sp. 2MA4 | reverse complement strand
GGCCAGCTGAAGATCAGCGACGTGGACGGGGCCGACGAGGTGGCGTTCAAGACGGACGCGGCCAGCATCACCGCCAGCCCGGATGCACTGGGCAGCCTGAGCATCACGGCTGACGGCACCTGGACCTACAACGTCGACAACAGCAAAGTGCAGTACCTGGGCAAAGACGAGACCAAGGTTGAGACCTTCACCGTGCAGAGCGTCGATGGCACCCCGCACATTGTGACCATCACCATCACCGGGGTGAACGACGGCTCGGTGCAGATCAGCGGCAGCGATGACGCGGGCGGTGTGACCGAAGACCTGAACGTCTCGACCGCAGGCCTGCTGAGCGACAGCGGCCAGCTGAAGATCAGCGACGTGGACGGGGCCGACGAGGTGGCGTTCAAGACGGACGCGGCCAGCATCACCGCCAGCCCGGATGCACTGGGCAGCCTGAGCATCACGGCTGACGGCACCTGGACCTACAACGTCGACAACAGCAAAGTGCAGTACCTGGGCAAAGACGAGACCAAGGTTGAGACCTTCACCGTGCAGAGCGTCGATGGCACCCCGCACATTGTGAC
>NZ_JAACFY010000046.1:0-569 GCF_029237305.1 Aeromonas sp. 2MA4 | reverse complement strand
AGTAATAGCGTCTCTTACCGACTTCTCACAGCTTATCGCAGGTTAGTACGTCCTTCATCGCCTCTGACTGCCAAGGCATCCACCATGTACGCTTAGTCACTTAACCATACAACCCCAAGAAGTGTCGGTGAAACCGGCACAGCTTGTTGTCGTACAACAAGGACCAAATAAAATTTGGTTTTCGCCAAGAAGTTTCCAAAGCACTTGTAACAAATGTTTGAGAACTACTTTTTAAATCAGCTTTCCAGATTGTTAAAGAGCATGTTTGCAACGGTCAATGACCGAAGAAAACAGACATAAACATGTAATGCTTATGTCTGCATTCTTGTTAGCAAGAAGAGAAGTGGCGTCCCCTAGGGGATTCGAACCCCTGTTACCGCCGTGAAAGGGCGGTGTCCTAGGCCTCTAGACGAAGGGGACGAAAATCATCTTTTGCGAAGTAAACTTCGCAATGATTTTCGTAAAGGCGATGTGCCGAGCCGGCGAGGCCGAGCGACATGTCGTCTTTAGCGCAGCTCGTTGTTATCGCTAACTCTGAATTGGGTAGCAACTTGCGCCGCTATTCACAT
>NZ_JAACFY010000045.1:0-625 GCF_029237305.1 Aeromonas sp. 2MA4 | reverse complement strand
GCGCAACGGGCAGAACACCTGCAACCGTGGCTGCATGAGTACAACTGGCATCGTCCTCATGCAAGTCTGGGCTATAAGCCCCCCATCAGCCGTCTTCAATCTGTGAACAACCTGGTGGGTTTACACATCTAGGGAACTGGGGGCGATTCATGTTGTACTGGGCAAAATGCACAAAAAACCAGTCGTTAGATTGGGACTCTCAATTGACTGGCAAAGCGGACGGGAGGGTGCAGTCCGGCTCAAGCACAAGCGGACATAGGTAGGGACCGAGTTGCCAGTGGCAAGTCGCAGCCCTGTCTGCTGCCCCTTGTTTCCTTATCCTGTTCGCAAATGCCAAAAAGCAAAAAGGCCTTCCCGATTGGGAAGGCCTTCGAATTACTGGCGGAGCGGACGGGACTCGAACCCGCGACCCCCGGCGTGACAGGCCGGTATTCTAACCAACTGAACTACCGCTCCGCTGTCTGGTTAGCTTTTTGCTAAATTGTCTGCCGTTTCAATGAGGTGTCATCCTCTCGGCCAACGTCGTGATGTGCACGTCGCTGTTTAATTGGGTGCCTGGCAGTGTCCTACTCTCGCATGGCGAATGCCACACTACCATCGGCGCTACCGCGTTTCACTTCTGAGT
>NZ_JAACFY010000044.1:0-678 GCF_029237305.1 Aeromonas sp. 2MA4 | reverse complement strand
TCACAGCTTATCGCAGGTTAGTACGTCCTTCATCGCCTCTGACTGCCAAGGCATCCACCATGTACGCTTAGTCACTTAACCATACAACCCCAAGAAGTGTCGTTGAAACAACGCTTGCTTGTTGAAGCACAACAAGGACCAAAATAAATTTTGGTTTTCGCCAAGAAGTTTCCAAAGCACTTGTAACAAATGTTTGAGAACTACTTTTTAAATCAGCTTTCCAGATTGTTAAAGAGCAAACTTCATAAAGAAGTCAAAGGCATAGATTGAACGTCATAGCTCAATGCATGGCTTTTGCTTCTCGCAAAATACAGTACCGATTATGGTGGAGCTATGCGGGATCGAACCGCAGACCTCCTGCGTGCAAAGCAGGCGCTCTCCCAGCTGAGCTATAGCCCCATAATCGGGAACGAAGTGGTGGGTCTGAGTGGACTCGAACCACCGACCTCACCCTTATCAGGGGTGCGCTCTAACCACCTGAGCTACAGACCCACTTCGTGTACTGTCTCTAAACTTGAATCAAGGCAATCTGTGTGAACACTCAACAACTTCGACATCTTAAGGTAAGGAGGTGATCCAACCCCAGGTTCCCCTAGGGTTACCTTGTTACGACTTCACCCCAGTCATGAATCACACCGTGGTAAACGCCCTCCCGAAGGTTAAGCTATCTACTTCTGG
>NZ_JAACFY010000043.1:0-959 GCF_029237305.1 Aeromonas sp. 2MA4 | reverse complement strand
CACGTGCTACAATGGCGCGTACAGAGGGCTGCAAGCTAGCGATAGTGAGCGAATCCCAAAAAGCGCGTCGTAGTCCGGATCGGAGTCTGCAACTCGACTCCGTGAAGTCGGAATCGCTAGTAATCGCAAATCAGAATGTTGCGGTGAATACGTTCCCGGGCCTTGTACACACCGCCCGTCACACCATGGGAGTGGGTTGCACCAGAAGTAGATAGCTTAACCTTCGGGAGGGCGTTTACCACGGTGTGATTCATGACTGGGGTGAAGTCGTAACAAGGTAACCCTAGGGGAACCTGGGGTTGGATCACCTCCTTACCTTAAGATGTCGAGTTGTTGAGTGTTCACACAGATTGCCTTGATTCAAAGTAGTTAGAGCAAAGACCTGATGCGCAAGCGTCAGTGCTTATCTGGCTTAGGTCAGATGAGAGAAGCCCTGTCATTGGGTTTTGGGATGTGAATAATGGCGCTCGGCCTCGCAGGCTCAGCACTCGCCATTACCCAAAATCTGCACTGCTAACGCAGAGCAAAGATGATTTTGGGTCCCCTTCGTCTAGAGGCCTAGGACACCGCCCTTTCACGGCGGTAACAGGGGTTCGAATCCCCTAGGGGACGCCACTTCTCTTCTTGCTAACAAGAATGCAGACATAAGCATACGTGTTTATGTCTGTTTTCTTCGGTCGATGACCGTTGCAAACATGCTCTTTAACAATCTGGAAAGCTGATTTAAAAAGTAGTTCTCAAACATTTGTTACAAGTGCTTTGGAAACTTCTTGGCGAAAACCAAAATTTATTTTGGTCCTTGTTGTACTTCAACAAGCAAGCGTTGTTTCAACGACACTTCTTGGGGTTGTATGGTTAAGTGACTAAGCGTACATGGTGGATGCCTTGGCAGTCAGAGGCGATGAAGGACGTACTAACCTGCGATAAGCTGTGAGAAGTCGGTAAGAGACGCTATTACT
>NZ_JAACFY010000042.1:0-1324 GCF_029237305.1 Aeromonas sp. 2MA4 | reverse complement strand
CATGTCTAGTCCTGAAATAGGTTTACACATTTTCAACTAGCATTTCTCTACTCAGAACCCCCTATGTACCGCATCGGGGGTTCTGTATTTCAACGCATGATGCGGCCGCTCCGCGTTGTAAATATCCACCGCCTCACGCACCATTTCCCGCGCTTGCGTCAAATCCTGCGGGCTTTGCAACAATAACTCTCCTTTCAAAATCCCGTTCACCCGCTCCGCCAACGCATTCTGGTAACAGTCATACCCATCCGTCATCGAGCATTTCACCCCGTACCGTTCATGTAATGACTGATACAGACCAGAGCAATACTGCACGCCGCGGTCCGAGTGATGGATTAGCTCCCCGCTGCCACGTCGTTGCTTCAGCGCTTTCTTGAACGCCATCGCCACCGACTCGGCATGCATTCCTTCGTGCACGTGATGGCCCACTATCTTGCGTGAGTACGCATCCGTCACCAGGCTCAGGTACAGCGGTCCGCTTCTGGCTGGCAGATAGGTGATATCTGCGACCCAGACCTGCTCCGGGGCCACCGGCGTGACCTGCTCTGGCCCCGACTTGAGCAAGTTGGGATGACGGTAGAAACGGTGAAAACTGTGGGTGGTCTTGTGATACGCCCGTCTGGGTGGCACCAGCAGGCGGTGCTCGGTCAATATCCGAAACAGCCTGTCCCGCCCTACCTTGAGCCCGCCATCATCCTGACCCTGGAGCAGATAATGCAGCTTGCGAGTGCCCACCCGCGGTTGTCGCAGTCGAACCTGACGCACGAAGCGCACCACCTGCAATCCCTGTGCATGGCGCTCGTCGGCGACCCGATTGCGCTTGTAGTAAGCCTGCCGGCTTATCCCCAGAAACAGGCAAGCCCTGACAATGGTCAGCCTCTCGACTTGCCGCTGCGAGAGGACTTGCCGGGTCGCTTTTTTACGATGGAGACGCCGTATTCATTCTTCAGTACATCGACGACGGCCTCAAAGAACTGGGCCTTCTGACTCATCAGCGCCAGCTGTTGCTCGAGTTCCTTGATGCGCTGTTCGGGTGTCTGGTTGTCGGGGTCAGGCATGGTGATGCTCCTGCCGGCACGCACAGAAGCCCCCTGGCTCCAATCTTGCCGACCATGTTTACGCAACCATACCAGAACAGTGGAGCGGCCCTGAATGCCATAACGCACCTGAGCCTGTTTGTAGGTGAGCTCGCCTTTTTCAATCTGCTCGACCAGTGCCAGTTTAAAAGTCAGCGAGTAATCGCGCTGTGTCCGTTTCACACCTTGTCCCATCGGGTTCTCCATTTATTGGGAGGAAAGGTGTAAACCATATTCAGGACGGGACA
>NZ_JAACFY010000041.1:0-1503 GCF_029237305.1 Aeromonas sp. 2MA4 | reverse complement strand
CTGTCTCTTGATCACATCTGTTGATGCTCAAGAGACAGTGCCAGTTCATAGCCTTCAAGGAGGGTCTGTAACCTAAACCAGCCCTCCCATAACACCGCTATCGAGGCTCGCCCCGTTCTCTTGGTGTCCTTCCAGCCCCCCAGTATCGCCAGGCTCTTGTACGCCCACGCCATATCGGGGGCCTCATTCGGCAGGGCCCTCTTCTCCATCTTCAACCACAGCAACTTCCAGCTCTTTGTACCCAGCAGCTCTTCGCAGCTTTCTCCCTGCGCGCCAGGCTCCTCTTTGATAAATCGCAACTGCAGCAACCGTACCGCGATAAAGGCCTGGATGACGCTCATCCGTGTCAGGTTCTCCCGGCTCTGCATCCTCAACGCCTCGACCCGGGTGCCTGCACTCTTCCAGACCTTGTGATAATCCTCGATGAGCCAGCGCCGCTCGTAGTAGCCGATAATCTCGCTGGCCTGCTCGGCGCTGATCACCGCTTCACTGGTCAGCAGGTGCCACTCCAGCCGGTCGGCTGCATCGCTCTGCTCGATGCATCCCACGTAGTAGAGCGGGATATCCGGCTCGCTACGCTTGTTGGCCGGGGCCTTCAGGGTGACCCTGGCACACTTGATATCGAGCACGGCCTCTCTGGCTTTTCTGCCACCCCGCTGGGGTATCTTGACCACCCGGGTGCCCGCGGATTGGCACTGCCTGGCATAGTCGTAAAGCTTGTTGTCGTGCTCGTTGATACAGCGGCTTTGCATCGAGCGCACCACGAAGCGCTGGGTATGTTTCTGCTTGTAGCGCAGGTATTCGTAGATATCCGCTTCCCGGTCACAGACCGAAATAACGTTCGCCATGGTGCAGCCAAGCCGGGTGGCGAGCGTCTTGGCGGTTTGCTCCCATTTGTAGCTCTCTTTCTCCTCATAGGGGCGGGTCGCGTATTGGGCACGCTGTCCTCGTTTGCTGACATCGCGGGTCCAGATTTGCTGGGCGGCCAAGCCAACCACCTTGCGCTTTTGCGGCGCGAACAGCAGTACGGAGTGAGCCAGCAGGGCGCGGCTGCTGCCCTGATTGGTGTGGCCCAACTCGTCTTTGACGCTGGCATGATTGAACGTGAGGGCGGTGGAGTCTTCCAGCGCCAACAAGAGGGAATGGTCTCTGGCATGGGCGGCGGTGACAGCAAAGCCTGCGTTAGCAATGGCTTCGGCACTGACATGTGAGCTGCGAATGAAGCGGTATGCGCCTTCCCTATCAGCAGGTGAGAGGGGAAGGTGTGACACGCAATCTCCTGGTTGATGAGCAAGGGCAGTGGCGAGGGCAACCAGCCTTCTGGTGCGCCTTGGGTCGTTGAGGTTGGCGTGACCAAACTGTGCCTGCGCCCAGTGCGCCGGTTGAGTGAAGGGCATGTTAGAACCAGGGAAGAGAGCGATGAAAGGTTCAGATCACAGAATGGGAGAGAAGTTCAAAAAAATCCCCAAGCGACGCTTGGGGATTTTTGTATAAGAGACAGCC
>NZ_JAACFY010000039.1:0-1999 GCF_029237305.1 Aeromonas sp. 2MA4 | reverse complement strand
TCAATCTGCTCGACCAGTGCCAGTTTAAAAGTCAGCGAGTAATCGCGCTGTGTCCGTTTCACACCTTGTCCCATCGGGTTCTCCATTTATTGGGAGGAAAGGTGTAAACCATATTCAGGACGGGACAGCACATACAAAAAAGCCGCCGGATTGCCTCCGGCGGCTTTTTTCTTTGGCACCTCCCCTCGAAGGAAGAGCAGCAGGGAAAGGGTCATCAGGCCTTGTGTGGGTTAGCTACAAAGCGGCATCACCCGCCACAGTCGCCTTATTCCATTACAATCCCTGTTTCGCTTATATCCTGTTTTGCTTATAACCAGGGCGCAGCAGTCGGCCCATGGTGCAGACCCAGCTTCCAGACCCGGCCAAAGTGCTTGTAGTGACCGGCCGCCACACCCGCCTTCTCACCCATGCCGTGGTAAAGATCCAGGTGCCCCTTCTTCACGGCACCACCCACATCCAGCGCAATCAAGAGCCGCAGCTGGTGCTTGCCGGTCCAGTTGCCGGCCTTGTCGAGCAAAGGCACTTCCGCCAGGATGGGGGTGCCCATCGGCAGCAAACTCTTGTCGGCCGCAACGGCCGCCAGCGGCAGCAACGGAATACCGGCGGCGCCAATCACGTCATTGGTGGGGCGACGCTCGAAGAAGACATAAGAGGGATTCTGCTCAACCAGCTCCTTGACGCTCTCCTCCGGTTGGGCGTTGGCCCAATCCTTGATGGCCTTCATCGACATCTTCTCTTTGGGTACCTCGCCCCGGTCGATCAGCACCCGGCCTATGCTCACATAGCCGTGACCGTTTTTGCCGCTGTAACCCAAGTATTGCAACCGATCGTCATCCCCATAATGCACAAAGCCCGAGCCCTGCACATCCATCAGGAAGTTGTCGATAAGAGACTTGCTATAACCCAGCTCCAGCCCACGGTTGGCCAACGCCCCCCGATGGATATCGGCCCGGCTTGGGCAGCGGCCACCACATTTTGGCATGGCATAAATAGGGTACTTGTACTTGGCATCCGGGCGATGGCGCACCTCCAGCACCGGCGAGTAATAACCGGTGAACAGCACGTTGCCCATGCGATCGGCGCCGCCCAGCTGGGCCAGGCTGATGCCGTACTGGGTGATATGAGCCGGATTGCCACCATTGGCCACCCAGCGGGAGAGCTGATGATAGAGCTCGCCATAACGGCGGGTCATCTTGCCGGAACGTTCCAGTACCAACCGGCTCTGGGGGCCGAACTTGCTGAAATCAGAACGCTGGCGGCTGTTGATGCGCTCTACCCGCACCAGATCGCCCGGCAGGGCACCGTCCAGATACTGCTTGCCCAGGTTTTCCGGCACCTCGCAGTTGAGAAAACATCCGGCATCGGGTTTCTTTTTGGGCACCTGCACCTGCTCAGGATTGCCCGCACAACCGGCCAGCCCCAGCACGGCAGCGGTCAGCCAGTACGCGTGTTTGTTCATATGTCCTCATATAACACCAAGCCTCATGCTTGGCGGGGAAGATGCCAAATTTGCTGGGGGAAAGCAAACGCCTTCACCCCCTTGGCGACGGATTTCTCCAAAGGGGATCTTCTGGGTTATAACAAGGTAACAAGGTGTGAGAGGCCATGGATGGAACAGCTCGAGATCTTCCCGCTACAGAGCCCCTGTATCGGGGTATGCGAAGTGAACAACAAGGGCTACTGCAAGGGCTGCCTGCGCAATCGGGAAGAGCGTTTCAACTGGCTCACCATGACACAGACCCAGCAGCAGGAGGTGATGCGTCTTTGCCGTGGCCGCAAGGCGCGGGTTGAGGCCGCGCGCCGCAAGGCACAAGAGGCTGAGCAAGCCAACCAGCCAGCGCAGTCCGGCTGGGATTTTTAACTTGCCCACGGGCTAGCTGTGTAAACCCACCAGGTTGTTCACAGATTGAAGACGACTGATGGGGGGCTTATAGCCCAGACTTGCATGAGGACGATGCCAGTTGTACTCATGCAGCCACGGTTGCAAGTGTTCTGCCCG
>NZ_JAACFY010000038.1:0-2846 GCF_029237305.1 Aeromonas sp. 2MA4 | reverse complement strand
CCTATCAACGTTGTGGTCTCCAACGGCCCTTTAGGACCCTCAAGGGGTCAGGGATGACTCATCTCAGGGCTCGCTTCCCGCTTAGATGCTTTCAGCGGTTATCGATTCCGAACTTAGCTACCGGGCAGTGCCACTGGCGTGACAACCCGAACACCAGAGGTTCGTTCACTCCGGTCCTCTCGTACTAGGAGCAACTCCCTTCAATCATCCAACGCCCACGGCAGATAGGGACCGAACTGTCTCACGACGTTCTGAACCCAGCTCGCGTACCACTTTAAATGGCGAACAGCCATACCCTTGGGACCGACTTCAGCCCCAGGATGTGATGAGCCGACATCGAGGTGCCAAACACCGCCGTCGATATGAACTCTTGGGCGGTATCAGCCTGTTATCCCCGGAGTACCTTTTATCCGTTGAGCGATGGCCCTTCCATTCAGAACCACCGGATCACTATGACCTACTTTCGTACCTGCTCGACCTGTCCGTCTCGCAGTTAAGCTGGCTTATGCCATTGCACTAACCTCCTGATGTCCGACCAGGATTAGCCAACCTTCGTGCTCCTCCGTTACTCTTTGGGAGGAGACCGCCCCAGTCAAACTACCCACCAGGCACTGTCCGCGAGCCCGATTCAGGGCCCTGCGTTAGAACATCAAACATACAAGGGTGGTATTTCAAGGACGGCTCCAGCGCAACTGGCGTCACGCCTTCAAAGCCTCCCACCTATCCTACACATGTAGGTTCAATGTTCAGTGCCAAGCTGTAGTAAAGGTTCACGGGGTCTTTCCGTCTAGCCGCGGGTACACCGCATCTTCACGGCGAATTCGATTTCACTGAGTCTCGGGTGGAGACAGCATGGCCATGGTTACACCATTCGTGCAGGTCGGAACTTACCCGACAAGGAATTTCGCTACCTTAGGACCGTTATAGTTACGGCCGCCGTTTACCGGGGCTTCGATCAAGAGCTTCGCTTGCGCTAACCCCATCAATTAACCTTCCGGCACCGGGCAGGTGTCACACCCTATACGTCCACTTTCGTGTTTGCAGAGTGCTGTGTTTTTGATAAACAGTCCCAGCCATCTGGTCACTGCGACTCCCAACTGCTCCATCCGCAAGGGACTTCACTGTCAAGAGCGAACCTTCTCCCGAAGTTACGGTTCTATTTTGCCTAGTTCCTTCACCCGAGTTCTCTCAAGCGCCTTGGTATTCTCTACCCGACCACCTGTGTCGGTTTGGGGTACGATGACTTGTAATCTGAAGCTTAGAGGCTTTTCCTGGAAGCAGGGCATCAATGGCTTCACCACCGTAGTGGCTTCGTCTCGTGTCTCAGTGTTGTGTCTCCGGATTTGCCTAGAAACACCACCTACGCACTTTCACCAGGACAACCGTCGCCTGGCCCACCTAGCCTTCTCCGTCCCCCCATCGCAATTACAAGTCGTGCAGGAATATTAACCTGCTTCCCATCGATTACGCCTTTCGGCCTCACCTTAGGGGTCGACTCACCCTGCCCCGATTAACGTTGGACAGGAACCCTTGGTCTTCCGGCGAGGAGGCTTTTCACCCCCTTTATCGTTACTTACGTCAGCATTCGCACTTCTGATATCTCCAGCATACCTCTCGATACACCTTCGCAGACTTACAGAACGCTCCCCTACCACTCATACATAAGTATGAATCCGCGGCTTCGGTGCCTGGTTTGAGCCCCGTTACATCTTCCGCGCAGGCCGACTCGACTAGTGAGCTATTACGCTTTCTTTAAATGATGGCTGCTTCTAAGCCAACATCCTAGCTGTCTGAGCCTTCCCACATCGTTTCCCACTTAACCAGAACTTTGGGACCTTAGCCGGCGGTCTGGGTTGTTTCCCTCTTCACGACGGACGTTAGCACCCGCCGTGTGTCTCCCGGATATTACTTACTGGTATTCGGAGTTTGCATGGAGTTGGTAAGTCGGGATGACCCCCTAGTCCAAACAGTGCTCTACCCCCAGTAGTATTCGTCCGAGGCGCTACCTAAATAGCTTTCGGGGAGAACCAGCTATCTCCGAGTTTGATTGGCCTTTCACCCCCAGCCACAGGTCATCCCCTAACTTTGCAACGTTAGTGGGTTCGGTCCTCCAGTTGATGTTACTCAACCTTCAACCTGCCCATGGCTAGATCACCCGGTTTCGGGTCTACACCTTGCAACTAGACGCCCAGTTAAGACTCGGTTTCCCTACGGCTCCCCTATACGGTTAACCTCGCTACAAAATGTAAGTCGCTGACCCATTATACAAAAGGTACGCAGTCACCCCGAAGGGCTCCCACTGCTTGTACGTACACGGTTTCAGGTTCTATTTCACTCCCCTCACAGGGGTTCTTTTCGCCTTTCCCTCACGGTACTGGTTCACTATCGGTCAGTCAGGAGTATTTAGCCTTGGAGGATGGTCCCCCCATATTCAGACAGGATGTCACGTGTCCCGCCCTACTCGATTTCACTTCAAGGTCGTTTTCATGTACGGGGCTATCACCCTGTATCGCTGGCCTTTCCAGGACCATTCCACTAACTTCCAAGAAACTTAAGGGCTAATCCCCGTTCGCTCGCCGCTACTGAGGGAATCTCGGTTGATTTCTTTTCCTCGGGGTACTTAGATGTTTCAGTTCTCCCGGTTCGCCTCGTTGCACTATGTATTCATGCAACGATACCCAAGTTATCTTGGGTGGGTTTCCCCATTCGGAAATCTGTGAGTAATAGCGTCTCTTACCGACTTCTCACAGCTTATCGCAGGTTAGTACGTCCTTCATCGCCTCTGACTGCCAAGGCATCCACCATGTACGCTTAGTCACTTAACCATACAACCCCAAGAAGTGTCG
>NZ_JAACFY010000037.1:0-3402 GCF_029237305.1 Aeromonas sp. 2MA4 | reverse complement strand
ACACCAAGAGAACGGGGCGAGCCTCGATAGCGGTGTTATGGGAGGGCTGGTTTAGGTTACAGACCCTCCTTGAAGGCTATGAACTGGCACTGTCTCTTGAGCATCAACAGATGTGATCAAGAGACAGGCCGAGGCTGCCATTTTTCGTTGTGTCGTTGCACTTATTTGATGACGGTATCCGGATCTGCCTCGAAGGCATGACCGGTTTTCTCGCGCATCAGGTTGACCTCGGCGCGGTTGTCGATCCAGTAGTCGGCGTTCTTGATACCGAGTTTTTCCGGGTGGAATACTGGGTCGACCCCTTGTGCCAGCTGTGCTTCATAGTCCTTCAGGCAGACGAAGGCGGTTTTTTGCAGCAGCAGGATGGCGACTATGTTGAGCCAGGCCATCAGACCGACCCCTATGTCCCCCAGACCCCAGGCGAGATCCGCCGTCTTGACGGTGCCGTAGACGGTCGCCGCCATCAGGGCAATCTTCAGCAAGAAGGTGAGCCAGGGGCGGTTGATCTTGCGGTTGATGAAGGCGATGTTGGTTTCGGCGATGTAGTAGTAGGCCACTATGGTGGTAAACGCGAAGAAGAACAGCGCGATAGCAACAAAGTAGTTACCAAAGCCGGGCATCATGCTCTCCATGGCGGTCTGCACATAGCCTGGGCCTGCAGCAATGCCGGCGATACCTGTGTAAATGGCTGCGCCATCCGGTCCTTGCACGTTGTAAAGGCCGGTGATCAGCAGCATGAAGCCGGTGGCGGAGCAGACAAACAGGGTGTCGATGTAGACGGAGAACGCCTGCACCAGACCCTGCTTGGCCGGGTGGCTCACAGCGGCGGCAGAGGAGGCGTGGGGGCCGGTTCCCTGGGCTGCTTCGTTGGAGTAAACCCCGCGTTTCACGCCCCACATGATGGCCAGGCCCAGAATGGCACCAAAGCCTGCGTCCAGACCAAAGGCGCTCTTCCAGATCAGCAAGATGATGCCTGGCAACTGGCCAATATTGAGGGCGATGATGACGCAGGCCACTATGATATAGCCGAGCGCCATGAAGGGCACGACGGTACTTGCAAAGCTGGCGATCCGCTTCACGCCACCGAAGATGATAAAGCCCAGCAGCAGAGCCAGCACGGCCGCGGTCACGTTGGGACTAAGGCCGAAGGCGGTGTTGAGGCTGGAGCCGATGGAGTTGGCTTGTACCCCCGGCAGCAGCACGCCGCAGGCGAAGATGGTGGCGATCGCAAAGACCCAGGCGTACCAGGTCATGCCTAGTCCTTTCTCGATATAAAAGGCCGGGCCACCGCGGTACTCACCGTTGATCTTCTCCTTGTAGACCTGACCCAGGGTAGACTCCACGAAGGCAGAGCTGGCACCGAGGAAGGCCACCATCCACATCCAGAACAGGGCGCCCGGGCCACCGAAGGTGATGGCAGTGGCAACGCCGGCTATGTTACCGGTACCGACCCGGCCCGCCAATGTCATGGAAAGTGCCTGGAAGGAAGAGACCCCCGCTTCGTTGGCTTTGCCTTTGAACATCAGGCGTACCATGCCTTTCAGGTGACGCAGTTGTAAAAAACGGCTACGCAGGGAGAAGTAGAGGCCTACCCCCAGGCACAGATAGATGAGCGCAGGGCTCCAAATCACACCATTGATAGCATTGACGATTTCATTCATGTACAACAACTCCTTTGTTGTGCTGTCTTGGCGAGGTCTTTGCCTCGCTCCCTTAAAATGGTGAGTGACCAAGGGGGTCACTCAATCTTGAGCGGGACTTTCAACTACCAAGTCCGTGGGTTTTAACATATCGGTTTGTTCAAGGGCTTCCCAGCGAAATATGTTGTCATGTTGTTAATTTGTGAGTTGGCGTTAACAAATGGTCCTTTTGGTCGGGATGTGTCGGTATCCCCGCCATGATCTCCTCTCTCGTCTACCTGGATTGGTGGTAACAGAGACACAGCAAATTTGAGGCCAAGGATGAAAATAGAAAACCATCTCAATGTGATCCGCCTCGCCGGGCAGGGGGATGCGGTCGCCATGGCCCACCTGTTCGGGCAGCTTGGCTATCCCGCCAGCCCGGTCGAGGTGGCTGAACGCTGGTTGCAGCCAGCTTGTGATCGTGAGGTGCTGCTCGCCTGTCACGAGGTCGAGGCAGTGGGAGTGCTGGTGTGGTATCGCCTGCGGCCCTTGCATGTTGCACCAGACTGGGGCCTGATCTCGGCGCTGGTCGTCGATGAAGGTGCAAGAGGCGCTGGGGGCTGCCTTGCTGGCGACGGCAGAAGCTCGCGCCCTGGCGCAAGGTTGCAGCCAGCTGGAATTGTCCAGCAGTCTCAAACGGCAAGATGCCCATCGTTTCTATCTGTCTCTGGGTTACCTCGAGCGTCCGAAGCGGTTCGTAAAAGTATTTTGATTGGCAAGAGGAGTCTGCGTGTTCTGGTCCCGGTTATGGAGTCTGTTTGGTGGTATGTCCCGACAGGAAGAGAGCGCCCCACGAGCGCTGGAGTGGCAGCAGGCCCTGGCTGTGGTGCCCATCTTGCAGGGATTTTCCAAAGACGATCAGCTGCGGCTGATTGCTCTGGCGCAGCAATTTCTGGCCCGCAAGACCCTGACCCAACTCGGGGTCGAGCTGACTTCCCGTCAGCAGGCGGTATTGGCCTTGCAGGCGGTGCTGCCCATTTTGCATCTTGATCTCGACTGGTATCGTGGCTTTCACGAAATCATATTGATCCCGGAACCTGTGGTCCGTCGTCAGGAGGTACAGGATGAATTCGGTCTGGTGAGCGAGTGGGAAGAAGAGAACGCTGGGGAGTCCTGGCCTCAGGGGCCGCTGGTGCTGGCCTGGAGCGAGTTGCAGCAGGACGGGGATTGGGATGGCTTCAACCTGGTGATCCACGAACTGGCTCATAAACTCGACATGCTGGGGGGGGATGCCGCCGGTGCGCCGCCGCTGCCAAGTGGCATGGATACACGCCAGTGGACCCAGGCCCTGCAAGAGGCGTTCGATGCCATGAATGCCCAGCTGGCCCGCGATGAGGTAACCGCTATCGATCCCTATGCTGCCGAGCATCCGGCTGAGTTTTTTGCCGTGTGCTGCGAGAGCTTCTTTACCGATCCGTTGCGCTTGCGGCAGGTCTATCCCGCTGTATACCGGCAACTGAGCCAGTTCTTCAGCCAGGATCCTGCCCTGCGTTTTCCGGCGACCCGCTTGTTGGCGGGAGAGGCGCAAACGGGGCTAACTGTCTGATAACCGATCCGCAGATGATTTAATCTGAATAGCAAAAAGGCACCCGAAGGCTGTCTCTTGATCACATCTGTTGATGCTCAAGAGACAGTGCCAGTTCATAGCCTTCAAGGAGGGTCTGTAACCTAAACCAGCCCTCCCATAACACCGCTATCGAGGCTCGCCCCGTTCTCTTGG
>NZ_JAACFY010000036.1:0-8887 GCF_029237305.1 Aeromonas sp. 2MA4 | reverse complement strand
ACCAAAGACGGTTAATCGGGCATTTTTATGGTTGTTCACTGGGGCACCTCGGATGATTGGTTTGGTTGGCGCCTCCAGTTTTCCGGGAATGCCCCGAGTGAACAACCTACAGAGAGATCACACCTAGGTCATGGCGATGAGGAGTGGCTCTGGCTAGAATGGGGACCCATTCTCAGACATAGATCCTGCACCATGACCCTATCCGGATTTCAAGGCCTGGTATTTGACCTCGATGGCACCTTGGTGGACTCAATGCCGCTGCATCTTGCCGCCTGGGAACACACTTCCCGGGAGTTTGGCTTTCGCTTCGATGCTGACTGGTTCTATGAGCTGGGCGGCATGCCGAGTCGAAAAATTGCCCTGCTGGTTGCCGAGCAGCAGCAGATCGCTCTGGATCCCGTGGTCGTGACCCGTTGCAAGACAGAGCACTATGTGGCCAATCTGCACAAGGTGGTCGTCTTTCCGGCCATGCTGGAGCTGGTCCAGCGTTATCACGGCCAGATCCCCATGGGGATAGGCACAGGGTCGCCGCGTATCAACGCGCAAGCCGTGTTGCGCAATACCGGACTGGATCGCTACTTCTCCGTGGTGGTGACCGCTGACGATGTGGAGTTGCACAAGCCCCACCCAGATACTTTCCTGCTGGTAGCGAGTCGTTTAGGACTTGAACCGACGACCTGTCTGGTATTCGAGGATACGGGAATTGGCATGCAGGCCGGTCAGGCTGCCGGGATGCAGACCTGCATGGTCAGGGATGGCAAGCCGGTCGACTTGCAGTACTGAAGAGAAAGCGGTGAGGGAGAGACGCGAGCGGGCCAAGCATAGAGTCCATTCTCATACGGGACAGACATAATCAATGAGAATGGACTCGGTCACCCTTTGACTCAGCAATGGTCTCGGGGTGATTCAGGCAAGCCAGTTACTGCTCGCTGCTGCCGCCCTGATTGTCGTCGTAACGACTCGGGGCTCCGTGGGGGCGCGGCGCCATGGAGACGCGTGGCTTGCGGGCGCGCTGTATGCTGACCTGGGGACGGCCGGAATGCATGGCGATGGTGGAGATCTTGGCCTTGTAGACCAGCTGCTGGTTACCATGGGCATCGGTCAACAGTACGCTGTACTGGTCGAAGCCGCTGATGGTTCCTTCCAGCTTGATGCCGCTCACCAGGAAGATGGCGACCTGACTGCGATTTTTACGCAACCAGTTGAGGGCAGAATCTTGCCCGTTCCCGAGGGAGAAGGCTTGCTCAATCGTGGAGTAGCTTGGGGATTCAGTTGTCATAAATTATTGTCCCGCGGAAAAAAGTGGCGTTTGATTGTGCTAAATGGCTACTGGCTTGTCAAAGTCATTCTCACGCCCATCCCGTATGGTGTAACGACAGTACTGGTCGGCGGGGGCCGCGGCTGTAATAATTGGCGCCTCTGGCCCGTGGCGGGCCTCATCTTGGGGTTTCATCTTGCATCCGGTTTCAAACCTACATAAACCCACCTATACCCACGACGCGACCGCATGTGAAGAGTGTGACCTGCTGGTACCGGCCACAGTGCTGGCCGTGGGGGAGAAGAGCAGCTGTCCGCGCTGTGGTCATGTCCTGAGCGTCCATCTGCCGGAGCAGGAACGCAGGCCCATCTCCTATGGCTTTGCGGCCATCATCATGTTTGTCCTCTCCAACTCCTTCACCTTTATGTCCTTCTCAGCCAAAGGGGTAGGGCAGGAGATGACGTTTCTGCAGTGCATCACCACTCTGGTGGATCAGGGCTACCTGTTTCTTGGGGCTGTGCTGAGTTTGACGCTTATCGGCCTGCCGCTGGTCTATGTGGGCTCCATCATGCTGGTGCTGTGGCGGGTCGACAAGGATCTGCACAGCAATTCCCTGCGTGCGCTAGGCCGTCTGCTTTGCCGGATAAAGCCTTGGCTGATGGTGGATGTGTTCCTCATCGGGGTGCTCATTTCGCTGGTCAAACTGATGGGGATGGCTGACATCAAGATGGGGCTGTCGTTCTGGGCCTTCGTCGGTTACACGGTACTGCTCATCAAGACGATCTCGTCGCTGGATCGCATGTGGCTGTGGCAGCGGCTGTTCGGGCCGACCGAACCCCGCGAGCTCGATGCCGATGCCGAGGCCAGCGCCATGGCATCCGGGCTGGTGGGGTGCCACATCTGCGGTGCTCTGGGTGAGGTGGGGGAGCATAGCTGCAAGCGTTGCGGTGAGCACCTGCACAGCCGCAAGCCGGGTGGCATCAACCGGACCTGGGCCCTGCTCTTCACCTCTGTGATCCTCTACGTACCGGCCAACCTTTATCCCATTATGGATACCGTCTTCCTCGGGGATGACAGCCCTTCCACTATCATGGGCGGGGTGGTTTTGTTGTGGGCCATGGGGTCTTACCCCATAGCTGCAGTGATCTTCATCGCCAGCGTTGTGGTGCCGCTGGTGAAAATCCTGGCGCTGCTGTGGCTTTGCTATATGGTACAGCGCGGCCACGGGGCCTCACCCCTTGGCAAGCTCAAGCTCTATCGCATGACTGAATTTGTGGGACGCTGGTCGATGATCGACGTCTTCGTGGTGGCCATATTGGCGGGCCTGATCCGGCTCGACAACCTGATGACTGTCTATCCGGGCCCTGCAGCCGTTGCATTTGCGGGTGTGGTGTTGATCACCATGGTAGCTGCCATGAGTTTCGACTCCCGCCTGATCTGGGATTTACAACAAGGAGAGCGCGAACGTGAGTGAGCGTAAGAAAAGGTGGAAACCCGGCTCTGATTTTCTGAGCTCGGCCGCCGCAATCTGGATGGTGCCTCTGCTGGCGCTGTTCATCGGGGTCTGGATGCTGTTCCAGCATTGGTATTCGCAAGGTCCCAGCTTCACCCTGACAGTGGCTACCGCCGAAGGGATAGTGGCGGGCAAGACGGTGATCCGCTCCCGCGAGGTGGAAGTGGGTCGTATCGAGGCAGTGGAACTCAGTGAAGATTACAGCCATGCGGTGCTAAAGGCTCGCCTGACCAACGCTGCTGCCGGCATGCTCAAGAAAGACAGTCAATTCTGGGTGGTCAAGCCCAGGGTTGGCCGGGAAGGGGTCTCCGGTCTCAGCACTCTGCTTTCCGGTGCCTATATCGAGCTGGCGCCTGGCAGAAAGGGCAAGCCCCTGGACGAATACGCCATGCTGGACAAGCCGCCACTGGCCTCCCAGGATGCCAAGGGGCTGCGGCTCTCCCTGAGCAGCCGGGATACCCGTGCGCTCGGGGTTGGGTCGCCCATCAACTATCAGGGCTTTACCATAGGCCAGGTGGAAGAGGCGAAATTCCTGCCCGAGAAGAGCGAGATGCAGTACCAGATCTTCATCAACACCCCTTATGACGTGCTGGTGAGCGGCAACTCCCGCTTCTGGATGACCCCGGGCTTCGAGGTCTCCATGAGCAGCGAGGGGATGAAGGTGAAGATGGATTCTCTGGAGAGTCTGCTCGACGGTGGCATCACAATGGGGTTGCCACCCGGCTGGGCCCCCGGTGAGCCGGTCAAGCAGATGGATGGTTTCACACTCTTCCAGGATGAAGCCAGTGTGCTTGCCGGTAGTCTGGATCAGTTCATCGATTATGTGTTTTTGTTTGAAGACAGTGTCGGTGGCCTGCATCCGGGGGCTGCGGTGGAATATCGCGGCATCCGGGTCGGTACCGTCATCTCGGCCCCCTACCTCATCGACGAGAAAGGGGTACAGATGTTCCAAAGCCGACAGATACCGGTACTGGCGCGCATCGAGGTACAGCGGCTCTCTCACCGCTATGCCAATGCTGAGAAGGAGCAGTGGCGTGCCCTGTTTGGCAAGCAGTTCAAGGAAGGGTTGCGGGCAACGCTCAAGACCTCCAGTCTGCTGACCGGGGGCAAGGTGGTGGATCTGAACTTCTATCCGGATGCCCCCAAGTATCAGGCCGTCAAGCTGGCCGGCTATCAGGTGTTCCCGACCGTTCAGGCCGGGCTGGATCAGATCGAGCGCAAGGTGAACCAGATCCTCGACAAGTTCGTCGACATGGACACGGCCAAGACGCTGACGCAGGTCAACAGCACCCTGGCCACGCTGGATCAGACCCTCAAGAGCATCAGTGCCGTGAGTACCAATCTGAACAAGTTTACCGGTCAGCGCTCGACCCAGCAGTTGCCGGCGTCCTTGAACGACAGCCTGAAGCAGTTGCAGAGCACGTTGCAAGAGTACGATGCCAACTCCCAGACCAATCAGGATCTGCGCCAGTCGGTACAGTCGCTCAATCAGTTGATGCGTGAGTTGCAGCCTCTGGTGCATTCACTCAACGAACAACCGAGTTCGTTGATTTTCGATCGGGCTCGCCACCGTGATCCCGAGCCCAAGCGAGGTCAATGATGAAAAAACAGATAATGACACTGGCCTTGCTGGGCCTGCTGGCGGGTTGCAGTTCGGCCCCGACGGCGCTGCACTACTACTCTCTCGATGCCGAGGCACAGCCGGCGGCTGCGGTGACGGCTCAACCCCAGCATCAACTGGTGTTGCGTCCGGTTGTGCTGTCGGGCCAGCTGGACAGGGTCAGTCTGGTCTATCAGCTGGAAGGCAATGAGCTGCACTTCGCCGAGTATCATCGCTGGGCAGGCTTCCTCGATGCCCAGCTCAATCAGCTGACCCTGAGTGGCTTGTCCAGCCGCCTGCCCGGCTGGGTGGTACGTCAGGACGGTGCCCGCAAGGGCCCTGTCCTGAGCATCTCGGTCGAACGTTTCCAGGGGCGCCACGATGGACGTGCCGTGCTGAGCGGCCGCTGGCGCTTGTTGACGGAAGAGGGCACTGTCTTGCGTGATGTTCCCTTCCAGCAGGTGCGAGTGCTGCCAGCCGACGGCTATGGTTCTCTGGTCAGCGAGCTGGGACAAGGCTGGCAACAGCTGCTTGACCAGATTGCGGCAGAGGTGCGCAAAGGCGCCTGAGTCTGACGTGAATGAAAACGGGAGGCCTCGGCCTCCCGTTTTTTATCGTGGAGCCACCAAAGTGGCGTCATGAGACTATTGCTGAACTTCTGATACTCCCTCCACCTTGACCTCGACCCGGCGATCCGGAGCCAGGCAGACGATCAGCTCATGCTTGGATTTACTGGTGCAGCTGTCGCCGGTGACAGGGGACCCTTTGCCACGCCCCTCCACGTTGACCTTGCCCGCTGGCAGGCCTTTGCCGACGAGATAGTCAGCGACTGTCTGGGCACGTTGCTCCGAGAGCCGCTGGTTATAGGCATCCGAGCCGATGCGGTCGGTATAGCCTATTACGGTAGCGACGCCATCCGTGGGCCGGGCTGCCTCAATCTCACCGTAGAGGGTATCCAGCGCCTGCCCGCCTTCCGGTTTGAGGGTCGCCTTGTTGAAGTCAAACAGTACGTCCGAGCTCAGGGTGAATTGCTTCTCGACCATGACGGGCTCCGGGGCTGGTGTAGGCGCCGGGGCTGCTACCACAGGGGCGACCTGGCCGAAGCGATAAACCATGGCGACGGCCAGCAGACCATTGTCCATGCGCAAACCCGTATCTTCGCGGTCGCCGTATGGCGAGCTGTATTGGTATTCGAGGCGGGCGGCCCAATCCAGATTAAAGGCGTATTCTGCGCCGAGTGCCCCGACGAAGTTGAATCGCCCGTCGTTATCCAGCTTGTCACTGCTGGCCCAACCGTATCCGCCGCCAAGGCGACCGTATAGATCCAGATTCTCTGCTACCGGGAAGCCGAGTTTGAGGGTAAGCTGAGCCAGCTGAGCCTCTACTTTATCGTTGAAGGCCGCGCCGCTACGGGTACCGCTGTACTTGTAGTTGCCCAAGTAGTCGTAACCCAGCTCGATCCCCAGATTCTGGTTTATCTGATAACCGGCGAAAGCACCGGCGCCCACTTCATCGTTGTCTTCATCGAGCAGGGTGGTGATGTTGTTTTCATCGACACCGTAGAAATTGGACCAACCCAATTTGGCGCCGCCATACCAGGTGTTGTCTTGTCCGGCTGCGTGGGCGTTGGTCGCAAGCAAGCCTGAAACCAGTAAGGTAATCAGTGATTTATTCATGTTGAGCCTCTGCAATTGCATGTTGGGTGAGGGGGGATCTTGTGTCGCCTCTCCTCTATGGGTCGGGGCTATAGCACAGCCACAACAGGTTAAACGTAGTCCCTTTCCTCAGCTTCTCAAGCAACTGATATAAAGCATATTGTGATTATTACTCCCGCCGCCGGTCGGCGTGATTTGATCTCTGGGGCTGGGCGACAATAGTTAAGCGAGGCAGGATCACACCGAGGTGGAGATGAACGGCAAATGGATATGGCTGTGCTGGTCGCTGTGGTTGGCCCCGGGGTGGGCCGTCGAAACCTTGCAGGTGGTGACCGAGGATTATGCACCTTACAACTATCTGGAGGAGGCCGAGATCAAGGGGCTGGGTACAGAGGTGGTGGAGGCCATGCTGGAGGAGGCGGGGTTTGAGTACAATCTGGATATCTACCCCTGGGCGAGAGCTATTTCACTGGCTCGCAGTCGGCCCAATGTGCTTATTTACAGCATCAGTCGCTTCCCCGAGCGTGAGGCGCAATTTCAGTGGATAGGGGTGATCGCCAAGATCAACTTTCATGTGTTTGCCCTGGCCAAGCGTGACGACATCAAGCCATTCAGCGAGCTGTCGCAGGCGCGAACCTGGTCCATCGGCACTGTGCGCAATGATGCGCTGGAGCAGTACCTGATGGGGCGCAACTTTTCCAACCTGCAGCGCAACAACAATAACGAGGCCAATATGTTGAAGCTGTTGATGGGGCGGATAGACCTCTGGCCCGTGTCGCAGGAGTCGGCAAATTACTATGTGCGTCAGGCGGGCTACGATCCCAGCACCCTCAAGATAGTGCACGACATCGAGGACTTTACCGGAGGAGAACTCTATGTGGCAGCGAGCCTGGAGACGGCGCCGGAGGTCATCAAACGGCTGCAGGAGGCGCTGGCCACCATCAGGCAGAATGGCATCTATGACGGTATCGTGAAACGTTACCGTTGACCCAATAGGGGATCGAAGGAGCAAAAAGAAGGGGCCGACCATGTGTCGGCCCCTTGTCATCAGTGGGCGAGGAACTCGTACTGGTTCTCGATGAAGGTGGCGGCGCGCTCGCTCAGGGCGGCGTGCACGACAGTGGTCGGGTGGACCTGATCCCAGAACATCTTGCCCTCACAGTTGGGGGGGCTGGCGCTGCGGCGGGCCATAGGACTGGCAACGGCCTGTGCCAGCAGCGGGTTGCCGGCGATGGCGAGGCGTTCCTGCGGACTGAAGGCGGAGAGCTGGCGATCGGTGCTGACGCTGCGGGTGGCAAACGGCTTCCACACATAGCCGCCGTCGTAGCAGGGGTTCTCGACGTCGCTCAGGCCGAAGTTCTGCGGATCACGCAGCATCTCGGCAAATTGCTTGTCGATCTCGAACAGCTTTACCATGCCGGTGGGGGCCAGCTGGCGTGCCAGGTTCAGCAGCAGCTGGTTGTGATAGGCAGAGACATGGCTGACCGCCTCGACCACTTTCTGACTGCGGGCCGAGGGGTTCTGGCCCAGATCCGGCAGGTTGAACAGCAGTATCTGCTTGGCACCATTCAGTACCATGCGGTTGGCCGCATCGCTGATGGCATCGCGAACCCGTTTGGCATCCTGCTCCGTATTCCAGCCATAGGCCAGATAGTCATTGGCACCGACCCAGAGGATCACCAGATCGTCCGGCTTGAAGCTGTCTTTCTGCAGGAACTGGGTGACCTCGTAGTCCAGGTTGTTGATGACCTGATACTTGGGATTCCAGGAGATCTTGTTGTAAGCCACGGCAGTGGCACCGCCTTCCGCTTCGTTGGCGATGGTCAGACCCGGGAACTGCTTGGTCAGCTGCTCCAGCCAGACGGGTCCGTTGGAGAAGCGGCCCTCATAGTAGGGCGGGCTGGAGGGGAGGTAACCGCGCATCTTGCTGTACATCTTGCCGGTATCGGAGAGGCTGTCGCCAAACATCACGATCCGGGAGAAGGCGGGGCGACTGTCGGCGGCCTGAACTGTTAGCGCGATTAGTCCCAATAAACACACGAACCATTTTTTCATCTTGTCGTTCTCGTTGATGTGAAGCAGGTGGTGCCTGCAGGCTTTTCCTCGATAGGCAAACGGGCTGGGAAGCTGTTTTGCCATTTTGCAGCGTAACCAGCCGAATTAAATTTCTCAGCAGGCAGTGCTGATTAAATCGATTACGGTCACATCCCCTTCACCCAGATGGGGAGGCTTCACGTTTGTTTCACGCCCCGGCTTGCACACTGCTCCCGTACCCAATGACAGGAGCATGAAATGAACAAGGCAAGCGTAATCGGTCTGTTGACCCTGATGTCCATCTCTTCTTTCGCCATGGCGGCCTATACGGGCCCGCAGGATCAGAACAAGGTGTCCGTCGCTCAGTTGAAGGATCTGGCCGATGACAGCTGGGCCACCCTGGAGGGTAACCTGGTCAAACACCTGGGCGGCGAGAACTATATGTTCCGCGATGCCAGTGGCGAAGTGGAAGTGGAAGTGGATCAGGATGTGTGGCGTGGCACCGAAGTGGGCCCGGACGATCTGATCCGTATCCGTGGTGAAGTGGACCACAGCTGGAACAAGACCGAAGTGGAAGTGGAGAGCCTGGAGAAGGTAGGCGCCACACCGCAGAGCAAGGGCGGGTTTATCGCCAAGTAAGGCACAACCGCAGCACAGGTCATATGTAAAAAGGGCGCCTCTTTGGAGGCGCCCTTCTGTTTTGGCCGCTAGCTGTGTAAACCCACCAGGTTGTTCACAGATTGAAGACGACTGATGGGGGGCTTATAGCCCAGACTTGCATGAGGACGATGCCAGTTGTACTCATGCAGCCACGGTTGCAAGTGTTC
>NZ_JAACFY010000035.1:0-9131 GCF_029237305.1 Aeromonas sp. 2MA4 | reverse complement strand
ACCAAAGACGGTTAATCGGGCATTTTTATGGTTGTTCACTGGGGCACCTCGGATGATTGGTTTGGTTGGCGCCTCCAGTTTTCCGGGAATGCCCCGAGTGAACAACCTACAGAGAGATCACAGCTAGTCATCAGGTAGCGAAACGCATTCTTGGCCTCTTCCCGGGTCCGCGGCCGCAGCTCTACCAGCAGGCCGAAGATGAACCAGTCTCGTGCAGAGGACTCCATGCGGTGCTCGTAATCGCCACTGGTATCACAGGCCTTTCGCAAGTAGTGAAGGTCATTCCAGTAGGCCAGCTCGTGAAGGCAATCGCTCAGGGTGTGTGGCATCAACTCGGGTATAGCCTTGAACCGATCGGCTACCTGTTCCGGCGGGTAGTCCCATTCCACCCGCTCAACCGTGCGCAGGGTCTCCAGACAAAATACCTCTGCCGGCGTGTCATACCACAGCTGCTCCCCAAAGCGCCCGATCGCCTCGGCCTCCCGGGCTCGTCGTTTGATGGTGCGCTCAGCCAGGCCATCAAGATTGGCAAAGCCGATGCTACCAAAGCCTGCCATGACATGCCCAGCACTGGCCACCAGCCATCTGCCATAGCGCCTCTCCAGTTCATCGAGTGGAGTGGTTATCCGTCCTGCCGCCTCCTTGGCTTGCTCAATACGAACCGGGTCACCGGTTTCAATCACCTGGCGTAGCCAGAGCAGAGCATCGATCTCTTTATCCCCGGTCACCACCTGCTGGGGTGGCAGATCAGGTACCGCCGGCAGGGTTTCCCTGCTTTGCCATGGAGGCAGGGTGAACATAGCCCGATGCCTTGGGTTATCGGCGAACAGTCCAGACCGACTGATGATGGCCTTCACGGTACCCAATGGCAGGCCAGCTATTTCGGCCACCTCCCTCATTGAGTGCTGGCGGCGTAGTTCAAGCACCTGCTCTCGTTGTTCGTTGCTCAATCTCAAGGTAACCCCCTGTTGCAGTAAAAGTGTGATCTCGATCGGCAGGTTGCACTGTATGTATCAAAAAAACGGTGGGAACAGTGGGAACGTGGGAACAATGCCCGCTAACCCTCGTCGTTACTGGGTTTGCTTGTTCCCACCAGGCTATATATGCAGTGGGAACAGGTGGGAACAAACCAAAATCCGGCATTTTTTGTTCCCACTGTTCCCACTTTGTTCCCACCTTAAATATGACTAGGTGGGAACAGCTTAATCCCTTGATACATAAGGTCTACAGATACATTCAATGCTCCTGTTCCCACTGTTCCCACCATTTTTGTTTCTTCTTTCACGTGCGCGCATGAGGCAGAAAAGAGAAGGGCCACACTTGGTAGCCCTTGGTTTCCTCTGGCAGTATCACTGGTCCTCTTCTTGGCCCTCTGCCTCATCAGCGAGCACTCGCGCAGTCAAGCCATACACCCATGCCAAACCACCCATACCAGGCAGCCTCACCTTACGCTGTAATCGCTTCTTGTCTTTGCCTGTCAGTAGATAGCCGGCTTCAAGGCACAAAATGGCCGCTCGCTTGGGATCTCGCCCTTTGGTGATCTCAAGCCAGCCCTGGGGCAACACAAAGAAGCTCACGCAATCAGACTCCACCTTGCGGTAGCCCACCATATTGGCTGGCCGGTGGTTAGCATCGAACCAGTCGGCAAAGCGCGTGAACTGGTGGGCAAAGATAAAGCCACGTACCTGCATCAGGGTGGCTGCGTCCTCCTGGTTGCCCAGGTGTCCCCGTTCTGCCAGCCAAGCTTTGAGGCAGACCCTCACCGCTCTGATGGCTTCCCCCTCTGGCCAGCCGGTTACCCCCAATCGGGTGGCCAGCTCCCCGGCCGCAGCCACCAGCGCAAACCGGTTGATAGCTCGGCCAACCTGATTACCCGCGCCCTTGGGAGTCAGCTCGGCTGCCAATTGCTTAATCTCGGCCTTCAGCCGCTCGCTCTGCTCATCCATGGCCTGAGTCAGGGCATGGGCATAGGTGCGAAAAGCGATGCCGTGGTGTGCTTCTGTGTTGGCTTTCAGGGTGTCGGCAAAACTGCGGCCTCCATCCATGCCATGCAGCCACTCAAACGCGCCATGGTGTCCGGTATCGCTGGGGATCTGGATAGTCCGTACCTCCATCCCAGCCTGGGTACTCTTCCCGGCACTGGCGGCATGATCCTCGAGACTCAACTCACCGGTGGAGAGGAACAGTAACCGCCAGGCCTTACGCTCTCTGAGCTCACCGTCCTGCTTACTGCGGCCCTTGCCTTGGCCGTTGGCCAGCATGTAGGCAGTCTGTCCTGCTTCCCGGCCGTCCAGCTCGCCCAGTTCATCCAGACAGAGCAAGGCATCATTACGCCGGCTGGCGATCCCCTCGATGGCATTACCGGTGGCCCGCCAGGTTTGGGAATACCGATCCGGGTACCCATAAACACTCGCGGCCGCCTTCATCACGGTGGTCTTGCCGTCGGTACTCTCACCCTTCAGGTGGAAGCCACCGCCCTCCATGCCTACCAAGGAAAGCAGAGGCGCAGCAAAGGCAAGTGACAGCGCAAAGCAGAGACGGGAGTTGCCCACGGCAAGCCCTGCAACTCCCTGTTGCCAGCCGGCCAGGGTACCGTGCTCGGTAAAGTCGCTGGCGGTGTAGCCGGCGGTCTGCAGAATGACCCCCTCAGCATCCGGCCCAATGGACCCACCGGGCAGCACATAGGCATGGCCATGCCACCCAGTGCGTTCGACACAGGTGATCCGCCGCTTGGGCTGGCAGCTCATCAGGTAGGATGCCAGTTTGCGCTTATGACCAAGCTCGATGAAGGGCAGCCCCGCATCCAGCAGCGCGGCAAACACCTCCTCTCCGTTGCGCGGGACCAGGGAGCGTACCGGCATGGCCCACTGCCGCACCCGCCCGGCACTGTCCCGCCACTCCAACAAGCGGCCATAGCCTCGGCCTTGCTCATCAGCTGTTTCAGCCAGTACATGGACGGGACTGGCAATGGGTACCCACTCTTGCCGGGCATCCTCCCCCCGGCCCACCATCGTTAAGGCACACAGGCGCGATCCCCGCACCTCGAACCCGGCAGGCAGCTCTGGTCCCTCCTCTGGATTGCCTTTCACCAAATGGAGTGGAGCCACATTGTCTGACCAGGGCGCGTCGTCCGATTGAGTGCCTGCCGCCAGTCTCTGCTCAAAGGCCACCACATCCACCAGCTGCCAGGGCTCGGCGTTCTGGCCCTGATGACCACGGTAAAGCTCTGCCCTGGGTGCTTGCTTGCGCAGTGCCACGATCAACCGCTTGGCTTTCTCGGGGGCCAGGTTGCCAAACTGGTGAATGATGACCCGCTTGGTGGCATCCCGATCGGCCATCTTGTAGAGGCGGGCCTCCTCATCCAGCTGGGCAGGCCCCACATACAGCGCCTGCTCTGGTTCCACCTCCGGATCAATAGGGTTATCTGTGGCTATAGCCTCGTTGTGAGCGCGCTGCAGGGTGGCCCTGATGCCTGCATCCCGACTGGCTTGCTCACCGGTGTGGATCACGACCACCTGCAGATCGTCCAGGTCAGCAAACTTGAGGAAGGCACCGGCCCGGGATGGAGGGCGGTTTTGATGACTGGAGCCTGCAGTTCCTTGGTATACCACTGTCATTGCATTGCCCTCTGCTTGCTCTCCTGGGTCAGCTCAACCACAGGATCCTTTCCCTCTTCAAGCATCTGGCGAACATCGGCGCAGAAGGCGCAATACATCTGATCCATCACCAAGGCTCCCAGTGGAGTGAGCTCATCGTTCACCACCATATGCCGCAGCATCAGCAAAGCATCAGCTTGCCCCTGCTGCGCCCCGGCATGCTCCAAGTGAGCGCCCACGATGTTGTTATGGATGGCCATCGTCAGTGAGTCTGTAGCAAGGGGGAGCTGGATCCCCAGGTGGGTAAACACATTGCCCCGGGCGACCAAGTAGGCCTGTGCCAACTGATCCACCAGCTTAGTTATCTCAGTCATGGTATCCCCCTGTTGCATTGCTCTCGCCTGGTTGTTTCTGGGCCTTGGTCAGCCGCTTGAACAGCTCTCGCAGCACCGCAGGGCGCAGTGGATTGCGTGACAGCTCGCGCCACATGCGGCCATTCAGGGTGTTGATCAGTCGATTACTCATGGCGGGCACCTCCCAGCAGAACTACAACCAGCTCCTTGAACGCCCGATCATCTAAACCGGCTTTCAGTTCTCGAGCCTCTTTAGCGGTAACAGCCACCGCGGCGCCTTTGGTTTGGGCAAGGAAACGATCCCGATCACTTCGACACATGAAGGCACTCAGGCTGCCTTGTTGTGACCGTTTCCCAGTACGTGGATGAGTAGGGCCGATGAAAGTGGCCGGCGAGCTGCCATTAGCCCATGCGAAATAGGTCATGCCAGTACCTCCTGGCAGAGCCCAACCTCAATACGCAGGGCATCAAGCAAAGCGTGGAACTGAGCCCGCTCCTGGCGGCATAAATCGGTTTGTTCCAGAACACTGGCAAACTGCTCGAGCAGGGACTCCAGACGGGATGGGGTGAACTTGGTCATGCTGCCACCCCCTTGCTCGGAGTGCGGGACATGAACACCAGTGACAAGCCAGGCAAGTTGGCGCGGGCTTGGGCCTCGGTGTTGGCGATAATGGCGATAGTGCGGATACGACGAAGCTCTGCCAAACGGCAGGCGCAGGGGCGCTGGATCAGGAAGGTGAAGATTTTGGGTAAAGCTGGGGTGGGGACAGTAGCCATGATGGCAGCCTCCGTAGTGGTTAGATTTTCTCTACCACCGGAAGACGCCAATCTCCAACTGGTGGCAGCCCGGACAAGGTTGGCGTAACTGGTCACTACGGAACCCAGCGCCCCTTGCGGGGCCCTCGCCCGAACCGCCATAACACTGTAGGGGCCACCGACCAGGTAGGCCAGCAGCGCCCCAAGAAATGAGGAACGAGTACCGACAAAAAACCACGCTAGAGCGTGGGTCGGCTCCGTAGATATTTTCGAGACGCCAATCTCGGCAACGGATTTTGCCGTTGCGTGGAGAATCGTACCCTGTTGGACGTTGTGGGACAAGAGAGGAAGGTAATTCATGCCCACCTCTCCCTATCAACATGTGCCGCCAGCATGCTGGAGAGACGCGCTTTACGTTCGGCAAATGGCATCCCAGCGTCAATTAGGGTTGCGTTGCTGCGCTCAAGATAGGCGATCTGTTCAAGCTGATGAGAATCCATGTGCTGACGCACTTCCCGGCAACCACCATGCAATTCGGCCCAATGCTTGGCATCCACCCCTAGCACCAACCGGTTGAGCATGTTCAGTTCGTTGCTGCAGTGGTGTGCCTTGGTCTCCTTACCTGCGCTGGTACGGGTCTGCTGCAGAGCACGGCACATCAACCCATGGTAGTCCTTGGTTACCTCCCGCTGAGCCTTCCAATGAGCCACCGCGACAGCTTGTTGCTCGGGAGCAACGATGGATAGGCGACGCTCACAGTCGATGAAGTAGTGGCGAGCCTGCCGGCCTTCGTTGTTGCGTTCGACCATTGCCAGCTCTTTGGCCATGTTGAGCGCAAGATGGTATTCCTTCACCCGCTGCGGGCGTGCTTTTGTGCTCCCCGAAATGGGGGAGCTCAAAGTTTCGACAACGGTGTAATCCAGCCCCTCGATAAAGCGATACTCCCTGATCCGCTCCTGTACCCAGGTGGAGAAGCCACGGCCCACCTTGAGGAAGGCGTGAAGCTCTCGGGCGTGGACGACCTGGATCCGTTTACCGCCGACCTCATGCTGATGGATGGGCAGCAATGTAGACAAGGGATGGCTGTTTTTGGGCAAGGCTTCACCCTGGGCAATGAGCCCATAATGTTTTTGCATGGAATACCTCGGGGTTAAGCGGCGGGAGGAAGGGGGACCGCTGCCGGCGTGCGGGCGCACAGAATGGCAACGTAGTTATCTGCCAGTGGTGCGGCCTGCCTCTGGTGTCGCCAGTGGTTGATCAGTGTCACCAGTTTATGGGCTTGATCACGGTCAGCCAGCCAATAGCGTTTGAAGCGAGTGATTCCGCCGCCGCTATGTTGGTGCTCAAAAAACGCATCAGTGATAGCTACCCCGTGGTTTCGACGGAGTAGGCCAATGCTGTTGCGCAAGTTGAGGTCATGGAGCCCAGCCAGGCCAGACAAGGCGCTGACGCCCTGGGCTCCCTGCTCCAGCAGGTGGGTGGCGACCAATTCGTACTTGGTGATATGCTGACCCTGCTCAAGCTGGGTCGTGCCGTTCGCGGTACGGCCTTTTTCTTTTTGCATCTTTCCCTCCTTACGCTGCTTGGCCTTGAGCGTTGATCCACTCGTGAACCTCTTCACAACGCCAGGCAGTGACCCGGACTCCCAGCTTGATTGGCTTAGGGAACTTGCCTTCACCAACCATCCTCCACAGCGTTGACTTGCTGAACGGTAACGGGCCCACCTTGCTTGCCGTAGTAACCAGTTGTGCCTCTCGAATAAACCCTGTTTTCGGTATTGTCATGTGAGTTCTCCTGAAATGAAAAAGCCCGACACAGTGGTCGGGCTTGAAAGGGATAAAGCAGTTGTTGTTGATGATGAATGACGCTGATTTTGACTTGGGATTCTCCAACGCAAAAACTCGGCACGATGGCCGAGTTTGGATATGTTTGGGTATGAAAAAGGCCCAATCTCTAAAGAATGGGCCATGATGGGTAAATCCTAACGCTGGTGTGATAACGAGTCAAGCGGTCGCTTAACGTCCCGCCCCCTCCTACCGCTTACCCTGCTCTGTGAAAGTTCACCGGGCGAACATTGCCACCCTGTTGCGATTCATAGAAATCAGCCAGCCACTGCAAGAGCTTGCGCCGGTCGTCCAGGTACTCCGCTCGATGGTAGGCCGCCCGCACCTTGTTACGCTCAGCATGGGCAAGCTGACGCTCAATGACATCCGGATCAAAGCCTTCCTCGTTGAGGGTGGTGGATGCCAAAGCCCGAAAGCCGTGTGGGGTGGCAATCCCCTTGTAGCCCATCCGTCCCATGGCATAACTCAGCGTGTTCTCACTCATGGGGTCGGTCAGCTTACGCTCACTCGGGAACAGCAGCTCACAATGCCCTGATACCTGGCGCAGCTCCTCAAGCACAGCAAGAGCCTGTCGGGATAGCGGTACGATATGGGGAGCCCGCATCTTCATCCGCTCAGCCGGGATGCGCCATTCGGCTCGCTCGATGTCGAACTCATCCCAGCGAGCAAAACGGACCTCACCAGGGCGAGTCATAGTCAGCATCAGCAGATGGAAAGCTAGACGGGTTGCGGGGTTCAACGGCTCAGCAGCCAAGCGTCGGTAAAATTCCGGCAGTTCAGCCCGCGGCAGTGCCGGCCGATGTTCCTGCTTGGTGGCCCTGAGAGCCCCTTTCAAATCCTGGGCCGGGTTGTAGCTTGCCCGCCCAGTCTGGATGGCATAACGCATGATTGAACTGATCCGCTGCAGTACCCGTCCAGCGGTCTCGGTGGCTCCCCTTGCCTCTACCTTGCGCAGAGCATCCAACATGATGGGAGCTGTCAGCTCAGAAACTGGCACCAGCCCTAAGTCTGGAAAGGCATCCACTTCCAAGGACTCGATCACCCTCTTGGCATGACCTGGACTCCAGATAGCTAACTGGCTCTGGTGCCACTCTCTGGCTATGGCCTCAAAGTTGTGCTCGCTGGCAAGCCGGCTGGCAACCTTGCTCTGCTTACGAGCAAGGCTGGGGTCGATACCTTCCGCCAATTGCCTGCGGGCATCCTCACGCTTAACTCTTGCCTCTTTCAGAGAAACCTCTGGGTAGACCCCCAGAGCCAGCACCTTCTCTTTGCCACCGAAGCGGAACTTGAGGCGCCAGTATTTTCCGGACGAAGTGACCAGCAAGAACAGGCCCTTTTCATCAGACAGCTTCTGCTGTTTGCCATTGAACTTGGCTTGTCGGGCAGCGGTATCGGATAGCGGCATGGGGGTATCTCCCGTTTTAACTTGGGGGTACGTGACGGACGCTGGGGGTATAAGTCGCAACTCCACAGGCCAGGAATGGCAAGGGATAGCGAGCTGTGGGGGTACTTTTTACCCCTTCTAGGGACTGTACCCCCAGAGATACCCCCAGAAATGGGGGGATGTCATGAGGCTTTATGATACGACAAGAGACAACAAAAAACCCGCAAGCCTTACGCTATGCGGGTTTCTGGTCTGCCGTGGTACGGCATGAAACTGTAATATGGTGCCCGGGGTCGGACTCGAACCGACACGATTATTCATCGGCGGATTTTGAATCCGCTGCGTCTACCGATTTCGCCACCCGGGCAACTGCGAGGGATTATACGAATGGCGCGATGCCATGCAAGGTGTTTTTCTTGTGCACGCTCTCGTTTGCTCATTTATTCAACGCCTTGCCGATACAAGGTCAGTTACATAGAATGCCCGCATCATATTAATGGAATAAAAACGATGGCCAAGCGTACACCCGTCTCACCAAAACCTGTCTCTACCGCTACCCCGCACTACCCGTCGGCGGGTCTGCTACGCCGCCTCGGCGCTCTGCTCTATGACTATCTGGTGGTCATCTCTTTGCTGATCATCGCAGGCTTTATCGGTATGGGGGTAGCGCATCTGCTGCTGGCAACCGGCGCTGCCACCCTTCCGGAAGGCAAAGACGCTTCCTGGTTGCTGACCAGCCCGCTCTACAGCGCCTGGCTCGCCTTCATCATCTGCGGTTTCTACACCTGGTTCTGGACCCGTGCCGGTCAGACCATAGGCATGCGCGCCTGGCGACTGCGCATTCAGAATGCGGATGGCAGCAATATTCGCATCACCCAGGCCCTGATCCGGCTGGCGACGGCGGCATTCGGCCTTGGCAACCTGATGTGTCTGTTCAACCGCAAGGCTCCCCGCGCCTTTCAGGACATCTGGTCCGAGTGCGAAGTGGTGGTGTTGAGCAAGCAGGAGAACCTGGAGCAGCTGAACAAGTGAGCTGGCGAGCAGGATATGAATAACAAGAAGGGCACCCAGTGGGCTGTCTCTTATACAAAAATCCCCAAGCGTCGCTTGGGGATTTTTTTGAACTTCTCTCCCATTCTGTGATCTGAACCTTTCATCGCTCTCTTCCCTGGTTCTAACATGCCCTTCACTCAACCGG
>NZ_JAACFY010000034.1:0-10472 GCF_029237305.1 Aeromonas sp. 2MA4 | reverse complement strand
CGGTTGAGTGAAGGGCATGTTAGAACCAGGGAAGAGAGCGATGAAAGGTTCAGATCACAGAATGGGAGAGAAGTTCAAAAAAATCCCCAAGCGACGCTTGGGGATTTTTGTATAAGAGACAGCCCGACGGGAGCCCTTTTTATCTCGGAGAACACGACAAAAACGGAGCTGGCACAAAATCACCAAATAATTGTTTGCTTTTTATTCATATCGAGGAGAGAATGCGCGCCGGCTAGTTAATCAGCCCTGTTTATGTTTACCCTGCAATGCTTCACTCACGATGAATCCTGTCAGTATCCGCATAACCTCCCTCTGATTTACTCGCCTCGAGAACCGTCAGGCTGTCTGCCTGCGTTGCCCGGCTCTCACGGCGCAGACCCGCTCTGCCCACCCAATTTGATTTATGCATCAGCATATTCCTTGATAGTGCAGACGCCCCTGACAGGGCTGGGTATTCCTGCGCGCTTGTTGACCACAAAGTCAACCGCGTCCATTAACCTGACATTTGCCAACACAAGGAGCAAACACTTAATTTATATAGAGAAATACCATGATGAAAACCATACATACACACAAACCCCTGCGTCGTAGCAAACCCATCAACCTGCCTGTGCAAGAGCAGGATTCCGATGCGTTCCTGATCCAGTTCAGCACCCGCTTCAGCGGCGGTTTCGCCATCTCCTGTGATGGTATCGCTGGCGAGTTCTCCATCGAAGACCTCAACTGATCCTGCCTGCCCTCCGGCAGTACCCGATGCAGACAGGCCGCAACTCACGGCGGCCTCTTTGTTTCAACTCCTGTTTATTCTCCTGAACCTGCGCCGTCAGCATCGCCTTCCATCACTGACTGTCAGCCGCATCCCCGCTTCATACCTCAAGCCAGGCTCGTTTCAGCTCCGGCAGCCTCCAGCAGCAGACACGCGTCGGCATCCTCGCTCAACTTGACCAGCCGGCTTTGTACCAGCCCCAGCTTGGCCAGCAGTGTCAGTGATCGTTCGTTGCCCGGTGTGACTATGGCGATGACACGCACAATCCCCAACCTTTCCCGGCCGTCCTGCAGCGCCGCCTTTGCCGCTTCTATGCCATAACCCTGACCACGATAGGCGGGCAGGAAGGCATAGCCGATGTCTTCACAGGGCAGGGTGTCTCGCCTGATCAAACCACAGATGCCAATCTTGGCTTCATCGCCTCTGCGCGCCACCAGATAGAGGCCGTGGCCATGGCGAGCATAACTGACCGCGGGCCCTTGCTGGATGTAGTGTTCGGCATCCGCCAGGGTACGCACACCGCGATCGCCAATGTAACGGTGGAAATCGCTGTCGTTAAGCAGCTCAAGAATAAAGGGAGCATCAGCGATGGTCAGTTCGCGCAGCAGCAGGCGCTCGGAGAGGATCATGACAAGGGCTCTTTCAGAAAATACAGGCCTTCAAGACTGCCTCTGCACCGCAGGGTTGGCAAGGCAAACCCCATGAAAAAGGGCCGCATTGCGGCCCGGTGACAATATGAACGGGCTCAGGCCGCCAGCAAACCCGCATAGCCATTGCCGTGTTCCCGCATCGCCACCAGCACGGCGGCGCAGTCAGACCATGGCAGACCGAGTCGGTCTGCTACCTGAGTTGGCCACTCGGGCGGCGCCACCTCCCCCACATCCGATTGGGCCGCCAGGGCGATGGCCAGATGGATCAGGCCAGCTTCGACAGAAAACTCCTTGGCCAGCATGGGGTTGTAGTGGTACTCCACCGCATGGCAGATACTGAGGGGAAATTGCCAGCGCCTGGCCATCTCGGCCCCGGTCTGGGCATAGTTGAAACCAACCACCAGCTCCTCTGCCTTGGCGCGCCCCTTGCTGGGTTCAAGATCCTGAATGTGGTTAACCATGTTTTCCGGCAGACCCACATGCATGATGAGGCGCCCCATGTCGAACAGCAGGGCACAGGTGAACACCTCCTCCCCTTTCATACCCTTTAGCCTGGCCAGCAACCTGGCCAGCTCGGCCACATCGAACACGTTGCCCCAGAAGTGCCTGAGATCGATGCCGGGCACCGAATGAATGGAGCCAGTCAGGCCACAGGCCAGCACCATGTTGCGTACCACATCGACGCCGAGCCGCACCACGGCTTCGTTGACGGTGGCAACCTGACGATTGCCGCCAAACTTGGCGGAGTTGGCCAGCCGCAGCAGCTTGGCAGAGATGACGGGATCCTTGTTGATCTTCTTGGCGATCAACAGGATATCCGGCTCCTTCTCATTGAAGGTCTGTACCAGATCGCGCATGACTTCGGGTACATTGGGCAGGTTTTGGGGATGGGATAACAGGGAGTCTATGGTGGGCATATTGATATCCGTCCATGCAATTTTATGATGGTTTTCGTTTGCTGACAGCAAACCCACGGATAAGTATGAGTAACAAAAACTGGCGCCACAGAAATGTTTTTATCGCAATATTTCAATGTGTTAATGCCAGCTTCGTTATACTGGCATCTTTTATGGCATCACGAGGAAGTACACCATGAGCGAATCCACCGAGTTCTTTGACGAGCAAACCCTGCTGGAGATGGTCGACAACCAGCTGATCGACGGTCATCCGTTGCAGGTCAAGGCGACCCTGATGCGATTGGTGATGAAGGGCACCCCACGGGAAGAGGCGCTGCAATATATCGCCTGCGCCCTCGGGGCCGAGCTGATGGCGATGGAGGCTGAACAGGGCCCCTTCAACCTCGAGCGCTACGCCCAGTTTCTGGATTCCCTGCCCGAGATGCCCTGGGCGGAATAAACCGCCGTCCGCTAACAAGGGGAACTTGTCGGCAACCCATGCCACGATGCCAGCATCCGCGCAACAGACTCACTAAAAAGCCGGATCCTGACAGGATCCGGCTTTTTTATAGCGGTTACGCCGCTCAGAACTGGGAGTTGACGATTACCTCTTCTCCCAGGGCGCCAGCCAGCGGCAGCGGGCGATAGCTGGAGTTTGCCGCCCGTAGCAGCCGAATGCCGCGAATGCCGACCTCCTGCGCCGCCTTGATATCCCCGTCCGCATCGCCGTAGAAGACCTTCATCTGCTTGTCCTTGAGCCACTGCACCTTGGTGTTCTGGCCCGGCTGATCGCCGGCGAAGATCACTGGATTGAGTCGATCGGCCGGGATCCCCATGGTCTGCTGCAGGGTCTGGCTCACGGTTTCCGTTTTGGTGGCCGAACGGCCAGTGACGAAATAGATGTGATCGCCGCGTTTGAGGTGCATGGCGATCAGCGCCTTGCCCACCTCTTTCGGCATGCTGAACGCATCCCAGCCGTTGTTCATCTTCTCCCAAAAGGCAGGGTTCTTCAGATAGCTCTCGTCGTTGGGCGAGAACTCCTGCTTGCCGCGATAGAAACCCGGGCTGGAGAAGAGCAGGGTATCGTCGATATCAAAACCTACCGCCATCGGGGGTAGACCATCCAGACTCTTGGCAATCTGCTCTACCGAGACCCAGTGAACTGGAGCCTGCTGGGCCAGGGTCACAGTCGTGACACCAGCCGGGCTGGTCACGATCTGATCGGCCAGGGCGGGCAGGCTGAGGGTGGCGGCAAACAGGGATGCTATCAGGGCAAGACGGGAAAAAGCGGGCATGGCACAACTCATGATGTGAATGAAACAGGGTGCCAATCCTGCCCCATGCTGCCGATGCAAACCGTGAAACTCGCCACAAAACAGGGCTCGGAGGATAGCTCCCGCCCTGTTTTGTCCCCTCGGAATAAACATCCAGCAACCGGAAGATGACAAGCCTCTTTTGGCCCTTTATTCCAGTCGGAAGGGCCGGAGTGGGCTATAACTGCTTAGCACCCTTTATTGACATCAAAATCAACGACTCCCTCTCACTGGAGATGCCATGGACGCGCACACTTCCCCTTCCAATACCACAGGCTCGGCCCCCTCCCCTCATCAGGCCGGGATGGACGCCATCGATCAGGTGCTGGCCCGGCTCGAACTCTCGCCAGAAGGGCAGATCCTGGATGCCAACCCTCATTTTCTCACCATCATGGGCTATCCGCTGGATGAGCTAAAGGGCAAGCACCACGGCATGCTGCTCTCCCCGGATGAGGCTCAGTCTGCCACTTATGACACTTTCTGGGAGACGCTGCGCAGCGGCACGTCACAGGAAAGCGAGTTTCACCTGCTGGATAAACAGGGGCGGGATATCTGGATCCGGGGTGCCTGCAGCCCGGTTCTGGATGTCGAGAGGCAGCTGACCCGCATCATCGTATACGCCATGGATCTGACCGGGCAGAAGCAGCTCACTGCCAGCTTCGAGGGCCAGCTCAATGCCCTGAGCCGGGTCATGGGCAAGGTGGAGTTCTCACTGGATGGCACCATACTGGATGCCAATCCACGCTTTCTCGACATTGTGGGCTACCGGCTGGAGGAGCTGAAGGGCCAGCACCACAGGCTGCTGGTTGACCCGGACTACGCCCAGTCGGCAGATTACCGCACCTTCTGGGAAACCCTGCGACGGGGCGAGTTTCTCGCAGGCGAATTCTGCCGGCTCGGCAAGCAGGGACAGGAGGTCTGGATCCAGGGATCCTACAACCCGGTGCTGGATCTGAACGGCAAGCCCAGCAAAATCGTCAAATTTGCCACCGACATCACGGCGCAGGTGGAGCAGCACCGCCAGCTCAAGCGTGCCATGGTGGAAGCGGAAGAAGCCGCCAGAGTGCGCGAGGAGCTGCACAAGTCGCTGCAGGAGATGTCGACCCCTGTCACCCCTATCTGGGACGGGATCCTGCTGCTGCCATTGGTGGGGATCATCGACTCAATGCGCACCGCCGACGTGATGAACAAGTCACTCACCAAGATCGCCGAAACCCGGGCCCGGGTCTTCGTGCTGGATATTGCCGGTGTCGCCACCGTGGATACCGGCGTCGCCAACCAGCTGATCAAGATCACCAAGGCGACCCAGTTCATGGGCTGTGAGGCCATCATCTCGGGAGTCTCCCCCGCCATTGCCCGCACCATGGTGGAGCTGGGGGTGTCGGTCGGCGACGTCCGTACCACGGCAACCCTGAGAGATGCCTTCGAAATAGCGCTCAAACGGGTCGGTTCCACCCTCTAGGATACGGCCATGACCATGCAGCTCAACAACGATCTTGGCATCGCCGATGTGGCCGACTGCATAGTGGTCAGCATGCGTCCCGATCTCGGTGACGATGGCATGCAGATGCTGATGCAGGCCCTCTCCCAGCGACTGGTACACGGGCGTCACCATGCAGTGTTGCTCGACTTCTCCGGCGTCATGCTGCTGGATCACCATGAGTTCAGACAGGTACGCAAGCTGGCCGAGGTATGCCGCCTGTTAGGCGCCATCTGCCTGCTGGTGGGGCTCAATGCCGGGATCGCCGCGTTTCTGTCGCTGGCCGAAGCGCAGCCTGGGCCGCTGCGCTGCTTCATCGACATGGACGACGCCTTCGCCCACGTCCGCCGTCTCAAGGGCGAGGAGTAAACCGCCATGATGCAAGAGCATGCGACTCAGGAGGCCAACTATCCGCTGCGCCACGATATCGATCTGCACCTGACGGTGATGGCGGTGCGTCGACTCCCCTATATCGCCAGCCTGTCTGACGTGGATCGTGCCATGCTCTCCACCGTGGTTTCCGAGCTTGGCAGCAACATCCTGAAATACGCCGGGCAGGGAGAGATCACCCTGATCCTCCATCACCCCAAGGGACGAGCCTGCATCGACATCATCGCCCGTGACAAGGGGCCCGGCATACCGGATGTGCATCAGGCCCTGCAGGATCACTACAGCACCTCGGGCACCCTGGGGCTGGGGCTGCCCGGCGTGCGGCGCATGATGTCAGAGCTCACCATAAGCACACCGCCGGAAGGGGGCACCCTGGTGCAGGCTCGCAAGTGGCTGGGCTCGGCACCCTCGACGATACGCCTCACTATGCCAACCCAGCCATGGGGTCAGCCTGGTTTGAAACTGGCATGGGCCAGCGAAAACAGGCCCTGCTATCCGGAAAAGGTCTCCGGCGATCTGGTCTTTATCCGTCCCTCCCCCGACGGCGTCTTGCTGGTGCTGATCGATGTCAGCGGCCACGGCACCTCGGCCAACAAGCTGGCACTGACACTGGAAGAGGCGCTGCAAAACACCCATGAGCAGGAGCCGGCACCTCTGCTGCAGCTGTTGCACCAACACTGCATCGGTACCCGGGGAGCGGCAGCTGGCATAGCCCTGGTCAACAGTGACCGGGGGGAACTGAGCTACGCCGGTATCGGCAACACCCGCATCTGTCTGCGCGGCCATGACCTCTGGCGCGGCATCTCCCGCGATGGTGTGCTGGGGGAGCGCTTCCCCACCCCCTTGCTGCAACGCCAGCCCATGGAGCCGGGGGATGTGCTGATGCTCTATTCGGATGGCATCAGCGAGTCGCTCAACCTGCGTGACGGCGCACTGGATCTGGGGGCGGATCCCGCCATCCTGGCCCGTCAAGTCATAGACCACAGCGGCCGCAGCACGGACGATGCGAGTTGCATCGTGTTGCGGGTACAACCGGAGAAGGAGCGCTAGATGCGGCAACGGATCGGTGATATCAGGCTCTCTGGCCCGGCGGCAGCCCTCACCGCCAGACGCAAGGTGATCCAGGTGCTCACCTGCATCGACAAGAACCCCACCTTCGTGGCGCCGCTGGCGGGTACCACCTCGGAGCTGGTACGCCAGCTGACGGCGACCACCGACTCGCTGCAACTCCAGCTGTGGCTGGAGAGCCATACGCAGGAGCTGTGGGTTTCCCTCTCGGCAGACGAGCCACTGCAGCACAGCCCGTCCGGCGCTGCCCATGGCAACATCCGGCTGGTTCCTCACTCTGACACTGACATCGCCCTGGTGTGCCACCTGCCGCACTGGCCCGATGACGCTCTGCTGTTGCAGATGCAGCAGCAGTTCGCCGAACCGACCCGGGATGAGCTGTTCGCCGTGATGCAGACCAAGACTCAGGAGCTGGAGCAGGCCTATGAGCTGGCAGAAAGCGCGACCCGGGCCAAGAGCGATTTTCTCGCCAACATGAGCCACGAGATCCGCACCCCCATGAACGCCATTCTGGGCATGGCCCACCTCGCCCTGCAAACCCGGCTCGATCCGCAGCAAGCCGACTATGTGGGCAAGATCCAGCGCTCGGCCCAGCACCTGCTCGGCATCATCAACGATATCCTCGACTTCTCCAAGATAGAGGCGGGCAAGCTGGATCTGGAACAGATCGAGTTCGATCTCGACCATGTGCTGGAAAATCTGGCGACCCTGGTGGGCGAGAAGGCCGAAGCCAAGGGCATAGAGCTACTGTTCGAAGTCGATCACCAGCTCGACACCCTGCTCTATGGCGATCCCCTCCGGCTCGGCCAGATCCTGATCAACTACGCCAACAATGCGGTCAAATTCACCGAGCAGGGGGAGATACTGGTCAAGGTCACTTGCCTGGAAAAACTGTCGAAGGAGGTGCTGCTGCACTGCTCGGTGCAGGACACGGGGATCGGCATGAGCCAGGAACAGCAGCAGCGGCTATTCCAGTCTTTCCAGCAGGCGGACAGCTCTACCACCCGCAAATACGGCGGCACCGGCCTCGGGCTCGCCATCTCCCGCGAACTGGCGGCACTGATGGGGGGGGAGGTCGGCGTGCAGAGCGAACCGGGCAAGGGAAGCACCTTCTGGTTTACCGCCCGACTCGGCCGTGGCAGATACAGATCACGCTATCTGCCGAGTCTGGACCTGCGTGGGCGCCGCATGCTGGTGGCCGACGACAGTGCCAGCGCCCGCACCATACTGGCTGCCCTGCTACGCAGCATGAGCTTCGTGGTGGACACCGCCGAATCGGGTCAGCAGGCCTTGCAGATGATCGCCAGCGCCGAACAGGAAGGTAACGCCTATGAGGTGGTGCTGCTGGATTGGCACATGCCGGGGCTGGATGGCATAGAGACCGGGCGCCGCCTCATTGCCCGCGGCCTTGGCAAGCGGCTCTATCGGGTCATGGTGACGGGTTATGGGCGGGAAGAGGTCTTTCGCGAAGCCCAGTCCGCCGGCTTTGACCGGGTGCTGGTCAAGCCGGTGTGTGCCTCAGTGCTGTTCGATACCATCATAGGGCTGTTTGGCCATCAAACCACGGCGATCACCTTGAAGCCCCCCCAGCCCAGCCACAGCTATCGCTTCGACGGACTCCGCATACTGCTGGCAGAAGACAACGAGCTGAACCAGCAGGTGGCGATGGAGCTGCTGCGAGCGGTGGGAGCCGACGTCAGCATCGCCGGCAATGGTGCCATAGCCCTGAAAATGGCAGAGCAACAACCATACGACCTGATCCTGATGGACATGCAGATGCCGGTGATGGACGGACTGGCCGCCACCCGTCAGCTGCGCGAACAGGAAGGCGCGGGGCAGCATATCCCCATCCTGGCGATGACGGCCAATGTCATGGCCGGTGACAGAGAGCGCTGCCTGGCTGCGGGCATGGATGACCACATCGCCAAGCCCATCGACCCCGACAAGCTCTATGCCGCCCTGCAGCGCTGGGTGCCCGCCTTCAGTCGTGAAACCGATGCAACACGCAAGACCTCACCCTCGCCACAGGACCTGCCCTTGCTGCCGCAGCTAAAGGCGCTCGGGCTCAATGCCGAGGCGGCCCTGCAACGGCTGATGCACAACTGGGAGTGGTATCAGGACCTGCTGCAACGGTTCGCCCAACAGGGAACCCAACCCATGCAGAGTCTGATCACCGCCCTGCAGACAGACGACCGGGAGGAAGCCCATCGGCAAGCCCATACCCTCAAAGGGATTGCCGCCACTCTGGGCGCCGATCCACTGCGAGATATCTCGGCCAGGCTGGAGAGTGCGCTCTCCCGCGGAGACGACACCACCAGCCTGTTACCGCTGGCCGAACAGGGGCTGCAGATGCAACAGCAACTGAGCGATGGCGTGCTGGCCCTGCTGCCCACCCAGCCCTCCCCCGACCTGCCGGAGCAAGAGCCAACAGACATAGCGCCCCTGCTGGCGCAGCTGACCCAACTGCTGGTGGAAGATGATGCAGAAGCACTGACCCTGTTCCAGCAACATCAGAAACAGCTGACTGGACAGCTGGGAGAAACAGCATCGACGATGGCAGACGCCATGACCCGCTTCCGTTTTACGGATGCACTGGCACACCTGCAACAAGTCCGGGCCCTCAGGCCCGATCTGTTCAACCAAGAGTGAGGGCACCACTATGCTCAACTTGCTGGATCCCGACACCAAACCCACACTGCTGGTGGTCGATGACACCCCTGAAAACCTCTCCCTGCTCAGCGCCCTGCTGGGCCCGCACTATCGGATCAAGGTGGCCATCAGTGGCCAGCGGGCGCTGGAGATACTGTCATCAGGCACCAGGGTGGATCTGATCCTGCTCGATGTGGTGATGCCCCAGATGGATGGCTATCAGGTGATGCAGGCACTGCAGGAGATGCCGCAGGCACGGCATATTCCGGTGATTTTCCTGACCGCCAAGGTAGAGGAGAGCGCAGAAGCGCACGGACTGGCACTCGGCGCCGTGGACTATATCCACAAGCCTATCTCTCCCGCCATCGTACTGGCCCGCGTCAGAAACCACCTTGAGCTGAAAGCTGCACGGGATCTGCTCCATGACCAAAACGCCTATCTGGAACAGGAGGTGGAACGGCGTACCCGTGAAAACGAGCTGATCCAGAACATCACCATCCACTCCCTCGCCTCTCTGGCCGAGACCCGGGACAACGAGACCGGCAACCACATACTGCGCACCCAGCACTATGTGAAGCTATTGGCGGAAACCCTGTGCGGTCACCCTCGCTTTCGTGCAGAGCTGACTCCCAAGACCATAGATCTGCTGTTCAAGTCTGCCCCCCTGCACGATATCGGCAAGGTCGGCGTACCGGACCGGATCCTGCTCAAACCCGGCAAGCTGGATGCGGATGAGTTCACCCAGATGAAGCACCACTCCATCCTCGGCAAGGAGGCCATAGTCCACGCAGAGGAAGCGCTGGGAGTGGAGGTCGAGTTTCTGCGGCTAGCCAAGGAGATCGCCTGCTACCACCACGAGAAATGGGATGGCACCGGCTACCCCTACGGTCTGATGGGGGACGAAATCCCCCTGTCGGCCCGACTGATGGCACTGGCAGATGTGTACGATGCCCTCATCAGCAAGCGGTGTTACAAGGCGGCCATGTCCCATACGGAGGTGGTCCCCATCATATTGGCGGGGCGCAGCAGTCACTTCGATCCCGACATCACGGATGCCTTCGCCCGCATCCACCTGCTGTTTCACGAAATTGCACTGCGCTACAACGATGACAAGGAGACCAACCTCGACTAGGTGTGTAAACCCACCAGGTTGTTCACAGATTGAAGACGACTGATGGGGGGCTTATAGCCCAGACTTGCATGAGGACGATGCCAGTTGTACTCATGCAGCCACGGTTGCAAGTGTTCTGCCCGTTGCGC
>NZ_JAACFY010000033.1:0-17060 GCF_029237305.1 Aeromonas sp. 2MA4 | reverse complement strand
CCAAGAGAACGGGGCGAGCCTCGATAGCGGTGTTATGGGAGGGCTGGTTTAGGTTACAGACCCTCCTTGAAGGCTATGAACTGGCACTGTCTCTTGAGCATCAACAGATGTGATCAAGAGACAGCCCAGTGGGTACCCTTCTTGTTTGGTCTATGCAGGCCGCTACTGTTTGCGGCTCAAGATATAGAAGGAGATTCCGCCAAACAACAGGCTGGGAGCAATGGCGGCCAGGATCGGCGGCACGGCGTACACCAGACTGATGGGGCCGAACACACGATCGCTCACATAGACGGCGAAGCCGGTCATAATCCCCATCAGCATGCGGGCGCCCATGCTCACCGAGCGCAGCGGACCGAAGATGAAGGAGGAAGCCAGCAGTATCATGGCCACCACGGAGAGCGGCGACAACAGCTTGCGCCACATCTCCAGCTTGTAACGCCCGGCATCCTGCTTGTTGGCATCGAGATAGCCGATGTAGTCGAGCAGACCGGCCACCGGCAGGTTTTCTGGGTCGATACTCACCACCCCGAGCTGCTTGGGCGTGAGCTCTGAGCTCCACTCCATCTGGGCCTGCGTCTCGCTCAGGATCTGCGCGGGATCGTCAAAACGGGTGATCTGGACCTGCTTGAGCAGCCAGTGATGCTGCTCAAACACGCCTTCGCGAGCCTGGAGGATATCGATCAGTTTACGCTCTGGCGTGAAGCGATAAAGGGTGATGCCGGTCAGTGCGCCATCGTTGCGCACCCCGTTGATATTGACGAAGTTGTTGCCATCACGTGCCCAGACCCCATAAGCAGAAACAGTCAATCGCCCCTCTGACAGCGCGCCAGCCTTGACGTCGTCTGCCATCCGCTTGGCGATGGGCGCCACATACTCACCCATCAATCCCACCAGTATCATCAAGGGGATCGCAGTCTTGAGCGCCGCCATCACGATACTGATCTTGGAGCGGCCCGCCGCCTGCATCACCACCAGCTCAGAGCTGGTCGCCAGCTGACCCAGCCCTATGAGTCCGCCCAGCAGGGCAGCCAGCGGGAAGAACTGAACCGCCTCCTTGGGCATGGAGAGCAGGACGTAATAGAGGGCATTGATCATGTCGTAGTTGCCTTCCCCGACCGACTTGAGCTGCTCCACATACTTGATGAGTGCAGCCAATCCGACGAGGGTCAGTTCACACAGCAGGATCGACATGAAAATGACCCTGCCGATATATCTATCGAGAATGCCAAACATCAGGCGAGATTCCTAAGTTGCAGCATCATGCTGATTTTCTGTTGAAATAGCGTCCTTTCACCCCGTTCCACCAACTGGTGCCCTGCAAGTTGAGCGGCAGGCCGATCAACAGCAGATAGACCAGGGGCACCAGGAACATACCCGGCCAATGGGGCAGGCGTCCGCTGTCGATGGCCGAGCGCGCCGCGCTGAGCAACAGGAAGTAGGAGAGATAGAGCAAGATGGCCGGCAGCAGCTTGGCATAACGGCCCTGACGGGGGTTGACCCGCGCCAGTGGCACTACCAGGAAGGTGAGCACCAGAATGGAGAGCGGCAACGAGATACGCCACTGCAGCTCGGCCATCATGCCGTTGTCCTGAGTCCCCAGCAGCTCGACCGTCGGCCTGGCGGCCGCCTTGCGGTTGGAACGCTCCATCTCCTGCTGACGGATCACCAGACTGTACTCGTCAAATTCGGAGATCTGGAACTGCCTGGTGCTGAAGTGCCCCTCATAGCGAGAACCATCTTTCAGGGTCAACCATTGCAGGCCATTGCTGTCGAGGGTCACTACCCCTTCCGTCGCGACCACCACAGAGGGCGGCTTGCCATCATGGGAGCGTTGCAGCACGAAGATCTTCTGCAGCAGAGACCCCTTGTCATTCAACTCCTGGATGTAGGCAACGAGGCGTCCCTTGTCGAGCTCCATGAAGCGACCCGCCTGCAGGAAAGAGATACCCGGATCCGCCTTGAATTCATCGATCACCTGATACTCCCGTTCCTTGGCCTGGGGAGCTATCCAGCCGGTGTTGAAGGCCGCAACGGCGGCCGTCAACAGGGCCAGCACCATGGCGCAGCGCATCACGAAGCGGTGACTGAATCCCACCGCATGCAGCACCGTCATCTCACTTTCGGCATACAGGCGCCCGTGAGCAAACAAGATGGCTAAAAACAGGCTGATAGGCAGCATCAACAACGCCATATTCGGCAGGTTGAGCAGCAACAGGGTGGAAACCAGGCGTGTCGGTACCTCGCCATCGGCGGCATCGCCGATGATCTTGATAAATTGTTGGCTGACAAAGATAAGCAGCAATACGAATAACACTGCCAGCTGCGTTTTCAGGGTTTCCCTGAACAAATATCGGAAAACGATCACAGTCATTCCCAAGTAAACTTGTGTTTTTAGTCGAATGCCTGAAAAATAGGGCCCTATATTGGATTTTTACCAGTTTGAACTGCGGAGCCTATGGCTGTTCGCTCCGCCTCTGATACCCCAACAAGCACCGCATTATTCAATAAAAGGTGCCTTTTGTCTTTAGGATGTAGGAGATTCCATGGAGTTCAGTGTAAAGAGTGGCAGTCCTGAGAAGCAACGCAGTGCTTGCGTCGTGGTCGGCGTATTCGAGCCCCGTCGTCTCTCTCCGGTTGCCGAACAACTGGACAAGATCAGCGATGGCTACATCAGCTCGCTGCTGCGCCGTGGCGACCTGGAAGGGAAACCAGGCCAGATGCTGTTGCTGCATCAAGTACCAGGCGTGCTCAGTGAGCGCGTGCTGCTGGTCGGTTGTGGCAAGGAGCGGGAACTCGACGAACGCCAGTACAAGCAGATCATCAACAAGACCATCACCACCCTGAACGAGACCGGCTCCATGGAGGCTGTCTGCTTCCTGACCGAGTTGCACGTCAAGGGGCGGGATACCTATTGGAAGGTGCGTCAGGCGGTGGAAACCACCAAGGCGGGCCTCTACAACTTTGATCAGTTCAAGACCAACAAGGCCGAGCCGCGCCGTCCGCTGCGCAAGCTGGTATTCAATGTGCCGACGCGTCGGGAACTGACCATTGGTGAAAAAGCCATCGCCCACGGTCTGGCCGTGGCGAAAGGGGTCCGAGTCTGCCGCGACGTGGCCAACATGCCGCCCAACGTCTGCAATCCGGCCTATCTTGCCTCCCAAGCCCGCCGTCTGGCCGACTCTTTCGACAATATCACCACCAAGGTGATCGGCGAGCAGGAGATGGCCGAGCTCGGCATGAACTCCTATCTGGCGGTAGCCCGTGGCTCCGAGAATGAAGCCATGATGGCCATCATCGAATACAAGGGCAACGCCGATGCCAAGCCCATAGTGCTGGTCGGCAAGGGTCTGACCTTCGATTCGGGCGGCATCTCCATCAAGCCGGCCGAAGGCATGGACGAGATGAAGTACGACATGGGTGGCGCCGCCTCCGTGCTCGGTACCATGCATGCCCTGGCACAGTTGCAGCTGCCCATCAACGTCATTGGCGTGCTGGCCGGTTGCGAGAACATGCCGGGTGGCAACGCCTATCGCCCGGGTGACATCCTCACCTCCATGTCCGGCCAGACCATTGAAGTGCTGAACACGGATGCGGAAGGCCGTCTGGTGCTGTGCGATGCGCTCACCTATGTGGACCGTTACGATCCCGAGACCGTCATCGACGTGGCCACCCTGACCGGTGCCTGCATCATAGCGCTGGGCCACCACACCACGGGGCTGCTGGCCAACCACAACCCGCTGGCTCACGAGCTGCTCAACGCCTCCGAGCAGGCTGGCGATCGCGCCTGGCGCCTGCCGCTGTTCGAGGAGTATCAGGAACAGCTGGAGAGCCCGTTTGCCGACATGGCCAACATAGGCGGGCGTCCGGCCGGTACCATTACCGCGGCCGCCTTCCTGTCACGCTTCACCAAGAAGTACAACTGGGCCCACCTGGATATCGCCGGGACTGCCTGGAAGAGTGGCAAGGACAAAGGCTCCACCGGTCGTCCGGTTCCCCTGCTGACCCAGTTCCTGCTCAACCGGGCAGGCGTGGATATCGAAGAGAAGGAGTAACTCCCCTGCCCCTTTCGATGAATACATCGGAAGCCCGGGAGTTGCCCAGTACCACAAGGAAGAGGCCCGCCTCTTCCTTGTTTCATTCTTGAATCAGTGAGCAGCAGGCGGGAAAACTCCCTGTCAGCCTCTTCGGCGGTCAATAGTCCGTCACCGCAAAACGGGATCAACCTGATGAGCCAAGTGACTTTTTACCTGATGAACGAACAGGATGACGCACAGGCCAGCGCCGTCGAACGGCTCGCCTGCCAACTGGCGGCCGAGTCGTGGGGCGCAGGCCACCTCTACCTGTTTTGCGACGATGAGGCGCAGGCCCTGCGCCTGGACGAGCTGCTGTGGCAACTGCCACCAGAGCGTTTCGTGCCGCACCAGTTGCAAGGCGAGAGCGGTCAGGCGCCGGTGGAGATAGGCCATCAGCCGCCGAAACGGCGCTACGCCCGCCTCATCAATCTGGCCAGAGAGACACCTTTGTTTGCAGGACACTTCGCTCAAGTGGTAGATTTTGTCCCCACTGACGAAACGCAAAAGCAGCAAGCCCGCGAGCGCTACAAGCACTATCGCCAGGCAGGCCATGCCCTCGAGATGAGGGATCAGCCCGTCCTTGCCGCACCGGATCCGGCGCAGCCCTGACTGCACCACCCTCGATCCACGACGAATCAACACCAGACTCCATCCATCCAGATTACGGCGAGACCATGGAAAAGACTTTTAATCACAACGCCATCGAACAGGCGCTCTATCAGCACTGGGAAGCCCAGGGTTACTTCAAGCCCCACGGCGACACCAGCAAAGACTCCTTCTGCATCATGATCCCGCCGCCGAACGTCACCGGCAGCCTGCACATGGGTCACGCCTTCCAGCAAACCCTGATGGACACCTTGATCCGCTACAACCGCATGCAGGGCAAGAACACCCTGTGGCAGGCGGGCACCGACCACGCAGGTATCGCCACCCAGATGGTGGTGGAGCGCAAGATCGCCGCCGAAGAGGGCAAGACCCGTCACGACTACGGTCGCGATGCCTTCATCGACAAGATCTGGCAGTGGAAGGAAGAGTCCGGCGGCACCATCACCCGCCAGATGCGCCGCCTCGGCGACTCCGTGGACTGGGAGCGCGAGCGCTTCACCATGGATGAGGGTCTCTCGAGTGCCGTGCAGGAAGTGTTTGTCCGTCTCTACGAAGATGGCCTTATGTACCGCGGCAAGCGTCTGGTGAACTGGGATCCGAAACTCAACACCGCCATCTCAGATCTGGAAGTGGAGAACCGCGAGATCAAGGGCCACATGTGGCACCTGCGCTATCCGCTGGCCAATGGCGCCAAGACCGCCGAGGGTCAGGATCACCTGATCGTCGCCACCACCCGTCCGGAAACCATGCTGGGCGATACCGCAGTGGCCGTGAACCCGGAAGATCCCCGTTACAAAGCGCTGATCGGCCAGCACATACTGCTGCCACTGGTGAACCGTCTGATCCCCATCGTTGCCGACGAGCACGCCGACATGGAGAAGGGCACCGGCTGCGTGAAGATCACCCCGGCCCACGACTTCAACGACAACGAAGTGGGCAAGCGCCACAACCTGCCGATGATCAACATCTTCACCCTGGACGCCCACGTGCGCGCCGAGGCCGAAGTGGTCGACACCAACGGCAACCCCAGCACCGCCTACGACGCCGCCCTGCCGAGCGAGTTCGCCGGAATGGAGCGCTTCGCCGCCCGCAAGGCCATTGTGGCCAAGCTGGATGAGCTGGGCCTGTTGGCTGAAATCAAGGATCACGTGCTGCAGCAGCCTTACGGCGATCGCGGTGGTGTGCCCATCGAGCCCATGCTGACCGACCAGTGGTACGTGCGTGTGGCGCCGATGGCCAAGACCGCCATCGAAGCGGTGGAAGATGGCCGCATCCAGTTCGTGCCCAAGCAGTACGAGAACATGTACTTCTCCTGGATGCGCGACATTCAGGACTGGTGTGTCTCCCGTCAGCTGTGGTGGGGTCACCGCATCCCGGCCTGGTATGACGACGCCGGCAACGTCTACGTGGGCCGTGACGAGGCAGAAGTGCGTGCCAAGCACAGCATACCGTCCGTAACAGTACTGCGTCAGGACGAAGACGTGCTCGACACCTGGTTCAGCTCCGCCCTGTGGACCTTCTCCACCCTGGGCTGGCCGAACAACACCGAAGCACTCAAGACCTTCCACCCGACCGACGTGCTGATGAGCGGCTTTGACATCATCTTCTTCTGGATCGCCCGGATGATCATGATGACCATGCACTTCATCAAGGACGAAAACGGCCAGCCGCAAGTCCCGTTCAAGACCGTCTACATCACGGGCCTCATCCGTGACGAAGAAGGCCAGAAGATGTCCAAGTCCAAGGGCAACGTGCTGGATCCCCTCGACATGATCGACGGCATCTCGCTGGAAGACCTGATGGAGAAGCGCACCGGCAACATGATGCAGCCGCAGATGGCCGAGAAGATCGGCAAGCGTACCGCCAAGCAGTTCCCGGAAGGGATCGAGGCACACGGTACCGACGCCCTGCGCTTCACCCTGGCGGCGCTGGCCTCTACCGGTCGTGACATCAACTGGGACATGAAGCGCCTGGACGGCTACAACAACTTCTGCAACAAGTTGTGGAACGCCTCCCGCTACGTGCTGATGAACACCGAAGATCAGGATTGTGGCTTTGGCGGCGGTGAGATGGTGTTCAGCCTGGCAGATCGCTGGATCCAGTCCCAGCTGCAGGTCGCCATCCGCGACTTCCGCACCGCGCTGGACACCTACCGCTTCGACATCGCCGCCGGTGTGCTGTACGAATTTATCTGGAACCAGTTCTGTGACTGGTATCTGGAGCTGACCAAGCCGGTGTTGGGCAAAGGCTCCGAGGCCGAGCAGCGTGCCACCCGTCACACCTTGGTGACTGTGCTGGAAACCCTGCTGCGTCTGGCGCACCCGATCATCCCCTTCATCACCGAAACCATCTGGAAATCGGTGGCGCCGCTGACCGGCGTGCACGCCGACACCATCATGCTGCAAGCCTTCCCCGAGTTCGATGCCGCCAAGGTAGACGACGCTGCCATGGCGGATCAGGAGTGGGTGAAGGAGTTTATCGTCGGCATTCGCAACATCCGCGCCGAGATGAACGTGGCGCCGAGCGTGGCCTTGAACGTGCTGCTCAAGTGCGATGCCAAGGACACCCAGCGCGCCGGTGACAACGAGGCTTTCCTCAAGTCCCTGGCCCGTCTGGAATCCATCCGCGTACTGGCGGACGGCGAAGTGGCGCCCCTGTCGGTGAAGAAGCTGATCGGTGCCACCGAGCTGATGATCCCCATGGCTGGCCTCATCGACAAGGATGCCGAACTGACCCGTCTGGCCAAAGAAGTGGCCAAGCTGGTCGGTGAATGCGCCCGTATCGAAGGCAAGCTCGGCAACGAGGCCTTCGTTGCCAAGGCGCCGGAAGCCGTCATTGCCAAGGAGCGCGAGAAGCTGGAAGAGTACCGTGCCCAACTGGTGACGCTCGAGGCACAGCAGGTAGAGATCGCCGCCCTGTAAGTCGGCTGCAGTCCTGACAAAGCCCCCTTTTCACAGGGGGCTTTTGTTTATCTGCCCCATCCCCGCGGGTTTGCTCACATTTTCATACAAATTTAGCGAGCCAAATCACCTGCTTTCACAAGCGCATCTCCCCCAAATTCATTACACTGCCAGCGATCTTTTCTATCGGGAGTGCAGTGGCAGTATGGAAATATTGATCCTGTTTGGATTGATCTTGCTCAATGGCGTCTTTGCCATGTCGGAAATCGCCATTGTTACCGCACGCAAGGCCCGCCTTGGCAAGATGGCGAGCGAAGGGAGTCGTTCTGCTGCCATAGCCCTCAGACTGAGCGAAGATCCGACCAACTTCCTCTCCGCCGTCCAGATAGGCATTACCAGCATAGGTCTGCTCAACGGCATCTACGGCGAGTCACTGCTGGCCCAACCGCTGGCGCTCTGGCTGCAGGAGTGGGGCATGGCCGCCAAGAGCAGCAGCATGCTTGCGACCGTGCTGGTGATCGTCATCGTCACCTACCTCTCCATCGTTGTCGGTGAACTGGTGCCCAAACGCCTCGGTCAGCTCAACGCCGAACGCCTCGCCTGTCTGGTCGCGCGCCCCATGATGTGGCTGGCTGCCGTCACCCGCCCCTTCGTCTGGCTGCTGTCGGCCTCCACCAACGCCAGCCTGCGTATTCTCAGGGCCAAGCAGGATGGTGGTGCCAACGTGACCCAGGAGGAGATCCACGCCATGCTGGCGGAGGGCTCGGAAGCCGGGGTCATCGAAGATCATGAACACACTATGCTGCGCAACGTGTTTCGTCTCGACGAACGCAGTCTGGCCTCCCTGATGGTGCCGCGCAGCGACATCCGTTATCTGGATCTCGCGCTGCCACTGGAGGTGAACCTGCAGCGACTGGTGGAGTATCGCCACAGCTGCTTCCCCGTCTGTGACGGCAGCCTTTCCGATCTGGTGGGCATCATCAACGTCAGCAAGGTGCTGCACGCCTACATCAAAGGGGAGCCCATCAATCTGGCGGCCCTGACCCAGGATGGCAGCCTGTTGCCGGAGACCCTCAACGGACTCGAGCTGCTCAATCATTTTCGCACCCACGCCGAGCACATGGTGCTGGTAGTGGACGAATATGGCGAGTTGCAGGGGCTGGTCACTCAGCAGGATCTGCTGGAGACGCTGGCAGGCGATTTTCAGCAGGAAGACAGCGAGGATAACTGGGCATTCCAGCGAGCCGACGGCAGCTGGCTGCTGGACGGCCTCATTCCCCTGCCGGAGTTGAAAGACTGCCTGAGACTGGCTCAACTGCCGGAAGAAGAAAAACATCACTACCACACCCTCGGAGGGCTTATTATGCTGCTCCTTGGCCGTGTTCCCAGGATCGGAGATCTGGTCACACTGGAACAGTGGCAACTGGAAATTGTTGACATGGATGGTCTGCGCATCGACAAGGTGATCGCCGTGCCTTTGCTCGATCAACCCAGCTAACCTGCGGAGTTTGCAAGAATGGAGCAGTTTTACCAACTGGCTCACGCCTTTATGCATCAGGATCTGGTGACCTTGTCCGATCCCAAGATGGCCTTTATGGTCTGCGGCGTGTTATTGACGTTTCTGGTGCTGGAGAATGGCTTCATCCCTACCGCCTTCTTGCCCGGTGATAGCCTGCTGATCCTGACGGGGGTACTCATCTATCAGGATGTGCTCTCCCTGAGCATAGTGCCGCTACTTATCCTGGCTACCTTCGTCGGTACCTGGCTGGGCTATATGCAGGGTCGCTTCCTCGGCCATACCCAGATGTACCATCGTCTCTTGTCCCATGTGGAAGAGAGGCACAAGGAGAAGGTCTTCTATCTGCTGGACAAGTACGGCATCCTGACCCTGATCACCGCCCGCTATATTGCTTTCGTACGCACTGCCTACCCCTATATCGTCGGGGCGACCGAGATCCCCCAGGGGCGCTTTCTCATCGTCAATCTGATCAGCTCCATCATGTGGATCTGCCCGCTGGTCGGTCTGGGTTACTATCTGAGCCACACCAAGCTTGCAGCCCAGTATGAGTCACAGTTTCTCAGCATCATTCTCTACCTGCCGCTGGTGCTCCTGCTGGGGGGCATTGTCGCCCTGCTCTGGCGCTGGCTGAGCAAACGCAAAGCCGTTCTCCCACGGGATTGAGTCAAACACACAGGGCCATCGCAAGATGGCTCTTTTTTTACCAAAATAGTGGTGAATTCCCACGGGCACCCTTGTAAAACCAGAGTAAAAATGCGTGAATCTAGCGCCTTTTTTCGATGTAAACGGAGTCGGTAGTATGCGGTGTCGGGTTAGCGCAATGGCGCTGGTATATGCATTGGTTGGACTGCTGGGTTTGCCAGCAGCATTGGCTGCCCCCAACCCGGCCAAACTGCAACTGCGATCGAGCAGTGCCCTTGTAGTGGACGTCAACACGGGCAAGACTCTGTATCAGAAAAACGCCACCCGGGTTCGGCCAATCGCCTCGCTGACCAAGCTGATGACGGCGCTGGTGGTACTGGAGGGGCGACAGAACCTCAACCAGACCCTGACCATAGATCAGAATGACAGGGACAACGTCAAGCACACCTATTCACGCATCCGTTTCGGCACCAAGGTGACGCGCCGTGATGCCCTGCATTTGACCTTGATGTCCTCCGAAAACCGCATGGCTTCGGCCTTGGCACGCCACTATCCCGGCGGCCGCCAGGCCTTCATCCGCGCCATGAACAACAAAGCCAGACAGCTTGGCATGCGCAACAGCCGCTTCCACGACTCCACCGGCCTGTCGACGCGCAACGTCTCCACCGCCCAGGATCTGGCCAAGCTCGTCTCCGCCGCCTATCGCCAGCCGCTGATCCGCCAGTTCACTCAGGATGCAAACCGGGATATGCGCTTCAGTACCCCCGCCTATCGCCTGATGTTCAACAACACCAACCCGCTGGTGAAGAACCCTGACTGGGGTGTGCGCCTCTCCAAAACGGGCTTCACCGATGAGGCAGGCCGCTGTCTGGTGATGCGCGCCAAACCCGACAGCCGTGAGCTGGCCATAATACTGCTCAACTCTGTGGGCAAGCGCACCCCCATCGGCGATGCCAACCGCATTCGCAAATGGCTGAAAAGCTGAGTCTCTGAACAGGTGTGAGAAAAAGGATGCTGCGGCATCCTTTTTTATTGGCCGCAGCTCTACGGGTCTCGTCACGTCGAGCCTGCCACGCTTGCCCATCGGCTTGGCTCATCCCGCTATTTGGCAGAGGAGCGCAGAATGGCGCTAGGGTGCAAGGTATTCAGGGGGATCAGCAGGACGAGGTGAACGCAGGGGTGAGGCCGGGTGGAAACCCATAGATGAGGGGAGAGAAAGGGGACGATTGGTCATGTTGCCAGGCATCAAGGGCTGTCTGGCCAGCTCCGGCACATAAAAAAACAGCCCCGACCTAAGTCGAGGCTGTCTGTATGGTGCGCCCGGGAGGATTCGAACCTCCGACCACCTGGTTCGTAGCCAGGTACTCTATCCAGCTGAGCTACGGGCGCTCATCAACTTTTGGTACTGCTCAAAATGGTGCGCCCGGGAGGATTCGAACCTCCGACCACCTGGTTCGTAGCCAGGTACTCTATCCAGCTGAGCTACGGGCGCTCACAAACTTTTGTGTACTGCTCAAAATGGTGCGCCCGGGAGGATTCGAACCTCCGACCACCTGGTTCGTAGCCAGGTACTCTATCCAGCTGAGCTACGGGCGCCCTGATTTAAAACGATAAAAAAAGCTTACTTATCAGTAAGCCTTTTCCAAAGTGTCGACTTGCTGATGGTCAACACATGACTCTTGCTTGAGTCGTAATATGGTGCGCCCGGGAGGATTCGAACCTCCGACCACCTGGTTCGTAGCCAGGTACTCTATCCAGCTGAGCTACGGGCGCAAATGGCGGAGAAGGGGGGATTCGAACCCCCGATGCGGGTATAAGCCGCATACTCCCTTAGCAGGGGAGCGCCTTCAGCCTCTCGGCCACCTCTCCGTTTGCGGGGCTGATAATACTTCACAGGGATTTTTAGTCAAACACTTTTTTGGAGAAAAAAGCGTGTTCGCTCAGCATTTGGACAAAGCGTGGAATATTCAAACAATATCGGCACTTACCCCACAGTTTAGTGCCTTGCAGGGCCATTTCAGACGCGCAAAAAAACAAAAGGCGACACAACCAGTGTCGCCTTAAAGCAGCTATCGATGCGGCTTAGAAATTCGGTTGGCCCGGCACTTTCTCGGCCTGTATCCGCATGTAGATCTCTTCACGGTGTACGGAGACCTCTTTCGGTGCGTTAACACCGATACGAACCTGATTGCCTTTAACGCCCAGTACGGTGACAGTCACTTCGTCACCAATCATCAGGGTTTCCCCTACACGACGAGTCAAAATAAGCATTCGCTTGCTCCTGTATCCTGTTTTGTATTTATATCGATATGCGACATTATCTTACAAAGATACCGATATGGTAAATGGTTGAAACTAAATCAATCAGGGATTGTTCCCCAAGGGCTGCTCATGAGGCTCATTATCCAGCCCGAAAGCGGCGTGCAAGGCGCGCACGGCCAGCTCCAGGTACTTCTCGTCAATCACCACGGATATTTTGATTTCAGAGGTGGAAATCAACTGCATGTTGATCCCTTCCTCGCCCAATACCTTGAACATGGTGCGGGCAACGCCAGGGTGGTTCCACATGCCGACACCGACAATGGACACCTTGGCTATCTCGCCGTTGCCCTGCACGCAGGCGGCCCCCAGTTCGCTGGCGGTCTCCTCCAGCAAGGCGCGCGCCCGGCGATAGTCATCACGATTCACCGTGAAGGTGAAGTCGGCTGTGCCATCCCCCAGCGTGTTCTGCACTATCATGTCGACATCTATGTTGGCGTCGCTGATCGGATTCAGGATCTGCGCCGCAACTGTGGGCCTGTCCGGCACACCCAGAATGGTCAGACTGGCCTCGTTGCGATTGAAGGCTATCCCGGATACCAGGGGAGCTTCCATCCTCTCACCTCCATATGTGATTAAGGTTCCCTCTCCATCGACAAAGCTCGACAGCACCCGTAGTGGCACGCGGTACTTGCCCGCGAATTCCACCGAACGGATCTGCAGCACCTTGGCTCCCAGGCTCGCCATCTCCAGCATCTCCTCGAAGGTGATGGTGGAAAGACGACGGGCCTTGGGCTCGATGCGCGGATCCGTGGTATAGACCCCATCCACATCGGTAAAGATCTGGCATTCATCGGCCTTGATGGCCGCGGCTACCGCCACTGCCGTGGTATCCGACCCACCGCGCCCCAGGGTCGTGATGGCATTGTGCTCATCACGGCCCTGGAAACCGGCGATCACCACCACCTTGCCCGCCCCCAGTTCAGCCTGAACCTGTTCGGTGTCGATGTGGGTGATACGTGCCTTGCCATAGGCGGAGTCGGTATGAATGCGTACCTGATCGCCGGTCATAGAGACCGCAGCGCAACCGCGTTTGTTCAACGCGATCGCCAGCAGCGCTATGGTGACCTGCTCACCGGTGGAGACGAGCACATCCATCTCGCGCCGGTTGGCATCAGGATCCAGCCGCTGGGCCATACCCAGCAACCGGTTGGTTTCCCCCGACATGGCAGAGACCACTACCACCACGTCGTGTCCCTGGGCGCGGGTCAGTTGAACCCGTTCAGCCACCGCCTCGATCCGCTCCAGTGTGCCGACCGAGGTGCCGCCGTACTTCTGTACATAGAGTGCCACAGATCACCTCGCCCTTTTACAGGCGCTCTTCCAGCCAGGAGTGAACGGATTGCAGTGCCGCAGGCACAGCTTCCGGCTGAGTGCCACCCGCCTGAGCCATGTCAGGACGACCACCACCCTTGCCACCCACCTGCTGGGCCACCAGATTGACCAGCTCACCGGCCTTGACCTTGCCGGTCAAATCGCTGGTCACGCCGGCGATCAGGTTGACCTTGTCATCGCTGCTGGTTGCCAGCAGCACGACACCGGACTTCATCCGGTTTTTCAGCTCATCCAGCATGCCACGCAGTGACTTCGGATCCGCCCCTTCCAGCGCCGCTATCAGCACCTTCTGACCGTTGATCTCGATCACCTGACTCAACAGGTCGCTACCAGCCTGGGCGGCCAGCTTGGCCTTGAGCTGCTCCAGCTCGCGCTCCATCATCTTGGACTTGTCCAGTATCTGGCGCACTTTATCGGCGATGGAGAACTGATCCCCCTTCACCAGAGCCGCTGCCTCTTCGATCTGCTCACCCATCTGGTGCATGAAATCGATGGCACCCTTGCCGGTCACGGCTTCGATGCGACGCACACCGGCGGCAATGCCGCTCTCGGCGATGATCTTGAAGAAGCCGATGTCACCGGTGCGCTTGGCGTGAGTACCGCCGCACAGCTCGGTGGAGTAGTCGCCCATGCGCACGACGCGCACGTCGTCTTCATATTTTTCACCAAACAGCGCCATGGCACCGGCCGACTTGGCCGCTTCCAGATCCATTACCTGGGTAGCGATGTCGTGGTTGGCACGGATCTGGGCATTGACCAGCTCCTCGACCCGACGAATGGTCGCCATGGTCAGTCCTTCGAAGTGGGAGAAATCGAAGCGCATGCGCTCAGCCCCCACCAGAGACCCTTTCTGAGTCACGTGATCCCCCAGCGCCTGGCGCAGGGCTGCGTGCAGCAGGTGAGTCACAGAGTGGTTCAGGGCCACAGCCTGACGACGCTCGCCATCGACCACGGCTTCGACCAGGGCGCCTTTCTCCAGGGTACCCAGCTCCAGATAACCCTTGTGGATGATGGCCTTGCCCGCTTTCTGGGTATCGGTCACGGCGAAGATGCCGTCATCTACCTTGAGCACACCGCAATCACCCACCTGACCACCTGACTCGGCGTAGAAGGGAGTCTCGGCCAGTACCACGACGGCTTCTTCACCGGCGATGAGGCCATTCACTTCGACGCCATCCTTGTAGATGCCGACGACGCTGGTTTTCTGGCTCAGCTGCTTGTAACCGGTAAACGGGGTCTCGAAGTCCAGCTTGAGCACCTCGTTGTAGTTCACACCGAAGCTGGAAGCCTCTTTCGCGCGGGCACGCTGCTTCTCCATCTCGGCATTGAAGCCCTCTTCGTCGATGCCGATCTCGCGCTCGCGCACCACGTCGGCGGTCAGGTCAGCCGGGAAGCCGTAGGTGTCATACAGCTTGAACACCACCTCGCCAGGTATGACCTTGGCATCACCCAGGTTGGCCAGCACGTCTTCCAGCAGCAGCAGGCCGCGATCCAGCGTACGGACGAACTGCTCTTCCTCGATGCGCAGCACGCGCTCGACCAGCGGCAGCTGGGCAATCAGCTCGGCGCCCACGTCTTTCATCTGCACCGCCAGCTCGGCAGCCAGCTTGTAGAAGAAGACGTCGGTGGCACCCAGCTTGCGACCGTGACGCACAGCGCGACGGATAATGCGGCGCAGCACATAGCCACGACCTTCGTTGGACGGCATGACGCCGTCAGCGATCAGGAAGGCGCAGGAGCGGATGTGGTCTGCGATGACGCGCAGGGACTGATTGCTGAGATCGGTAGTGCCGACGATCTCGGCCGCTTTCTTGATCAGCGCCTGGAAGATGTCGATTTCGTAGTTGGAGTGCACGCCCTGCATGATGGCGGAGATACGCTCCAGACCCATGCCGGTATCCACGGACGGACGGGGCAGCGGTTCCATGGTGCCGTCAGCCTGACGGTTGAACTGCATGAACACCACGTTCCAGATCTCGATGAAACGGTCGCCATCTTCTTCCGGTGAACCGGGAGGACCACCCCAGATGTGATCGCCGTGGTCATAGAAGATCTCGGTGCAGGGGCCACACGGACCTGTATCACCCATCTGCCAGAAGTTATCGGAAGCAAAGGCTGCCCCCTTGTTGTCACCGATGCGCACTATGCGCTCGACCGGCACACCCACTTCGTTTGCCCAGATATTGAAGGCTTCATCGTCCGTTTCATACACGGTTACCAGCAAACGCTCTTTGGGCAGCTGGAGAGTACCGGTCAGGAATTCCCAGGCAAAACGGATGGCGTCCTGCTTGAAGTAGTCACCGAAGCTGAAGTTGCCCAGCATTTCGAAGAAGGTGTGGTGACGAGCGGTATAGCCGACGTTTTCCAGGTCATTGTGTTTACCACCGGCACGGACACAACGCTGGGAAGTGGTTGCCCGATTGTAGGCACGCTTGTCTGCACCAAGGAACACATCCTTGAACTGGTTCATGCCTGCGTTGGTAAACAACAGGGTCGGGTCGTTATGCGGTACCAGCGAGCTGGAAGAGACAACCTGGTGCCCCTGAGAGCGGAAATACTCGAGAAACGCAGCGCGTATCTCTGACGTGGACATATACATGGAAAATCCTGCTTGATTCGAATACGGACTTTTAACCGCATTAATGTAAGTTTTCTGCGGGGTAAAGTAAAACGTGCCGGTCGGTCACGGGTGAAAAAGTGCACATAAATGTGTGTTGGCGGGCAATGGGGGCAGACAAGCGGTTTTTGCAGAGAAAATACGGCCACACGCGGGGGAATATTCGTGGCAAAACGGGTCGGTGAGCTTACAGAAACAAGGAACCCACCCTCAATACGCGGACGTGGGCCTGCCGTTCGAACTGTGCACCGCTTGGTGGCTTGATGTGACGCGACCTGTGGCCTCATGGGCTGACTGGCGGTCACCCGGCACACTGCAGGAATAAGGCGGGTCGCCTGACCTGTATCGGGATAATGGCACGGTCAGCACGGTTGATGGCATGCCGCTTCCAGATCAATCGTCTTGAGTTTCGCTCTCCATCATGGTCGCGATGGCATAACGGGCCTGATCCTGATTAAACCCGCGGCCCAGCAGATACTTGAGCCACTTCATCCGCAGTTTGAAGTCTCCCAGATCGCTGGCTCTGGCTCGTCGCTCAAGCAGGGCCAGAGCCAGCTCGAACCAGTCCAGTTCAGGCTGATCGAACGCGGCCTCTATCTGGCCATCGTCCAGCCCCTTGCGGCGCAGCTCAAAGCGGATCTTGATGGGACCATGACCCTTGGCAGCACCAGATCGCACCGCCATGGCGCCATAGCGCTCGTCATTGACCCAGTTATACCCTCGGCAGTAGTCGACGACAGCGCAGGCGACATCTTCGTTGAAGCCCTGCTGGCGCAGCCGGTTGGCCAGTTCAGACTCGGCGCTCTCGCGGCGAGCCAGACTGCGCATGGCAAAAGCGCGGGCGGCAGCAAACTGCTCTTCGAAGGAGGGTTCAGTGGGTTCGCAGTTAGGTGTATCAGTCATAAATGACAAGGCCGGGGGTTAGCTGTGATCTCTCTGTAGGTTGTTCACTCGGGGCATTCCCGGAAAACTGGAGGCGCCAACCAAACCAATCATCCGAGGTGCCCCAGTGAACAACCATAAAAATGCCCGATTAACCGTCTTTGGTC
>NZ_JAACFY010000032.1:0-20035 GCF_029237305.1 Aeromonas sp. 2MA4 | reverse complement strand
CCGGTTGAGTGAAGGGCATGTTAGAACCAGGGAAGAGAGCGATGAAAGGTTCAGATCACAGAATGGGAGAGAAGTTCAAAAAAATCCCCAAGCGACGCTTGGGGATTTTTGTATAAGAGACAGCCCGCAGGTGGCATTGGTCTCAAACCAGCATGGCTGGTGTATCAGGCATAAACCGGGAAACGACGGCAGATATCCAGCACCTTTTCGCGGGTGTTGGCCAGCACTTCGTCGTTGTCATGGTTGTCCAGCACGTCACAGATCCAGTTGGTCAGATGGATGGACTCTGCTTCCTTGAAACCGCGGCGGGTGATGGCCGGGGTACCGATCCGCACACCTGAGGTGACGAACGGGGAACGCGGGTCGTTCGGCACCGAGTTCTTGTTGACTGTGATGTTGGCTTTGCCAAGAGCGGCATCGGCTTCTTTACCGGTCAGCTCACGGCCGATCAGATCAACCAGCATGAGATGGTTGTCGGTACCGCCGGAGACAATTTTGTAACCGCGCTCAATGAAGGTCGCCGCCATGGCTTTGGCGTTTTTGACGACTTGAGCCTGATAGGTCTTGAACTCGGGCTCCAGCGCCTCTTTGAATGCCACGGCTTTACCGGCGATGACATGCATCAGCGGGCCGCCCTGGCCGCCCGGGAAGACGGCTGAGTTCAGCTTCTTGTACAGATCTTCGTCGTCAGCGGCGGAGAGGATCAGACCACCACGGGGACCGGCCAGGGTCTTGTGGGTAGTGGAGGTAACCACGTGGGCGTGGGGCACCGGGTTCGGATAGACGCCAGCGGCAATCAGACCGGCTACGTGAGCCATGTCGACGAACAGCCAGGCACCAATCTTGTCGGCGATTTCACGCATGCGGGCCCAGTCGACGATACCTGAGTAGGCGGAGAAGCCACCTATCATCATCTTCGGCTTGTGCTCGACGGCCAGACGCTCCATCTCGTCATAGTCAATCTTGCCGGACTCATCGATACCGTAAGGAATGATGTTGTACAGCTTGCCGGAGAAGTTGACGGGGGAGCCGTGGGTCAGGTGACCACCATGGGCCAGGTTCATGCCCAGCACTGTGTCACCCGGCTGCAGCAGAGCCATGTAAACGGCGCTGTTGGCCTGGGAGCCGGAGTGCGGCTGCACGTTGGCGTAAGTGGCACCAAACAGTTCCTTGGCGCGCTCGATGGCCAGGGTTTCGACCACGTCGACGTACTCGCAACCACCGTAGTAGCGCTTGGCCGGATAGCCTTCAGCGTACTTGTTGGTCAGCTGGGAGCCCTGGGCTTCCATGACGCGGGGGCTGGTGTAGTTCTCAGACGCGATCAGCTCGATGTGCTCTTCCTGACGACGGGTCTCGTCTGTGATGGCCTGCCACAATTGCGGATCATAATTGGCGATGGTCATGTCACGTTTCAACATCCGTTTCTCTCCTGAAAATCGTTTGCGCGTTAGGTGAAGTGGGCCCGCGCATTGTAACGTGAGCTGGATCAAAGAGACAGTCCAACCACCCAAAAAAATGTTTATAAAATGTAAAATGTGTCGCGAATTTCGAAGTCAGTGCAGGCTCTCCCCTTAGCCATAGCGCTGGCATTCGTGCTGACAATAGTGCTGGCGAATAATCCTCCCTCTGTCCATCCGTCCCCGATACCAATCACACCATAGCCCTGCCAGTAAACAGAAACCGGGACAACAAACAGCCAAAACCAGAGCCGGATCATGGATATAGCCGTTACTAACAGATAACATCTTTACACGGCACAGCGGTTGCACCGCCAATAGATGGAGGCAAAACATGCCGGGCAAGACCCTCGCCACGCTCCCGATGGATCTCGATTTGCACCTTCCCCTGGCACTGAGCTTTCGCCAGCCAGCCTGCCGACCGAACGCTGGCAGCAAGAATTTCCACTCGACATACCTGTTCCAGGACGGGTCAAGCCTCTCTCATCCTTCCTTGCATCACCTCAACACGGAGGTACACCATGATGGATAACCTGATGCTTTTTCTGATCATATCGGTATTCGCTGTTTTCTATTGGGTCTACTATACCGGCAGTCGCAAAAGCCCTTTCACCACCCAGTGGGAGACATTGCCCACCAAAGAGCAGTATCTGGCGGCGCATCCGGAGGCCATCGATGGCGATATCATCTTCTGCATTCACTGCGGCCATCATCAGCAACTGGATGTCGGCCTGCTGCACCAGACCGATTTTCGCCGCCAGCATATCTGCACCCGTTGCAAGAAGGCGATCTACCGCGAAGAGATCTGATATCTGATTCATCACCTTGAGATCCGCCAGCTCGCCGGGGCCGATTACGCCTAGGGATCCTCGACCAGGCTCAGAGCCAGCGACCCGGCTTCCACATCTTCGTGGGCTCCAAAGCGCACCGGCACGAAATAGCCGATAGGCTGCCTCAGTTCGAGACCCGCCCCCTCTGAGTTGCCATCAATACGCCCTGAAAACGTCGCCATCGGCGGCGTTTTTTCTGGCTTGTTCGCCGAATTGTCACCTATGGGTTAACTTTTCTGCCAAAGCCGTTAGAATCGGGCTCACTCTGTTTCCCGCTTGCCATCCACGGAGGAAAAATGCAGGAATTTCTGGCCACTAGCGAACGTCGGGCCGAACTTTACTGGTGGTTCGCCACCTTGTTTAGCGCCGAGCTCAGCGATGAACAGATCGCCGAATACGACAGCTACGATGTGCGAAGCTTCCTGAAGAGCCTCTCCACGCTGGATCCCATGCGCCCGGCCGTCGCCGAGCTCAATGAGGCCATCGCCCGCCTGCTGGTGCGTGACGAGCGCGCCACTGCCCTGGCAGCCGACTTCAAGGGACTGTTTCTGGCCGATACGGCCGTTCAACCTTATGAATCCGCCCATCTGGATGCCTCATCCCTCGGCCGCATGCAGCAACGACTGGTGCGCCTTGCCATCGATGTCAGTGCCAAATACCCGCAGCCGGTCGATCACCTCGGGATCGAACTGGATCTGATGGGCAACCTCATCATACGCGCCGCCGAAGCCCCCAGTGCCGATCAGCGTGAACAGTGGCTAGGCGAGCAGGAAGCCTTGCTGCATGGCCATCTGCTGGCCTGGTTCCCCCATTTCGAAGCCGCTTGCCGCGCCGCTGACCCCTTTGGTTTCTACGGCGCCAGTGCTCGCTTGCTGGGTGTATTCCTCACCATGGATGCCAATTACCTCAGCCTGGTCAAACCGGCATCCTTCGCCGACTAAGCCGATGAAAACCGCCCTGCTACTGATCGCCTGCTGGCTGCTGACCCTGATCCCGCAGGATCAGGGTCTGACGCCGCTCTTCAGTTTGCTGTTCAATCCGGACAGAGATCTGTATGGCACGGCCCAGCTCACCGGTTTCGGCGGCATACTCCTGACCCTCTATCTCGCCAACCTGGGGGTGGAGGTGGTGCTGCGCCGCCGTTTTCAGATAGCCGGCATGCTGACCCTGCTGGTCGCCTGGATAGGCTTTATCAATGCCAGCGGCAGCGAAGCCCACTGGCTCTTGCTACTTGCCCTCTCCCTGCCCTTTCATGTGCTCGGCCTGCTGGTGCTGGCGCGCGGCATTCAGGCATTCGGCCGTCAGAAAGGCTGAAAAACCACCAAAAGTATTACAAATCATGACAGCCGGATCCCCGCATTCCCCGTCCCAGCAAGGTCGGCGTGGTGGGGGCCGGTAACATCTGCTTACATTCAGCTCCCATTCAGTTTTGTTGCAACCGTTATAGTGCGGCTCCTTTTTACCAACCGACACAGGAGCAACAGCATGCCTCCACAGGATGCGCGCATCACGGGTCTCGATCTGTTGCGAGGGCTTGTCATCTTCATGGCCGTCTTCGAGCACTACACCGGCTATCTCAACTACTGGTACATCGACTTTTTCAACCGTGAACATGCCCTCTGGGACAGCTTCTATCTGTCACACAAGGCGATGGCCGGCCACCTGCTGCCCATGGATAACACCACGGCACAGGTCTCGGCCTGGCTTATCCCCTGGGTGAGCCAGATCTACCTGGCCCTGGCGGCCTTCAACCTGAGCCGTCGCAGCCAGGAGCGTTTCAGACCACAACTGGGCGGCAAGCTGGTGCTGTTTGCCAGCATAATACTGATGCTCTATGTCGAAGGGCTGGTCATAGCCCCCAACTTCGGCGAGGCCATCTCCTTCTATCCTGTCATGCTGTGGATGTGCCTGCTGGCACTCTTCTCTCTGGTTTACGCCTGGTTCGGCATCCGGGGCATGCTGGTACTGACAGTGCTCAGCCTGCTGCTGGATCAATTCGGCGTGCAGACCCTGCTTGGCAATATCGACAGCTGGATGAAGCTGCACGTACACCCCGACTATGAGCTGGATGCCCGCCTTGATCTCTTCATGGCCAGCGGCTGCTTCGGTTTCCTGTACGGCTGGTGCTGGCATCAGCGCCCCCAGTGGCGGGATCGCCTCAATGGCCTGGTACTCACCCTCTCCCTCATCGCCCTCGTTATCTATCTTGCGTTTGGCGAGAGCAGTTCGGTCGAACTCAGTGACATCTACGCCAACGAGCACGAGCTGGCGCTGGACATGACGGGACGCGCCGGGATCTGGGGCATGGAGTTTCTGGTGATCGGGGCCGTACTCTGGTTGCATCAGCGCAACATCAACCTGTGCTGGCGACCGCTCAACTGGATCGGCATGTATTCGCTGACCGTCTTCATCTTCCACAAGAGTATCTTCGTGCACCTGTGGGGCCCCTTGCTGCTGTGGTGGACTGCCCGCCAAGGCACCATTCTGCCCAACAGCTTCGGCCTTATCATGCTGCTCAGTGCCACCAGCGTGCTACTCATCTATGCCTTCCAGCGCTCCGGCATCATCTGCCACCTGATGGGCATGCATCAGGACAGAGACTGGGTGCGGCTCTATGGCAAGTAGTCGCTGGCTGCTGCTGACCCTGCCACTCGCGCTGCCCTTGTCGGCCAAGGAGCAGGATAACCTGTGGCAGGTGGGCGGCCAGTGGCAACTCGACAGCAATCAGGCCGGGGTCAAGGCTGACGCCAGCGCCCACTTCTGGCTCGCCTATGAGCGAGAAACCATGGTCGGCCTGATCTTTGCCGATGGGCAGAGCGCCGGGCTGGCCTTGCCGCTCTACAAGCAGAGCTTCCTCGCGCTGGGGGTCAGTCCCATGCAGGTGGTGGATCGCACCCGTTTCAGTGCGCTCTGGCGCCTCGGCTGGCAACTGGACGAGGATCATCAGCTGAGCCTGGGTCAGCTCTATGATGTGACCGGTCGCTATGGCCATATCTGGTATATGGAACACAGCCTGCCACTGCCGGCAGCCCTCTCCCTCAATCTCTGGCTGACGCGAGGCAGCCAGGCTCACATGGCGGCCTATGGTGCCAGCGAGGGGTGGCGGGATTGGGGCGTCACGCTGGAACGCAGCTGGGGCTGGCAACAGTGGCGACTGGGCACAGAAGTGGGCGCCAAACAGTGGCTCATCAAGGATCGCGATTGGCAACCCGTGGTGAACCTGACCCTGAGCTATCGCTTCAGCTGGTAACCATCACTTCAGCCGGCAACACGACCAGATAGGGGGCAAATGCAGCCCTCTCTCTTCCCTCCAAAGCGCTTCATGCCATACTGACAACACCTTAAGTGACAAGAAAGTCAATTCAGGAGCCGTCATGCAGGAAGAGACATCCGAATCCATGCCAGATCCGCCAACGAAGGGTCAACTGAATCCAAACGAGCTGCAACAGCTGTTTGAGCTGGCGCCGTTCGGCATAGGCGTGTTCGACCGCTACTTTCGCTGCCGCAGCGTCAACCAGACGCTGGCCGATATCAACGGCCTCTCCCGGGAAGATCACTACGGCAAATACCTGCGTGACATAGTGCCGACGCTGGCCCCTGTGCTGGAACCCCTGTTTCAACAGATCATCAGCAGCGGCATTCCCCAGGTGGAATTGAGCCTGAGCGGCCAGACGGAGGCCCATCAGGGCCAGCAACGACGCTGGCAGGCAATCTACAGCCCCATGCTGGATGAACAGGGCACCCCTGACGGCATACTGACCATAGTGCGGGATGTCACCGAGCAGTATGAAGTGCAGCAACGGCTGCAACTGGCCATGAGTGCGGGCCAGATTGGTGTCTGGGAGTGGCATGTGGCCGAAGACAGGTTGCAATTTGATGGCCAGGTCGAACGCCTGCTCGGCACGGCCGCCAACCAGTTTCAGGGGGGAATGGATAACTTCATCAAGCGCTTCGATCCCGTGTCGGGGGAGCAGCTCAGAACCGCCCTCAACGGCACGGCCCCCCTTCACCTGACTTTGAGCTACCTGGGGCCCAACCAGATGCGGGGCTGGGTCGATCTCCATGCCGATCATGTGGCCGCCACCGACACTCAGGGACGCCGCATCATGGGGGTGATCCACGATGCAACCGATCGCTGCAATCAGGAAGACAAGCTGCGCCAGGCCAATGTGGTCTTCGACACCACGGCAGAAGGCATCATCATCATGGATGGGCAGCGCCAGATCATTTCGGTCAACCCGGCCTTCTGCAACATGACCCAGTACGAACCGGACGAGATAGTGGGCAAGTCACCGGAGGCCATCATGCATCCCCGTCGCCATACCGACATTGACTACCCCTGGCACACCCTGCTGCCCGGCAGCCACGCCTGGCACGGGGAGATGATGTGTCTGCGCAAGGATGGCGACTACTTCACCTCCTGGCAGCATGTCAGCGCCGTCTATGACAGCCGCCACAACACGGCCCACTATGTGATCACCTTCTCCGACATCAGCGCCATTCGCAAGGCAGAGGCGCAGCTCAATCACCTCGCCTATCACGATCCTCTGACCGAACTTGGCAACCGCAACCTGTTGCAGGAGCGGCTCGAACTGGAAATCAAGACGGCCCAGCTCAATCGGCAGCAACTCGCCCTGCTGTTCATCGACCTCGACGGTTTCAAACTGATCAATGACAACCTGGGCCACAGGGCGGGGGATCAACTGCTCAAGCTGATGGCCGGGCGCATCCGCCAAAGCCTGCGTCACAACGATGTGGCTATTCGGCTAGGTGGAGATGAATTCCTGGTGCTGATCCCCTATTTCGAACAACAGGATGAGCTGGCACAGCTCGCCGAACAGCTGCTGGCACGTCTGCGCGAGCCGGTCGAACTGGAACACGAGCAGGTCGCCATCTCCGCCAGCATCGGCATAGCCCTCTACCCTGAGCACGCCCGGAGCCCGGACGCCCTGGTCAGTGCCGCCGACAACGCCATGTACGAAGCCAAAAGCCAGGGCCGTAACGGCTATCTGTTTTACAGTCCCGACATGGCCGAACAGACACGGGAACGGATGAGCATGGAGCAGGGGCTGCTCAAGGCCATTGATCAGCATCAGCTCTGCATCCTGTATCAACCCATGACAGATTTGGCCAATAACCGCCTGAGCGGGCTGGAAGCCCTGTTGCGCTGGCAACATCCCAGCGAAGGCATGATAGCGCCAGCCCGCTTCATACCGGTGGCAGAGGAGTGTGGTTTGATAGAGCAGATTGGGGAGTGGGTAATGCGCACCGCCTGTCAGCAGGGACAGGCATGGCTGGCGGCCGGGCTTGCCGTGCCACGGCTCTCGGTCAATGTGTCGGTAAGGGAGATGCACGCCATTGGCTATGTGGAGCGGGTCGCGGCCATCCTGGCGGAGACCGGCTTCCCGGCGGAGCGGCTGGAGATAGAGGTGACGGAAAGCATCATACAGCGAGTCGACCATAGCTTGCAGCTGTTCACCCGCCTCAAGGCGCTGGGGGTGCAGATTGCCATCGATGACTTCGGCACCGGCTTCTCATCCCTGAGCTTGCTCAAAAGCCTGCCCATCGATCGCATCAAGATAGATCAAACCTTTGTGCAGGCTCTGCCCGATGACAAGCACAGTCGGGAGCTGTGCCGTACCATCATCAACCTGGCCGACAGCCTGGGCATGGCTGTCACCGCCGAGGGGATCGAGACCCAGGCCCAGCGCCAGTTTCTGCAATCCCTGCACTGTCAGGAGGGACAGGGCTACCTGTTCAGCCACCCCTTGACCGAACCCCATCTGGCAGCCCAGCTGCCCCCCCGCAAGGGAGTCTGGTGTTGAAGCCGGCAAGTACTGCAAGAATCGCTCAATGATCGAAAATACGGCTCACTCACTGAACGTCAACCTGGCATCCCACCCCTCGCTCTGGCCCTGGAGCGAGTCTGCCATCAGTGCATCCTTCGGGTAGCGCGGTTTTGGCTGCCCTAGGGTAACTGTCACGGGGGGTTTGCGCGCCAGAAATGCATTGCCCATCTGATCGGCAATACGCTCTCGCACTGCTGGCGAGCCGCTCTGATCGCGCGTCACGGGGAACTCTTTGGGTTGGGGAGCAGCCAGTGCGGCTTCATCGGCAAGCGTAGAGGCATCGGACTGCCAGAGGGCGGTGCAAAGGAGCAGGGACAACATGGCTATCTCCATCGATAAAACCGATGTTTTTACTCAATCGCCGATGAATTGTCACGAATGGCACTGTAAGCAGATGTTTCCATCTATCCAAAAGTCTAATTGCCCTCGTACGCCAAAGGTATAAGTTGTTACTTAATCATTACAAGAATGTATTCAAAGGAGTGACAGATGAGCGAGAGCAAGGTCTACCCGGTCAAAGCCCACATCAGCAACAGCGCCCTGCTGGACAAGGCAGGTTACGAGGCCATGTACCGAGCCTCCGTGCAGGATCCGGATGCCTTCTGGGGTGAACAGGGAAAAATCATCGACTGGATGAAGCCCTATACCAAGGTCAAGAACACCTCGTACGACCCGGGGCATGTCTCCATCAAGTGGTATGAGGATGGCCTGCTCAACGTCTCGGCCAACTGCCTGGATCGCCATCTGGCACAGCGCGGTGACAAGGTTGCAATCATCTGGGAAGGGGACAACCCGGCAGAGGATCGCAAGCTGACCTACCGCGAGCTGCACACAGAGGTGTGCAAGTTTTCCAACGTATTGAAAGCACAGGGTGTGCATCGGGGTGATGTGGTCTGCCTCTACATGCCCATGGTGCCGGAGGCGGCCATCGCCATGCTGGCCTGTACCCGCATAGGTGCCGTGCACAGCATCGTCTTCGGCGGCTTCTCGCCGGAGGCCCTGGCCGGTCGCATCATTGACTCAGGCTCCTCCATCGTTATCACGGCCGACGAGGGACTGCGTGGCGGCCGCCCTGTCCCGCTCAAGAAGAACGTGGATGAAGCGCTCACCAACCCGGATACCCGGGTCAGCAAGGTGATAGTGCTCAAGCGCACCGGCGGCAACGTTGCCTGGCACAACCACAGGGACATCTGGTGGCATGAGGCAACTGCCGCCGCCAGCAGCGACTGCCCACCCGAGGCAATGAACGCCGAAGATCCCCTGTTCGTCCTCTACACCTCCGGCTCCACCGGCAAGCCCAAGGGAGTGTTGCACACCACTGGCGGCTATCTGGTCTACGCCACCCTCACCTTCAAGTACGTGTTCGACTACCACGAGGAGGACATCTACTGGTGTACAGCCGACGTGGGTTGGGTTACGGGCCACTCCTATCTGGTCTACGGGCCGCTCGCCAACGGCGCCACCACCATCATGTTCGAAGGGGTGCCCAACTACCCGGCCACCAACCGCATGAGCCAGGTGGTGGACAAGCACCAAGTCACCATCCTCTACACGGCCCCGACGGCGATCCGCGCCCTCATGGCCAAGGGCCGTGATGCGGTAGAGGGCACTTCCCGCCAGAGCCTGCGCATCATGGGTTCAGTGGGCGAGCCCATCAACCCGGAAGCCTGGGAGTGGTACTACCGCACCATAGGCGAGGAACGCTGCCCCATCGTCGATACCTGGTGGCAGACCGAGACCGGCGGCATCCTCATCAGCCCGCTGCCCGGCGTCACCGATCTCAAGCCAGGCTCGGCCACCCGTCCCTTCTTCGGGGTACAGCCGGCGCTGGTGGACAACATGGGTGAACCGCTGGAGGGTGCCACAGAGGGCAACCTGGTGATCACCGACTCCTGGCCGGGTCAGATGCGCACCGTGTTTGGCGATCATGAGCGCTTCGAGCAGACCTACTTCTCCACCTTCCCGGGTCGTTACTTCACCGGCGACGGCGCCCGTCGCGACGAAGATGGTTACTACTGGATCACGGGACGGGTGGATGATGTACTCAACGTCTCCGGCCATCGCATGGGTACCGCCGAAATAGAGTCGGCGCTGGTCGCCCATCCCAAGATCGCCGAGGCGGCGGTGGTGGGAGTGCCCCACGAGATCAAGGGTCAGGGCATCTACGCCTATGTCACCCTGATCGCCGGAGAAGAGCCTAGCCGCGAGCTGCACAAAGAAGTGAAGGAGTGGGTACGCAAGGAGATCGGTGCTATCGCCACCCCGGATGTGATCCACTGGGCGGAAGGCTTGCCCAAGACACGCTCCGGCAAGATCATGCGCCGTATCCTGCGCAAGATTGCGACAGGCGAGACCGACAGTCTGGGGGATATCTCCACCCTGGCGGATCCGGGTGTGGTGGACAAGCTCATTCGCGAGAAGTCCGAAGCGGCCTGATCCCGCCCCTTCTCAGCCTCCAAAGCCGGCCCTGTGCCGGCTTTGTCGTCTCTGCTACTGAGCAATTTAACACTTCACTAGGTAGTGCAAAAAACAGACAGATGTAGAGATTAGACCAGTAAAATGCTGCTAATTTTCACGAAATCAATATAATTGCGAAATCTGTGTGCCAGTGCACACCGAATTGCGCAGAAAATGGCTAGATTTCTGGTAGTCCACAAGATAGCTGGTAGATAGCAGCATTATCATCGAGGATGTACTCAATATGTCGCAAAATCACCGTATTCTCCTGCTCAACGGGCCAAACCTGAACCTGCTGGGCAAACGGGAACCGGGCATCTACGGCAGCAAGACGCTCGATGAGATCGTCGCCGATCTGAAGCACAGCGCCAGCGAACTCGGCGTCACACTGGAACACCTGCAATCCAACGCCGAACATGAGTTGGTCAGCCGTATCCACCAGGCCATGGGCCAGGTGGATTATATCATCATCAATCCAGCCGCCTTCACCCACACCAGTGTCGCCATCCGCGATGCGCTGCTGGGTGTCGCCATCCCCTTTATCGAGGTGCACCTGTCAAACGTCCATGCCAGGGAGCCTTTCCGTCATCACTCCTATCTGTCTGATGTCGCTAAAGGAGTAATCTGCGGGCTGGGTGCAGATGGCTACCAATTCGCTTTAACCGCGGCCGTGCATCAGTTGCGCGCGGCTTGATAATCACTGATCAGATAAAGAAGAAAGAGAATGCTAATGGATATCCGCAAAATCAAGAAGCTGATTGAACTGGTTGAAGAGTCCGGCATTGCCGAACTGGAGATCTCCGAAGGTGAAGAGTCCGTTCGCATCAGCCGCAACTTCTCCGGTCAGGTGACCACAGCCATGCCGCAGATGATGATGCAGCCGGCCATGGCCCCTGCCGCCGCACCGGCAGCCGCCGCCGTCGCACCGACCGCTGATGCGGCCACCCCGAGTGGTCACCTGATGCGCTCCCCCATGGTTGGCTCCTTCTATCGCTCCTCCAGCCCGGAAGCCAAGCCGTTCGCGGAAGTCGGTCAGCACGTCAATGTCGGCGATACCCTGTGCATCGTCGAAGCCATGAAAATGATGAACCAAATCGAGTCTGACAAGACCGGCGTGATCAAAGCGATCCTGGTTGAAAATGGTCAGGCCGTCGAATTTGACGAGCCGCTGTTCATCATCGAATAAGGGAAGTTGCCACCCATGTTGGACAAAGTAGTCATCGCCAACCGCGGTGAAATTGCCCTGCGGATCCTGCGCGCTTGCAAAGAGCTCGGGATCAAGACAGTGGCCGTTCACTCCACCGCCGATCGGGAGCTCAAACATGTGCTCCTGGCCGACGAAACCATCTGCATCGGCAAGCCTGCCAGCGGTGAATCCTACCTCAATGTGCCGGCGATCATAGCCGCTGCCGAGGTCACGGGTGCCGTTGCCATCCACCCGGGTTACGGCTTCCTCTCGGAGAACGCCGATTTCGCCGAAGTGGTCGAAAAATCCGGCTTCATCTTCATCGGCCCGCGCGCCGAGACCATTCGCCTGATGGGTGACAAGGTCTCCGCCATCGAGGCGATGAAAAAAGCGGGCGTACCTTGCGTGCCTGGCTCTGACGGCCCGGTCGACAGCGATGCCAAGCACAACGCCGCCATCGCCAAGCGCATCGGTTACCCGGTGATCATCAAGGCCGCTGGTGGCGGTGGTGGTCGCGGCATGCGCGTGGTGCGCAATGAAGCCGAGCTGGCTGCCGCCATCGCCCTGACCAAATCCGAAGCAGGCCAGTTCTTCAAGAACGACATGGTCTACATGGAGAAGTACCTGGAGAACCCGCGCCATATCGAAATTCAGATATTGGCAGACGGCCAGGGCAACGCCCTCTATCTGGGCGAGCGTGACTGCTCCATGCAGCGTCGCCACCAGAAAGTGGTCGAAGAGGCGCCGGCACCGGGCATCACCGAAGAGATGCGCAAGTTCATCGGCGAGCGCTGCGTGCGCGCCTGCATCGAGATCGGCTACCGCGGTGCGGGGACCTTCGAGTTCCTGTACGAAAACGGCGAGTTCTATTTCATCGAGATGAACACCCGTATCCAGGTTGAGCATCCGGTCACCGAGATGGTCACCAGCGTGGACCTGATCAAGGAGCAACTGCGCATCGCCGCCGGTCAGCCCCTGTCGATCACCCAGCAGGACATCCGCATCCGTGGCCATGCCATCGAATGCCGGATCAACGCCGAAGACCCGGCTACTTTCATGCCGTCTCCCGGCCTGATCCAGCGCTTCCATGCGCCGGGTGGTCTGGGCGTACGTTGGGATTCCCACATCTACGCCGGTTACAAGGTACCGCCTTACTACGACTCCATGATCGGCAAGCTGATCTGTTACGGCGAGAACCGTGACGTCGCCATCGCGCGCATGCGTCAGGCGCTGGACGAGCTGGTGGTAGAAGGGATCAAGACCAACGTCTCCCTGCAAAAAGAGATCATGAAAGACGAAAACTTCCAGCACGGTGGTACCAATATCCACTACCTGCACAAGAAGCTGGGTCTGTAAGGATCCAAACTTCCGATAGAAGTCAGCTCCGCAAGGAGCCTCTGTTGAAAAAGGGCCATGGCGACATGGCCCTTTTTTGTTATTCTTGCGCCCCTCAAAATTGTCGGAGGCCAAGGTGAATCGTTTCGCGCTCGCTCGTCGGGAAGCAGCCCTCTGCCTGCTGCTGACCCTGCTCTATTTCTTTGCCTGGTATGGCACTGCGTATTTCATCCCGGAAGAGATCGAATACTGGGACATGCCACTCTGGTTCCTGCTCAGCTGCATGGTGATGCCGCTGCTGTTCATTGCGTTGTGCGGCCTGATGGTGGATCGCCTGTTTGTGGATATTCCCCTCGACACACCTCCCCCCAGTGCCAAGGAGCCTCCCCATGAATCTTGAGTTGATGCTGCCCCTGGTCATCTATCTGGTGCTGGTGCTGGGAATAGGTTTCTGGGCCAGTCGCCATCGCGCCGGCGGCGACTTCGTGCAGGAGTACTTCATCGGCAACCGCAGCATGGGCGGTCTGGTGCTGGCCATGACGCTGGTGGCTACCTATACCTCGGCGTCGTCCTTCATCGGCGGACCGGGTGCCGCCTACAAGATTGGCCTTGGCTGGGTACTGCTGGCAATGATCCAGCTGCCCACCGTCTGGCTTACCCTGGGGGTGCTCGGCAAGAAGTTCGCCATCATTGCCCGCCGGGTCAATGCGGTGACCATCAATGACATGCTGTGGGCCCGCTACCAGAGCAAGGCAGTTGTCATTCTCGGATCCGTTACTATCATCCTCGCCTTTATCGCCACCATGGTGGTGCAGTTCATCGGCGGGGCTCGCCTGCTGGAGACGGCCACCGGCCTCTCCTACCAGCAGGGTTTGATGCTGTTTGCCAGTTGCGTGCTGCTCTACACAGTGATCGGCGGCTTTCGCGCCGTGGTAATGACCGACGCCCTGCAGGGGATCATCATGCTGATCGGCACCGGCGCTTTGCTGGCAGGGATCCTGATTGCCGGGGATGGATTGCCCAACCTCATCCACCAGCTCAAGGTGATCGATCCCAAGCTGGTGAGCCCGACGGGGGCTGGCGACATGCTGACCCAACCCTTCATGCTGAGCTTCTGGATCCTGGTCTGTGTCGGAGTGGTGGGGCTGCCCCACTCGGCCCTGCGCTGCTTCGGCTATCGGGACAGCAAGGCGCTCCATCGCGGCATCCTTATCGGCACAGTGGTCAGTGCCCTGCTGATGTTCGGCATGCACCTGGCCGGTGCCCTGGGCCGCGCCATCCTGCCCGGCATGGACAGCCCGGACAAGATCATGCCCTCCCTGATGATGGAAGTGCTGCCGCCCTGGCTGGCCGGGGTGTTTCTGGCGGCACCGATGGCGGCCATCATGTCCACCATCGACTCCCAGCTGATCCAGGCCTCCGCCACCCTGGTGAAGGATCTCTACCTCAACTACCTCAATCCCAAGCAGGAGAAGCTGGAGGTGCGCATTCCTCGCCTCTCCCTGCTCTGCACCCTGATCCTGGGCACGCTCGTATTGCTGGCGGCGCTGCAGCCCCCTGAGATGATCATCTGGCTCAACCTGCTCGCCTTCGGTGGCCTGCAGGCCGTGTTCCTGTGGCCGCTGGTACTCGGCCTTTACTGGTCAAGGGCCAACGGGCCGGGCGCCCTGGCCAGCATGGTATCCGGCATCGTCTGCTATGGCGTACTGAGCCAGTGGGGGATAAAACTGGCCGGACTGCATGCCATAGTACCGAGTCTGGGGCTGGGGCTGGTTGCCTTTGTGCTGGTCAGCCTGCTGACTCCGCCTCCCAGTCAGGGGGTTCGGCGATTATTCGAACAGCAGTAACAAAGAGATTAATAAAGGGTTCCAAAACTATCCCCAAATAGGTGTTTTACGGGTAAACTGTGCGCCAAGTCACAAAACTCAGCACCTTTATGCCAGTACAGAACGCCAGACAGACCCTGATCCAGGCCCTGCAACGACTCGGTTACGCCCTGTTGTTGCCGGTCTCCATACTGCCACTGGCTGCGCTGCTCTACCGGCTCGGCCAACCGGATGTACTGGATCAGGCTGTGCTCTCCCTCACGGGGCGCGCCCTGTTCAGCCAGATGCCGCTCATCTACGCGGTGGCCATCGCCTTCGGTCTGAGCCGACAAGGAGAGGGCACCCAGGCACTGGCCGGGGCGGTCAACTTTCTGCTGCTGAGCTCGGCGTTGGGCACCCTGGCCCCCGGCCTGCATGCAGACATGATCTGCGGCCTGCTGGCGGGGCTCACCACCGCCATCATCTACCCCTGGGTGAAACGGCGCACCATGCCTGGCTGGCTGCAGATGGCGCAGGGGGATTTCGCCTGCCTGTGCACCTCGGCGATCGCCTGCCTGTTGCTGGCGTTTCCCCTCTCCCTGTTCTGGCCGCTGCTGGAGCAAGGCATCACGCTGCTGGCCTCGGAACTGCTCACCACCCCACTGGGCGCCTTCTGTTACGGCACCCTCAACCGGCTGCTGATCCCCCTTGGCCTGCATCAGGTGCTGGGCAGTCTCATCGGCCTTGGCGAGAGCAACCTGCAGGCGCTGGCCACCGCCCAGCCGCTGCATGAAGGCTATGTAGCCGGTCTCTATCCCATCATCATGTTCGGCCTGCCGGGCGCCTGCTTTGCCATCTGGCTGCACCGCCAGCGCATGCAGCGACTGCCGCAGGGTGGACTGCTGCTCACCCTGGCGCTCACCTCTGCACTATTGGGGATCACTGAGCCCATCGAGTTCCTGTTCGCCTTCACCGCCCCCTGGCTGTTTCTGGCCCATGCCCTGCTGACCGGTTTGTCGCTGGCCATCTGCAGCGGGCTTGGCATCCAGGTGGGCAGCTACTTCTCCGCCGGTCTGCTGGATCTGGTGCTGAGCTATCAGTCCGGCGAACACAGTTTCTGGCTCATTCCGGTCGGCATCCTCTTCTTCGTCGCCTACACACTGCTCTTCTATCAACTGCTGGAACGAGCACCTCTGAGCCTGCCGAGCAAGCCCATCGCCAATGAGCACCCACGGTTGGCCAGTGTAGCCCCCTCGGATCCCCAGATGCTGGCCATCCAGTACCTCAAGGCGCTGGGGGGCATGGACAATCTGCAAGCCATGAGCGTCTGCCTGACTCGCCTCAGTCTGCGGGTGTGCGACATAGCTCTGGTGGATCAGTCCCGTCTGCCGGGGCTGGGTTGCCTCTCCTGGATCCAGCTCAACGACCATCAACTGGTACTGGTTCTGGGCCCCAACGCCAGCCTGATCGAGGGGCAGATCCGCATGCTGGCGGAGCGTCAGTCAGTACCGCTCGGCCTCAAACCCAATCAGGAGTCTGCCAGCCCAGGCAACTGGTAGGCTCAGGCGAACGGCAGCCGCTCGGCGACGAAGTCCATCAGCGAGCGCAAGGCAGGCGCCAGATGTTCCCGGCTCGGATAGATGAGATAGAAGGGATTGGGCGGTATGGGGTGATCCGGCAGCAATTTCTGCAACCGCCCCGTCGCCAGATCCTCCTGACAGACATGGTGTGGCAACAGGGCAATCCCGCCTTCGTGCAATGCCAGCTCCCGCAGCGCCAGCAAGCTGTTGCTGATGCAGGCCCCTTGCGGCCGCCAGCCCCCCTCCTGCAGTGGCCATACAGGCAATGCCGAGTGCACCAGACAGGGATGAAGCCCCAACTCAGACAACTGCTGCGGCGCACCATGAGCCGCCAGATAACCGGGAGCCGCCACCAGATGGCGCGGCACCTGACCAATGCGCCGGCAGATGAGGCTGGAATCTTTCAGCGGTGCCGCCCGCAGCGCCAGATCATAACCCTCCCCCACCAGATCCAGCTGATCGTCGCAGAGGGTCAACTCCAGCACCACCTCAGGATAGAGGGCACGAAAGTCGGCCAGGATCCTGCCAAGCAGCAGGGTGCCGGTCGCCTCTGGCGCCGTGATCCTTACCCGACCGGCGGGGGCGGCGCGCAGCCGCGCCATCGCCAGATTGGCTCTGCGGGCCAGCGCCAGCAGCGCCTGGCATTGCTCCACGTAGATCTCACCCTGCGGGGTCAGGCTGAGCCTGCGGGTGGTACGCTGCAGCAGTCGCACCCCGAGCTGGGTTTCGAGCCGCGAGATCTTCTGGCTCACCGAGGACTTGGGCATGCCAAGCACCTCGGCGGCACCGGTAAAACTGCCCTGCTCCACCACGGTAGCGAACAGCCCCATCAACTCCAGATCGACATTGTTCATATATTCAAACAGTCTTTACCAATTACCCATCTTAATAAGAATAATTAACCAGACTAGAGTAGCTGGCAATCCCAATCCATCCGATTTGAAAGGAACTGCCATGAAAGCCATTGCCCTGACTCACTACCTGCCCAGCGATCACCTCGACTGCTTTATCACTGCCACCCTGCCCGATCCGATCCCGGGCCCGCGGGATCTGCTGGTGAAAGTGACAGCCACCTCCATCAATCCTGTGGATACCAAGGTGCGCGCCCCCAAGGCCAAGATTGAAGCCAGCCCCCGTGTACTGGGCTGGGATGCAGTCGGTGAGGTCGTTGCCGTCGGCAGCGAAGTGAGCCTGTTCAAGGCGGGCGACAGAGTCTGGTATGCCGGCGACATCAGCCGCCCGGGCAGCAACAGCGCCCTGCAACTGGTGGATGAGCGCATCGCCGCTCTCGCCCCCACCAGTCTGACCGACCTGGAAGCCGCCGCCCTGCCGCTCACCGCCATCACCGCCTGGGAGACACTGTTCGAGCGCATCGGCCTTCGCCGCGAGAGCACAGGCAAGCTGCTGATCATTGGCGGGGCAGGTGGGGTAGGCTCCATCGCCATTCAGCTGGCTCGCCAGCTCACCAATATGGAAGTGATTGCCACTGCATCCCGACCAGAAAGCCGTGAATGGTGTCTGGAAATGGGCGCCCATCAGGTGGTAAGCCATCACAAGCTGCAGGAAGAGCTCACCGCTCTGGGCATCACCCAGCTCGATGCCATCTTCTGCACCAATGCTACCGAGCAGCACTGGGATGCCATGGCCAGCCTCATTCGCCCGTTTGGCCACATCTGCACCATCGCCGAATCCAGCGAGCCCTGGGATCTCTCCCTGCTCAAGAGCAAGAGCGCCACCTTCAGTCAGGAATTCATGTTTACCCGATCCCTGTTCCAGACCCCTGACATGATCGAGCAACACAAGCTGCTTGGCCAGGTTGCCTCCCTCATCGACCAAGGGGTGCTCAAGAGCACACTCACCCGCACCCTGTCCGAGCTGACCCCGGTCACCCTGGCCCAGGCCCATGCCGAGGTGGAAGCCGGCCGCATGGTGGGCAAGCTGGTGATCGACATGAGCAGATTTGAAAACTAATCCCTTATAGGTAAAAACTGCACCATCATGGGGTGATTTCACCAGTGACAGGCCCCAACAGTGCACAGTTCATATCAGGCACCAGACAGTCACCACGCAGCATCACCATAAAAACGACATAAAAAAGGGGCCATCCCGCCGGGATGGCCCTAAATACCTGAACGTTGGGGTAACAATCACACACATATCCTTAAGCAGGACATACCCATCTTTGCATCTTGTGTGCCAACGCCCCACGTCCCCCTGTTCCATCCCCTCACGCCTGTCATCCGCACTTGTTTTCCCCAGCCAGCACTAATGCCGAAAAAAAAAGCCACCCTAAGGTGGCTGAAAAAAGATGACGGAACTTTCCTAGAGCAAAGCATTCAGCGGGAACAGGTTGCTTCCCGTCACCCAATGAGGAATACATTAACCGTGCCAACTCGGCAGAGTTCACTTCCTGCGCCATGCAGACATGGGCAAACCACGACAGCACAGGCCCATGATGATAGAATCTCGCGGTTTCACATTTATGAAGAGTCGACGCCATGCCCTGGATACAAATTCGAATCAACGCCACTGCCAAGACGGCAGACAAGGTGAGCAACATGCTGCTGGGGCGTGGAGCCCAGGCCGTGACCTTTATGGATGCCCAGGATGTCCCCGTCTACGAGCCGCTGCCCGGTGAAACCCCGCTCTGGGGCGAGACCGAAGTGATGGGCTTGTTCGATGCCGAAACCGATCCGGCGCCCACCATCGCCTTCTTCCAGCAGATCTTCGGGGAAGACGTGGGCTACAAGGTCGAGCAGCTGGAAGACAAGGACTGGGTGCGCGAGTGGATGGATCACTTCCACCCCATGCAGTTTGGCGAACGGCTCTGGATCTGCCCAAGCTGGCGCGATGTGCCAAACCCCGATGCGGTCAACGTCATGCTGGATCCGGGTCTGGCATTTGGTACCGGTACTCATCCCACCACGGCGCTCTGCCTGCAGTGGCTGGACGGGCTGGATCTGACCGGCAAAACCGTGGTCGACTTTGGTTGTGGCTCCGGCATCCTCGGCATTGCCGCCCTGAAACTGGGCGCCGCCCGCGTCATCGGCATCGACATAGACCCGCAGGCCATTCAGGCCAGCCATGACAACGCGGAGCGCAACGGCGTCGCCGGCCAGATCGAACTCTATCTGCCGGCGGATCAGCCGCAAGACGTAGAAGCAGACGTGGTGGTGGCCAACATACTGGCCGGCCCGCTGCGCGAGCTGGCACCGCTCATCGCCGGCCACGGCAAGCCGGGCAGCCTGATGGCGCTCTCCGGTGTGCTGGAGAGCCAGGCCCCGGAGCTGGAAACCATTTACGGCCAGTGGTTCGACATGGACCCGACTGCGGTGAAGGAAGAGTGGTGCCGCCTCTCCGGCCGCAAGCACGGCTGATGGCAACCACCTCATACAACAAGGGCACCGATGGGCTGTCTCTTATACAAAAATCCCCAAGCGTCGCTTGGGGATTTTTTTGAACTTCTCTCCCATTCTGTGATCTGAACCTTTCATCGCTCTCTTCCCTGGTTCTAACATGCCCTTCACTCAACCGGC
>NZ_JAACFY010000031.1:0-20283 GCF_029237305.1 Aeromonas sp. 2MA4 | reverse complement strand
TAGAGATGGTAATGCCAGGCGACAACATCAAAATGGTTGTTACCCTGATTGCACCGATCGCAATGGACGACGGCCTGCGTTTCGCTATCCGTGAAGGTGGCCGTACCGTAGGTGCCGGTGTTGTAGCCAGCGTGATTGCTTAATCTTTGGCTTACATAAATAAAGCAAAGCCCCTATAATAGGGGCTTTCTTATGTAGGGGCGTAGTTCGAATTGGTAGAACAGCGGTCTCCAAAACCGATGGTTGCGGGTTCGAGTCCTGCCGCCCCTGCCATATACCTCGTCTCGTACGGGGCTTTTGTGTCTTTGGTTACGTCAGATACAGGTGGGTTGTATGAGTGTTAGTTCTGAGAGCCAGGGCGGAAGCAAGGATACCCTGCTTTGGGGCCTGGTTTTCATCATCCTGGCGGCCGCTGTAGTGGGTAATTACCTGCTCAACGATGTTGTCGCTGCCGTCCGCGCCCTGGGTGTGGTCGTTGTCATTGCTGCTGCTGGTGCAGTAGCCCTGCAAACCACCAAGGGAAAGGCGACACTGGCATTTGCCCGTGAGTCTCGCCTGGAAGTCCGCAAGGTCGTATGGCCGACCCGTCAGGAAGCCATTCAGACAACCCTGATTGTGCTGGCGGTGACTGCCGTGATGGGGCTGTTGCTGTTCATGCTGGACGGTGCCTTGGTCTGGTTGGTCAACTTGATTACCGGAGTGTAAGGATAAGCCATGACTGAACAACGTGAACAACGTATGAGATGGTATGTCGTGCAGGCATTCTCCGGCTATGAAGGTCGGGTAGCTAAATCCCTGCGCGAACATATCAAGATGCATGGCATGGAAGACATGTTCGGTGAAGTACTGGTCCCGACTGAAGAAGTGGTCGAGATGCGTGCTGGCCAGAAGCGCAAGAGTGAGCGCAAATTTTTCCCGGGCTACGTGCTGGTTCAGATGCTCATGGATGAAACCACATGGCACTTGGTGCGTAACGTACCGCGTGTGATGGGCTTCATTGGTGGCACCTCTGATCGCCCGGCTCCTATCTCTGATAAGGAAGCCGATGCGATCCTGAACCGTCTGCAAGATGCCCACGACAAGCCGCGTCCGAAAACCCTGTTTGAACCGGGTGAAATGGTGCGGGTTGCCGATGGTCCGTTCGCCGACTTCAACGGTACCGTTGAAGAGGTGGACTACGAGAAGAGCCGCGTGAAGGTCTCCGTTTTGATCTTCGGTCGCTCAACGCCGGTAGAACTGGATTTTGGTCAGGTCGAAAAGGGCTGATTAAACTCTGTACGTTAACGGTTGTCAGGGGCAGCGAATGTCACTATAATTCGCTGCCCCTTTATTAGTTGGGGAGCCGTTTGCAGGAGCATGTCTCCGAGGCGCTAGAACCCATTTCTGAGGTATTTTTCTAATGGCTAAGAAAGTCACAGCTTATATCAAGCTGCAAGTTAAGGCTGGCAGTGCTAACCCCAGCCCTCCCGTTGGTCCTGCTCTGGGTCAGCACGGTGTTAACATCATGGAATTCTGTAAGGCGTTCAACGCTCGTACAGAGAAGCTGGAAAAAGGCTCACCGACTCCGGTCGTGATCACCGTTTACAGCGACCGTTCCTTCACCTTCGAAACCAAGACTCCGCCCGCTGCCTTCCTGTTGAAGAAAGCTGCCGGTATCCAGTCTGGTTCAGCCAAGCCGAACAAAGACAAGGTTGGTAAGGTGACTGTTGCCCAGCTGCAAGAAATCGCCAAGACCAAAGAGCCGGATATGACCGGTGCCGATCTGGATGCAAAAGTACGTTGCATCGCAGGCTCCGCTCGTTCCATGGGCCTGGTAGTGGAGGATTAAGACAATGGCAAAACTTTCCAAGCGTATGCGCGTTATTCGCGAAAAAGTTGACGGTACCAAAGAGTACTCCATCAACGAAGCCATTGCCCTGCTGAAAGAACTGGCTACCGCCAAGTTCGTTGAAAGCGTTGACGTTGCTGTCAACCTGGGTATCGATGCTCGTAAATCTGACCAAAACGTTCGTGGTGCTACTGTACTGCCGCACGGTACCGGTCGTGATGTACGTGTTGCCGTATTCACCCAGGGTGCCAACGCCGAAGCTGCCAAAGCTGCCGGTGCTGAACTGGTTGGTATGGATGACCTGGCCGATCTGGTCAAGAAAGGCGAGATGAACTTCGACGTCGTGATCGCATCCCCGGATGCCATGCGTGTTGTTGGTCAACTGGGTCAAATCCTGGGCCCGCGTGGCCTGATGCCGAACCCGAAAGTCGGTACTGTAACCCCGAACGTTGCTGAAGCTGTGAAGAATGCCAAAGCCGGTCAGGTTCGTTACCGTAATGACAAGAATGGTATCATCCATACCACTCTGGGTAAGGTTTCTTTCGACGAAGTTCAGCTGAAAGAAAACTTGGAATCACTGCTGGTTGCCCTGAAAAAGGCTAAGCCGTCTTCCGCCAAAGGTATCTTCATCAAGAAAGTCAGCATCTCCACCACCATGGGTGCCGGTGTTGCTGTAGACCAAGCTTCTCTGGAAGCTCAGGGCTAATTGATGGATTTTACAAGGCGCAAAATTTAATCTATAATTTTGCGCCTTGATTGGTTGGGGGCTTCGACCTCCGTCCAAGACCGCAGGAGGCTGCAAAGCCTTAATCCTTCCTGCGTAGACGGTGCCGGAAACCCAGCGAGAAAGATTCTTTCTCTTCTGGAATCCTGCTACCGCATCGTTCCCCTCTGTTGTGAAGGTAGGGGGGATGTGTCAGTACTGAGTCATGAGACTCAGATTCAATCCAGGAGTTAAGCCAATGGCATTGGGACTCGAAGACAAAAAGGCAATTGTTGCTGAAGTCAACGAAGCTGCCAAAGGCGCCCTGTCCGCAGTTGTAGCCGATTCTCGCGGCGTCACTGTAGACAAGATGACCGTCCTGCGTAAAACCGCTCGTGAAGCCGGTGTGTACATGCGCGTTGTGCGTAACACCCTGCTGCGTCGTGCGGTTGAAGGTACCGAATTCGCGTGCCTGAACGACGTATTGACTGGTCCTACCTTGATTGCTTTCTCCAACGAACACCCGGGCGCTGCTGCTCGTCTGTTCAAAGAGTTTGCCAAAGCGAACCAAAAGTTCGAAATCAAGGCCGGCGCTTTTAACGGTGAGTTTATCGCCGCAGCACAAATTGATCGTCTGGCCACGCTGCCGACTTACGACGAAGCAATTGCGAAGTTGATGGCGACTATGAAAGAAGCCTCTGCTGGCAAGCTGGTTCGTACCATCGCTGCTGTGCGTGATCAGAAACAAGCTGCTGCTTGATTCTCGCCTATTTAGGCTGTTTGAGTTTATTCAACATCAGGAATTTTTGTCATGTCTATCACTAAAGACCAAATCATCGAAGCCGTTGCTTCCATGTCCGTAATGGAAGTTGTTGAGCTGATCGAAGCTATGGAAGAGAAGTTCGGTGTTTCTGCCGCTGTTGCTGTTGCTGCCGGTCCGGCTGCTGAAGCAGTAGAAGAGAAAACCGAGTTCGACGTAGTTCTGACTGCTGCTGGTGCCAACAAAGTTGCCGTCATCAAGGCTGTTCGTGCCGCTACCGGTCTGGGCCTGAAAGAAGCCAAGGACCTGGTAGAAGCCGCTCCTGCCAACCTGAAAGAAGCCATCTCCAAAGATGAAGCTGAAACTCTGAAGAAGCAGCTTGAAGAAGCTGGTGCTTCTGTTGAGATCAAATAATCTGCATTTATGTAGATTAGCCTGATAAAACAGGCTAGGGCTGGTGAATATTTGTTCACCAGCCTTTTTGCGCTGTAGACTGAGAGCATTTCACACCGTTTACGACTCTCGGTGCACCAGCAATCCGGACCGTATCATCGTCCGGGCCAACACAAAACGGTGTTGAGACAGAGCTGTCCCGCGGGACAGAGTGGGTCACTTATCAGCGAGCTGAGGAACCCTATGGTTTACTCTTATACCGAAAAAAAACGCATTCGTAAGGACTTCGGTAAGCGAGACCAGGTACTGGACACGCCTTATCTGTTGTCCATTCAGCTGGACTCCTTCAAGCAGTTCATCGAGGCTGACCCGGAAGGTGAATATGGCCTAGAGGCCGCTTTCCGTAGCGTTTTCCCGATCACCAGTTACTCCGGTAGTGCTGAGCTTCAGTATGTCAGCTATCGCCTGGGTGAGCCGGTATTTGACGTAAAAGAATGCCAGATCCGTGGAGTGACCTACTCCGCGCCGCTGCGTGTCAAGCTTCGTATGGTTCTGTACGATCGTGAAGCAGCTGCCGGCACCGTCAAAGACATCAAGGAACAAGAAGTATACATGGGCGAAATTCCGCTCATGACCGAGAACGGCACCTTTGTTATCAATGGTACCGAGCGGGTAATCGTCTCCCAGCTGCACCGTAGCCCGGGCGTCTTCTTCGACCACGATAAAGGCAAAACTCATTCATCCGGTAAGGTGCTGTATAACGCCCGCGTTATCCCCTACCGTGGTTCCTGGCTGGACTTCGAGTTTGATGCAAAAGACAACCTGTTTGTCCGTATCGACCGTCGTCGTAAATTGCCGGCTTCCATTATTCTGCGCGCCCTGGACTTCAGTTCCGAAGAAATCCTGGCCAACTTCTTCGAGACCATAGGTTTTGAAGTAAAAGATGGCAAGTTGATGATGGATCTGGTGCCGGAGCGCCTGCGTGGTGAAACTGCGACCTTTGACATCGTGGCCAATGGCGCCGTGGTGGTTGAGACCGGTCGTCGTGTGACTGCGCGTCACATCCGTCAGTTGGAAAAAGATGCCGTTACCCAGATTGAGGTACCGGTTGAGTATGTTGTTGGCAAAGTTGCTGCCAAGAACTACATGCATCCGCAAACTGGCGAAATGGTTGTGACTGCCAACCAGGCATTGAGCCTGGAAGCGGTTGCCAACCTGTCCCAAGCCGGCTTCAAGCACTTCGAGGTTCTGTTCACCAACGAACTGGATCACGGTGCCTACATGTCCGAGACCCTGCGTATCGACTCCAGCTCCAGCCGTTTGGAAGCCCTGGTCGAAATTTATCGCATGATGCGTCCGGGCGAGCCGCCCACCCGTGAAGCAGCAGAACAGCTGTTCGAGAACCTGTTCTTCTCTTCCGAGCGTTACGACCTGTCTACCGTAGGTCGGATGAAGTTCAACCGTCGTCTGTCCCGTGAAGATGAGACCGGCGCTGGCACTCTGACCAAAGACGACATCGTCGAAGTCATGAAGCGCCTGATCGACATCCGTAACGGCAATGACGAAGTGGACGATATCGACCACTTGGGTAACCGTCGTATCCGTTCTGTCGGTGAAATGGCTGAAAACCAGTTCCGTGTCGGTCTGGTGCGTGTCGAGCGTGCGGTCAAGGAGCGTCTCTCCCTGGGCGACCTGGACACTCTGATGCCGCAGGATCTGATCAACGCCAAGCCGATCTCCGCCGCAGTCAAAGAGTTCTTTGGTTCCAGCCAGCTGTCTCAGTTCATGGACCAAAACAACCCGCTGTCCGAAGTCACCCACAAGCGCCGTATCTCTGCGCTGGGCCCGGGTGGTTTGACCCGTGAGCGTGCCGGTTTTGAAGTTCGAGATGTGCACCCGACTCACTACGGTCGTCTGTGCCCTATCGAGACTCCTGAAGGTCCGAACATCGGTCTGATCAACTCTCTGTCCGTGTACTCTCGTACCAACGAGTATGGTTTCCTCGAGACGCCGTACCGTAAAGTCATTGACGGTGTGATCACCGACGAAGTGGACTATCTGTCTGCTATTGAAGAAGGCAAGTACGTGATCGCACAGGCTAACGCCGCGACCACCGAAGATGGCCGTCTGAAAGATGAATTGATCCCGTGCCGCCACAAAGGTGAATCCACCTTTATGAACGCCGACCAGATCCAGTATATGGACGTGAGCCCGCAGCAGATCGTATCTGTGGCAGCCGCTCTGATCCCCTTCCTGGAACACGATGATGCTAACCGAGCCCTGATGGGTTCGAACATGCAACGTCAGGCCGTACCGACTCTGCGTGCTGACAAGCCGCTGGTAGGTACCGGTATGGAACGCGCCGTGGCCGTTGACTCCGGTGTAACCGTAGTGGCCAAGCGTGGCGGCATGATCGACTACGTCGATGCCTCCCGTATCGTTATCAAGGTCAACGAAGATGAGCTGCTGCCAGGCGAAGCCGGCATCGACATCTACAGCCTGACCAAGTACACCCGTTCCAACCAGAACACCTGTATCAACCAGCGTCCTTGCGTGATGTTGGGTGAGCCGGTCATGGCCGGTGACGTGGTTGCTGACGGTCCGTCTACCGATCTGGGCGAACTGGCGCTGGGCCAAAACCTGCGCGTCGCGTTCATGCCGTGGAACGGTTACAACTTTGAAGACTCGATTCTGGTGAATGAGCGCGTTGTTCAGGAAGATCGCCTGACCACCATCCATATCCAGGAACTGGCCTGTATCTCCCGTGACACCAAGCTGGGTCCGGAAGAGATCACTGCCGACATCCCGAACGTGGGTGAAGCCGCTCTGTCCAAGCTGGACGAGTCCGGTATCGTCTACGTGGGTGCCGAAGTGAAGGGCGGCGACATTCTGGTCGGCAAGGTAACACCGAAAGGTGAAACCCAGCTAACGCCGGAAGAGAAGCTGCTGCGCGCCATCTTCGGTGAGAAGGCGTCCGATGTGAAGGACTCCTCCCTGCGTGTGCCGAACGGTGTGTACGGTACCGTGGTTGACGTGCAAGTCTTTACCCGCGATGGCGTGGAAAAAGACAAGCGCGCCAAAGAAATCGAAGAGATGCAGCTGAAGGAAGCGAAGAAGGACTTGACCGAAGAGTTCAAGATCCTGGAAGACGGCATTTTCGGCCGCTCCCGCAACCTGCTGCTGGCCGCCGGTTACAGCGAAGATCGTCTGAACAAGCTGGATCGTACCAAGTGGTTTGAATTGGCCATCGAAGATGAAGCCAAGCAGATCGAGCTGGAACAGATCGCCGAACAGCACATCGAGCTGAAAGCCGACTTCGACAAGAAGTTCGAGAACAAGCGTCGCAAGATTATCCAGGGTGATGATCTGGCGCCGGGCGTACTGAAAATCGTCAAGGTTTACCTGGCAGTCAAGCGTCGCATCCAACCGGGTGACAAGATGGCGGGCCGTCACGGTAACAAGGGTGTTATCTCCAAGATCTGCCCGGTCGAGGATATGCCTCATGACGAATACGGCCGTCCGGTCGACATCGTACTGAACCCCTTGGGCGTACCGTCCCGTATGAACATCGGTCAGATCCTCGAAGTACACCTGGGCCTTGCTGCCAAGGGTATCGGCGAGAAGATCGACCGCATGATCAAGGAACAGCGCGCGCTGCACGAGATGCGTGACTTCCTGCAACAGGTCTATGACCTGGGCGAGAAGGACACCAAGCAAGTGGACATCGCCGAGCTGTCTGACGACGACGTACGTACCCTGGTGGGTAACCTGCGCAAGGGTCTGCCGGTCGCTACACCTGTCTTTGATGGTGCTAAAGAGCACGAAATCAAAGCCTTGCTGAAGCTGGCCGATCTGCCGGAATCCGGTCAGATCTCCCTGTTCGACGGTCGTACCGGCAACGTCTTCGAGCGTAAGGTCACCGTGGGTTACATGTACATGCTGAAGCTGAACCACTTGGTAGACGACAAGATGCATGCGCGTTCTACCGGTTCTTACAGCCTGGTTACCCAGCAACCGCTGGGTGGTAAGGCGCAGTTCGGTGGTCAGCGTTTCGGTGAGATGGAAGTGTGGGCCCTGGAGGCTTACGGTGCGGCATATACCCTGCAGGAAATGCTGACCGTCAAGTCTGACGATGTGAATGGCCGTACCAAGATGTACAAAAACATCGTGGATGGCGACCACCGTATGGAGCCGGGCATGCCCGAATCCTTCAACGTACTGTTGAAGGAAATCCGCTCTCTGGGTATCAACATCGAGCTGGACGAAGAGTAAGAGCTCGCTCTTATTGTTCGAGAATTGACGTGGGCGCCCCGCTGCTTTGGCAGTAGGGGCGCCGAGGTTAGACTCCTGACAGGGGAAACACGTGAAAGACTTACTCAAGTTTTTGAAGGCTCAGACCAAGACCGAAGAGTTTGACAGTATTAAGATCGGTCTGGCCTCTCCTGACATGATCCGCTCCTGGTCATTCGGTGAGGTCAAAAAGCCTGAGACCATCAACTACCGGACTTTCAAGCCGGAACGTGATGGTCTGTTCTGTGCCCGTATCTTCGGACCGGTGAAGGACTACGAGTGTCTGTGCGGCAAGTACAAGCGCCTGAAACACCGTGGTGTGATCTGCGAGAAGTGTGGCGTAGAAGTGACCCAGACCAAGGTCCGTCGCGAGCGTATGGGCCATATCGAGCTGGCCAGCCCGACTGCCCACATCTGGTTCCTGAAGTCCCTGCCGTCCCGTATCGGTCTGCTGCTGGACATGACCCTGCGTGACATCGAGCGCGTGCTGTATTTCGAATCCTATGTAGTGATCGAACCCGGCATGACCAACCTCGAGCGCAGCCAGATGCTCTCCGAAGAGAACTATCTGGACGCACTGGAAGAGTGGGGCGACGAATTTGACGCCAAGATGGGTGCCGAAGCAATCCTTGCATTGCTGCGTGCCATCGATCTGGAAGGTGAAGTCAAGACCATGCGTGAGGAGCTGGATCAGACCAACTCCGAAACCAAGCGCAAGAAGACCACCAAGCGTCTGAAGCTGATGGAAGCCTTCCTGCAGTCCGGCAACAAGCCGGAGTGGATGATCATGACAGTGCTGCCTGTGCTGCCGCCGGACCTGCGTCCGCTGGTACCGCTGGACGGCGGCCGTTTCGCGACTTCCGATCTGAACGATCTGTATCGTCGCGTGATCAACCGTAACAATCGCTTGAAGCGTCTGCTGGACCTGGCTGCACCGGACATCATAGTGCGCAACGAAAAGCGCATGCTGCAAGAGTCCGTGGATGCCCTGCTGGACAACGGCCGTCGTGGTCGTGCCATCACAGGTTCCAACAAGCGTCCGCTGAAATCCTTGGCCGATATGATCAAGGGTAAGCAAGGTCGTTTCCGTCAAAACCTGCTGGGCAAGCGCGTCGACTACTCTGGTCGTTCCGTTATCACCGTAGGTCCGACCCTGCGTCTGCATCAGTGCGGTCTGCCGAAGAAGATGGCGCTGGAACTGTTCAAGCCGTTCATCTATGGCAAGCTGGAATCCCGCGGTCTGGCGACCACCATCAAGGCCGCCAAGAAGATGGTGGAGCGTGAAGAAGCTGTCGTTTGGGATATCCTGGACGAAGTGATCCGCGAACACCCGGTTCTGCTGAACCGTGCACCGACCCTGCACCGTCTGGGTATCCAGGCGTTTGAACCGACCCTGATCGAAGGCAAGGCCATCCAGCTGCACCCGCTCGTTTGTGCCGCCTATAACGCGGACTTCGATGGTGACCAGATGGCGGTCCACGTACCGCTGACCCTGGAAGCCCAGCTGGAAGCACGTGCGCTGATGATGTCTACCAACAACATCCTGTCGCCTGCCTCCGGTGAGCCGATCATTGTTCCTTCCCAGGACGTGGTCTTGGGTCTGTACTACATGACCCGTGCCCGTATCAACGCCAAGGGCGAAGGTATGGTGCTGGCCGGCCCGAAAGAGGCCGAGAAGGTATATCGCGCCGGTCTGGCCGATCTGCATGCTCGCGTCAAAGTACGTATCACCGAATATCTCCGTCAGGCAGATGATTCGCTGGTAGAGCGTACCGAGCTGAAGAACACCACTGTTGGTCGTGCTATCCTGAGCCTGATCCTGCCGAAAGGCATGGAATATGCCCTGATCGATGAGCCCAAGGTGCTGACTGCTGCAGAGCAGGCCGATCTGGATGCCAATCCGCAGAACTGGATCAAGAGTGTTTCCAACAAGGCGTTGGGTAAAAAGCTCATTTCCCGTCTGCTGAACACCTGCTACCGCAAGCAGGGTCTGAAGGACACCGTTATCTTCGCTGACCAGCTGATGTATACCGGTTTCCATTATGCGGCCCTGTCCGGTGCGTCCGTTGGTATCGATGACATGGTCATCCCGGATGCCAAGAAAGACATCATCGCCGCTGCCGAAGCCGAAGTTGCCGAGATCCAGGACCAGTTCCTGTCCGGTCTGGTGACCGCGGGCGAACGCTACAACAAGGTTATCGATATCTGGGCCAGCGCCAACGAGCGTGTTTCCAAGGCCATGATGGAGAACTTGTCCAAAGAGCGTGATGTCAACTCGCTGGGTGAAGAAGAAGAGCAAGCGTCGTTCAACAGCATCTTTATGATGGCCGACTCTGGTGCGCGGGGTTCCGCAGCCCAGATCCGTCAGCTGGCCGGTATGCGTGGCCTGATGGCCAAGCCGGATGGCTCCATCATCGAGACCCCTATCGTGGCTAACTTCCGCGAAGGTCTGAACGTACTGCAGTACTTCATCTCCACTCACGGTGCCCGTAAGGGTCTGGCGGATACCGCACTGAAGACGGCTAACTCCGGTTACCTGACTCGTCGTCTGGTTGACGTGGCACAAGACATGGTGATCACCGAGGACGATTGCGGCACTGTTGAAGGTCTGTGGATGACTCCGCTGATCGAAGGTGGTGACGTGGTCGAGCCGCTGCGTGAGCGCGTACTGGGCCGTGTGGTTGCCGATGACGTGATCAAGCCGGGTACTGAAGACGAAATTCTGGTAGCGCGCAACACCCTGCTCGACGAGCAGCTGTGTGACCTGCTGGAGCGCAACTCCGTTGACCGTGTGAAGGTACGTTCTGCCATCACCTGTGAAACTGACTTCGGTAACTGTGCTCACTGCTACGGCCGTGATCTGGCCCGTGGTCACCTGGTTAACAAGGGTGAGGCTGTCGGTGTTATCGCCGCCCAGTCCATCGGTGAACCGGGTACCCAGCTGACAATGCGTACTTTCCACATCGGTGGTGCCGCATCCCGAGCTGCTGCCGAGAGCAGCATCCAGGTCAAGAACACAGGTAGCATCAAGCTGCAGAACGCCAAGTTCGTTCACAACAGCGATGACAAACTGGTTATCACCTCCCGTTCTACCGAACTGACCATCATGGATGACATGGGCCGTACCAAGGAAAGCCACAAGCTGCCTTACGGTTCCGTGCTGGAAGTGAAAGATGGCCAGGCCGTGAGCGCCGGTGATACCGTCGCCAACTGGGATCCGCATACCCACCCGATCATCACTGAAGTGGCGGGTCGCCTCCAGTTCGAGCACATGATCGATGGCGTGACCATCACTCGTCAGACCGACGAGCTGACCGGTCTCTCCTCTATCGTCGTGCTGGATGTCAACGAACGTCCGAGCGCCGGTAAAGAGATGCGTCCGACCGTGAAGCTGGTCGACCAGAACGGCAAGGATGTCATGATCCCGGGTACCGACGTTGCCGCCCAGTACTTCCTGCCGGGCAAGGCAATCGTGAACCTGGAAGATGGTGCCAACGTGGGCGTGGGTGACGCGGTCGCGCGTATCCCGCAAGAGTCCAGTGGTACCAAGGACATCACCGGTGGTCTGCCGCGCGTTGCGGATCTGTTCGAAGCACGTCAACCGAAGGAACCGGCTATCCTGGCCGAGATCTCCGGTACCATCTCCTTCGGGAAAGAGACCAAGGGCAAACGCCGTCTGGTCATTACCCCGACTGATGGTGGCGACGTCTACGAGGAGATGATTCCGAAGTGGCGTAACCTGAACGTGTTCGAAGGTGAAAAAGTCGAGAAGGGTGAAGTGCTGGCAGACGGTCCTGAATCTGCTCACGACATCCTGCGTCTGCGCGGTATCAGCCCGGTCGCCAACTACATCGCCAACGAAGTGCAGGACGTTTACCGTCTGCAAGGCGTTAAGATCAACGACAAGCACATCGAAGTCATCGTTCGTCAGATGCTGCGCAAGTGCGAGATCCTGAGCGCTGGCGACACTGACCTTATCGAAGGCGAGCAGGTTGAAGTGGCTCGCGTGAAGATTGCCAACCGTAAGCTGGTTGCCGAGGGCAAGACTCCGGCCACCTTCCGTCATATCCTGATGGGTATTACCAAGGCATCCCTGAGCACAGAGTCCTTCATCTCCGCGGCTTCCTTCCAGGAAACCACTCGTGTTCTGACCGAAGCGGCCGTTGGCGGCAAGCGTGATGAACTGCGTGGCCTGAAAGAGAACGTGATCGTGGGTCGTCTGATCCCGGCTGGTACCGGCTTTGCCTACCACCATGCCCGGATCAACCAGCGTGCCGCCGCAGCCCGTGCTGTTGGTGTACCGCAGGTGACTGCCGACGAAGCTCAGCAAAATCTGGCGGATCTGCTCAACGCATCCGGCAGCTTTGACGAAGAGTAATCTTCTGCTGCAGTGATCGAAAAGGGCTCCTTCAAGGGGCCCTTTTTATTGGCTGTTTTCTCGTCAAAGCCAGTCGCCACGCGGATATTCGGATGATCCAGAGCAAGGTTGGAGAGTAAAAAATCAAAAAAAGTTGACTTTGCCCCCCCGCAATTGAAAACTCGGGAAAGTTGAATGGTTATTACAGAGGTAGAACATGACTGTCGGTATCGAGGAAGTGATGCTTCCCGAAGAGCAACTGATCGGTCGCACTTTTACAGACGAAGACAGGGAATTGTTGCGCTCCTATGGAGGGCTTATCGAAGGCTTGGCCGAATTGTTCGGCAAGCACTGTGAAGTGGTTCTTCACTCCCTGGAAAATCTGCACGAGTCCGTGATCAAGATTGCCAACGGGTTCAATACGGGACGGAATGAGGGGGCCCCCATTACCGATCTCGCGCTGCGTATGCTCAAGGACATAGAGAATACCGGCCAGGATTACACCCAGAGTTATTTTGCTCGCAGCCGTACCGGTGCCCTGATGAAGTCGAGTACCATCGCCATCAGGAACAGTGACAAGCAGGTGATCGGTCTTATCTGCATCAACTTGCACATCAATGCGCCTTTTCACGAGTTTGTCGCCGAGTTTTTTCCGACGCCGCAACAAGTTGAGCGCCAGTCACCGGAGACGTTTGCCAACAGTGTGGAAGAGCTGGTCGCCCAGACGGTGGATAACACCATTGATGAGATCAACCGTGATCCGACCGTTGCCAACAATGCTAAAAACAGGTTTATCGTGACCCAGCTGTTCGAGAAGGGCATATTTGATATCAAGGACTCGATCAATCTGGTCGCCGACAAACTGAATATTTCCAAACATACCGTTTATCTGTACATCCGACAGCGCAAGCAGGGTGAAGACGAGAACGAGTAAGCGCCATAGAAGGGGATAGACAAGAATGGCTAAAGAAGTTATTGCAACCGACAAGGCACCAGCCGCAATTGGTCCGTATGTTCAGGCTACCAAACTGGGCGAGCTGGTCTTCACCTCCGGGCAGATCCCGCTTGATCCTGCCACCATGGAGATCGTGGCTGGCGGCGTCGAAGCGCAGGCCGAGCAGGTGATGAAGAACCTGGTTGCAGTATTGAAGGCGGCGGGTGCCGACACCAGCAAGGTGCTGAAGACCACCTGTTTCCTCAGCGACATGAACAACTTCGTTGCCTTTAACCAGGTTTATGCACGCTACTTTGGTGACTCGGCGCCGGCCCGCTCCTGTGTGGAAGTGGCCCGTCTGCCCAAAGATGTGCTGGTTGAAGTCGAAGCCATCGCTTACGTCTGATCCACGGCTGAATGAAGAGCCCCTCCCTGGAGGGGCTTTTTTGTTTTTGGCGTAGAATGGACAGAGACCTGCACAGGAGTCCGGATATGAGTTTGAGTTTCGCCCTGTTGGTGACGGGGCCTGCCTATGGCACCCAGTCGGCCAGCACCGCCTACCGTTTTGCCTTGAGCCTCATCGAACAAGGGCATCGGCTATCACACCTGTTCTTCTATCAGGATGGAGTCTGCAATGGCAACGAACTGCACGCTCCCGCCTCCGATGAGAGCAACCTGGTGGCGCTGTGGCGTGAGTTGGCCATAGGGCAGGGGATACGTATCGATGTGTGCGTTGCTGCCGCCATGCGGCGTGGTGTGCTTGATGAGACTGAGGCGAAGGGGGCAGGCAAGGTGCAGTTCAACCTGCAGGCACCATTTTGCTTGAGTGGGCTGGGTCAGCTGGCTGAAGCCAGCCTGACCGCCGATCGCTTTGTCCAGTTCTAGGAGGGTGAGATGAACAAGATAGCTTTCATCTGTCGGCGTGGTCCCCATGGTACCGCCGCCGGACGGGAAGGGCTGGATGCCTTGCTGGCGACCTCGGCGCTGACCGAGTCGCTCGCCCTGTTCCTCATCGGTGACGGTGTCTTGCAACTGGTCAGGGAGCAGCATCCTCAAGCCATCTTGCAGCGCCACTATGCACCGACCTTCAAGCTGCTGGAGCTGTATGACATCGAGGAAGTCTATGTGTGTGCCGACTCGCTTGCCGAACGTGGTCTGACGATGGATGACCTGCTGATCCCTGCTGAGAGCCTCTCCCGTGCCGATATCTGCCGCCAGTGGGGCCAATGCGCTACCCATATCTGTTTTTGAGGTGACCATGATACAGCTGATACTGACGTCCCCCTTCCTGAGCCAGGATCTGGAACAGGCGCTCTGCTATCGCCAGCCGGATGACCTCTTGGTGCTGATGCAGGATGCCGTTATCGCGGCTACGGCCCCTCAATGGTGCGAGCGATTGGCAGATATTCCGCTCTATGTGATGCGAGAAGACTTGCAGGCGAGGGGATTGCAGCAGAGGATCGGGATGGATCTGGATATGGCCGGTCTGGTCGCGTTGATCGCCGAAAAAGGGTCACCACAGACCTGGGGCGGCTAGCATCCATTTTTATCGATGAAGTTCAGTCAGTTATGACTCTTTACAAGGGATCCATTGTGCCCTTTTGCGGCACGGATTGTATAAATCTTGACTCCCTTGACAACAGGGCATAAAATTTCGCGTCCCCGTATCTGCGGGGAGGATTTTTCACATGTTTATGAAGTCATTATCAGGAGCCTTTTGATGGCAACTATTAACCAGTTGGTTCGCAAGCCACGCATCAAGCTCGTTGTTAAAAGCAACGTGCCTGCGCTGGAAGCGTGCCCTCAGAAGCGTGGCGTGTGCACTCGTGTATATACCACCACCCCGAAGAAGCCTAACTCTGCACTGCGTAAAGTATGCCGTGTACGTCTGACCAACGGCTTCGAAGTCACCTCCTATATCGGTGGTGAAGGTCACAACCTGCAAGAGCACTCCGTTGTGCTGATCCGTGGCGGTCGTGTAAAAGACTTGCCAGGTGTTCGTTACCACACCGTTCGTGGTGCGTTGGACTGTGCCGGTGTTAAAGACCGTAAGCAGGCTCGCTCCAAGTATGGCGTGAAGCGTCCGAAAGCTTAATGGTTCTCCGTTAAGTAAGGCCAAACGTTAATTCGTTTCTAGTTAGATAACTTTCTAGTTTTGGGTAACCCCTGAAGTTACGGAGAATTTGAAATGCCAAGACGTCGTGTTGTTGGTCAGCGTAAAATCCTGCCGGATCCCAAGTTCGGATCAGAGCTGCTGGCTAAATTTGTCAACGTAGTAATGGTTGACGGTAAGAAATCTGTTTCCGAAGCCATCGTATATGGCGCGCTGGACATCATTGCCACCAAATCTGGCAAAGATCACCTGGCCGTATTCGAAGAAGCCCTGGACAACATTCGTCCGGCCGTCGAGGTTAAATCTCGTCGTGTCGGTGGTGCAACCTATCAGGTGCCGGTAGAAGTTCGTCCGGTCCGTCGCAATGCCCTGGCAATGCGCTGGTTGGTTGACGCCGCTCGTAAACGTGGTGAAAAATCAATGGCTCAGCGTTTGGCTGGCGAGCTGCTGGATGCCGCTGACAATAAGGGTTCGTCTGTCAAGAAACGTGAAGACGTTCACCGTATGGCTGAAGCGAACAAGGCCTTCGCTCACTTCCGCTGGTAATCCGCTTGCGCAGGGTCTTTTGGCTCTGCGCACCTTCAGTTATCTAGGGGTCCGCTCCTAGTAAGAGGATGACAATGGCTCGTACAACCCCCATTGAGCGTTATCGTAATATCGGTATCTCCGCTCACATCGACGCCGGTAAGACTACTACTACCGAGCGCGTTCTGTTTTACACCGGTGTAAGTCACAAGATCGGTGAAGTTCACGATGGCGCAGCCACCATGGACTGGATGGAACAGGAACAAGAGCGTGGTATCACCATCACCTCCGCCGCGACCACCGCTTTCTGGTCCGGTATGGGTAAACAGTTCCAACCGCACCGTATCAACATCATCGATACCCCCGGCCACGTTGACTTTACTATCGAAGTAGAGCGTTCAATGCGTGTTCTGGACGGCGCCGTGATGGTGTACTGTGCCGTAGGTGGCGTACAGCCACAGTCTGAGACCGTATGGCGTCAGGCTAACAAATACAAAGTTCCCCGTATTGCGTTCGTCAACAAGATGGACCGTACCGGTGCGAACTATCTGCGCTGCGTTGAGCACATCAAGACCCGTCTGAAAGGTACCCCGGTTCCTCTGCAACTGAACATCGGTTCAGAAGAGAACTTCAAGGGCGTTATCGACCTGGTCAAGATGAAAGCCATCAACTGGAGCGAAGCTGACCAAGGCGTATCCTTCGATTACGAAGAGATCCCGGCCGAGCTGCTGGAACAGGCGCAAGAAATGCGCATGTCCCTGGTTGAAGCCGCTGCTGAAGCGTCTGAAGACCTGATGGAAAAATACCTGGGTGGTGAAGAACTGACCGAGGAAGAGATCAAGAAAGCTCTTCGTCTGCGCGTTCTGAACAATGAAATCATCCTGGTTACCTGTGGCTCCGCGTTCAAGAACAAGGGCGTACAGGCCATGCTGGATGCCGTGGTTGACTATCTGCCGGCTCCGACCGACGTAGCTGCCATCGACGGCCTGAAGCTGGACGGCGTTACCAAAGACGAGCGTCATGCATCTGATGACGAGCCGTTCGCTGCTCTGGCGTTCAAGATTGCCACCGACCCGTTCGTAGGCAACCTGACCTTCTTCCGCGTTTACTCCGGTGTGGTTAACTCCGGTGACTCAGTGCTGAACTCTGTCAAAGAGAAGCGCGAGCGTTTCGGCCGTATCGTTCAGATGCATGCCAACAAGCGTGAAGAGATCAAAGAAGTTCGCGCAGGCGATATCGCTGCCGCCATCGGTCTGAAAGACGTGACCACTGGTGACACCCTGTGTGACGAAAAATCACCGATCATCCTCGAGCGTATGGAATTCCCGGAGCCGGTAATCTCCATCGCGGTTGAGCCGAAAACCAAGGCTGACCAAGAGAAGATGGGTCTGGCACTCGGCCGTCTGGCGCAGGAAGATCCGTCTTTCCGCGTATGGACTGACGAAGAATCTGGCCAAACCATCATCGCCGGTATGGGTGAGCTGCACCTGGACATCATCGTTGACCGTATGCGTCGCGAGTTCAAGGTTGAAGCGAACGTAGGTAAGCCTCAGGTTGCCTACCGTGAAACCATCCGCGAAACCGTCAAGGATGTCGAAGGCAAGCACGCCAAGCAGTCTGGTGGTCGTGGTCAGTACGGTCACGTCGTTATCGACATGTACCCGCTGGAAGCCGGCAAAGCCTACGAGTTCGTTAACGACATCAAAGGCGGCGTGATTCCTGGTGAATACATTCCGGGTGTTGACAAGGGTATCCGTGAGCAGCTGAAATCCGGCCCGCTGGCAGGCTATCCGGTAATGGATCTGGGCGTGCGTCTGCACTTCGGTTCTTACCATGATGTTGACTCCTCCGAACTGGCGTTCAAAATCGCTGCTTCCATGGCCTTCAAGTCTGGTTACATGAAAGCCAATCCGGTACTGCTCGAACCGATCATGAAGGTCGAAGTCGAGACTCCGGAAGATTACATGGGCGATGTTATCGGTGACCTGAACCGTCGTCGTGGCCTGATCGAAGGTATGGAAGACGGCCCGTCCGGCAAGATCGTACGTGCCCTGGTTCCGCTGGCCGAAATGTTCGGTTATGCGACCGCACTGCGTTCCGCTACCCAAGGTCGTGCTTCCTACGCAATGGAATTCGCTAAGTACTCCGACGCCCCGAACAACGTGGCTCAGGCAGTTATCGAAGAGCGCAAATCCAAGTAATTTATGATTCCCCGCCTACGACGGTAGGCGGGTTTAACCTAGAAGGACTACGTCGTGTCTAAAGAAAAATTTGAGCGTAACAAACCGCACGTTAACGTGGGTACCATCGGCCACGTTGACCACGGTAAAACCACTCTGACTGCCGCCATCACCAACGTGCTGGCCAAGCACTTCGGTGGTAAAGCTTTCGCCTTCGACCAGATCGACAAGGCACCGGAAGAGCGTGAGCGTGGTATCACCATCAACACCTCCCACGTAGAATACGACACCGCCATCCGTCACTACGCGCACGTAGATTGCCCGGGTCACGCCGACTACGTTAAAAACATGATCACCGGTGCTGCCCAGATGGACGGCGCGATCCTGGTAGTAGCCGCGACCGACGGCCCGATGCCGCAAACTCGTGAGCACATCCTGCTGGGTCGCCAGGTTGGTATCCCGTACATGATCGTGTTCATGAACAAGTGCGACATGGTAGATGACGAAGAGCTGCTCGAACTGGTCGAGATGGAAGTTCGTGAACTGCTGACCGAGTATGACTTCCCGGGTGATGACCTGCCGGTAGTTCGTGGTTCCGCGCTGAAAGCGCTGGAAGGCGACGCTGCATGGGAAGAGAAGATCATCGAGCTGGCTGGCCACCTGGATACCTATATCCCGGAGCCGGAGCGCGCAATTGACCTGCCGTTCCTGATGCCTATCGAAGACGTATTCTCCATCGCTGGCCGTGGTACCGTAGTAACCGGTCGTGTAGAGCGCGGTATCGTCAAAGTCGGTGAGACTGTAGAAATCGTGGGTATCAAAGATACCGTTTCTACCACCTGTACCGGTGTTGAAATGTTCCGCAAGCTGCTGGACGAAGGTCGTGCAGGCGAGAACATCGGCGCGCTGCTGCGTGGCGTCAAGCGTGAAGACGTAGAGCGTGGTCAGGTACTGGCCAAGCCGGGCTCCATCAAGCCGCACACCAAGTTTGAATCTGAAGTGTACGTACTGTCCAAAGAAGAAGGTGGTCGTCATACCCCGTTCTTCAAAGGCTACCGTCCGCAGTTCTACTTCCGTACAACCGACGTGACCGGTACCATCGAACTGCCGGAAGGCGTAGAGATGGTAATGCCAGGCGACAACATCAAAATGGTTGTTACCCTGATTGCACCGATCGCAATGGACGACGGCCTGCGTTTCGCTATCCGTGAAGGTGGCCGTACCGTAGGTGCCGGTGTTGTAGCTAGCGTAATCGCTTAATCGATTCGTTATTACAAACATCAAAAGGGGTGGCTTCGGCCGCCCCTTTTTCTTTTTGGGTCTTATGCCTTATGAGATACTTTGCAAAATCATTTATTGAGGTAGTCCCCAGTGAGCAAGCCCGCCATTTTTCTGGACCGTGACGGTGTCATCAACGAAGACACAGGTTATGTCAGCCAAGTCGATGACTTCCATTTCCTGCCCGGTGTGATCGAAGCCCTGCAACTGTTAAAGAAGAAAGGCTATCTGTTGATCGTCGTTACCAATCAGTCTGGTATTGCCCGCGGCTACTTCAGTGAAGATGACTTCATGAATCTGACCGAATGGATGGATTGGTCACTGGCCGATCGGGATGTGGATCTCGATGGAATCTATTTCTGTCCACATCACCCGGATCTCGGCACCCCTTGTGATTGCCGCAAACCTGAACCTGGCATGTTGCTGTTGGCACAACAGGAGCTGGACGTCGACATGAGTCGTTCTTATATGGTTGGCGACAAACCTTCCGACCTGAAAGCGGCTGCCAGTGCCAAGGTTGGTCATAAAGTCATGGTGCGTACTGGCAAACCTGTGACTGACGCCGGCATCGCCTTGGCGGATGCCATCTACGACAACCTGCACGCTTTCGCCGTTTCAGTGCCTGTCGCGGGCTGATTTCGTGCGCTTAACATGCGTATTGGTGGCTTTATGAGCGAACGGTTGATGAAAGCCATCTTTTTGCAATTATCTGCTTGCCAGAAAGATTCAACTCCCTATAATGCGCCTCCATCGACAGGGCAAGCGGCAACGCAGAAAGCCAAGTCGATAACCTCAAAAAGCCTTTGAAAATAAGGCTTGACTCGAGAAGGCGGTTGAGTAGAATTCCACTCCCGCAGCAACACACTGTTGCGTCGCTCTTTAACAATTTGAATCAAGCAATCTGTGTGGGCACTCACAGCAT
>NZ_JAACFY010000030.1:0-32242 GCF_029237305.1 Aeromonas sp. 2MA4 | reverse complement strand
GCGCAACGGGCAGAACACCTGCAACCGTGGCTGCATGAGTACAACTGGCATCGTCCTCATGCAAGTCTGGGCTATAAGCCCCCCATCAGTCGTCTTCAATCTGTGAACAACCTGGTGGGTTTACACACCTAGATAACCCCCAGTTCCCGCAGTCGCTCCATCAGGTAGCTGTGGGCGGTATGACGCTCGGAGAGCACCACATCCGGCCGCGGGTGAAGGAACAGCGGCAGGGAGATACGGGACTTGCTGGCGCTGCCGCCGGTCGGGTTGATGACGCGGTGGGTGGTGGAGGGGTAGTAGCCGCGAGAGGCCTCCTGCAGCATGTCGCCGATGTTGATGATGAGGGTGCCAAAATCGCAGGGCACATCCATCCACTCCCCATCGGCTCCCTTCACCTGCAGGCCCGGCTCGTTGGCGGCAGGCAGTATAGTCAGCAGGTTGATGTCTTCATGGGCGGCGGCGCGGATGGCACCCGGCGCTTCGGTGCCGTCGAACGGCGGATAGTGCAGCACCCGCAGCAGTGTCTTCTGGCTCTCTTCAATCATGGAAGAGAGCGGGCAGCTGTAGTGAGCGGCGATGTCGCTCGGGGTGTATTGCTCCACCCAGCCCAGCAGCTCGGCGGCCAGATCGTTGGCGAGGCGATAGTACTCCATCGCCTGCTCCCTGAGCGCTTCCGGCATCTGGCCCCAGGGATAGAGGTGGAAGTACTCCTTGATGTCCTTCTGGCTGTGACCCTTGGCCACCTCGGACACAGACGGCGGGAAGTAGCCGTCCTGGGTCTCGCGGTTGAACAGGAAATCCTGCTTCTGTTCGCTCATGAAGAAGCGATACCAGTTGTCATAGATGGACTGCACCAGCTCTTTCGGGATGGGGTGGTGGGTCAATACCCCGAAGCCCGTGGTACGCAGGGATTCGGTGAAGCGCTGCGCCGCATCGGGCGAGCGGTAATCGACGGTCAGGACTTTCATTGTTTTTGTTACGCGCCAGTTAAAAGATGGCGCAGTTTACCTCGCCCATGACCACAAGGAAAGTGAGCCGCCCCTCCCGCCCCAGCCTGTCGCAAATAGTGACAAAAACGTCAAAAAACGGCGCCAGCCAAGACCCGAGATCCTCCCTTGTCCTGACCCTGCATCCTCACTAGAATGCCTCCATCATCCACGCTGGAGCCCGTTTATGTCCCCCAAGATCCTGTTGCTGACCCTGCCTTTTCTGCTCGCCGGTTGCAGCTCGCTGTCGGAAGAGGAGTGCCGTGCCATGAGCTGGTACAACCTGGGCTATCAGGATGGGGAGCAGGGCAAGACCCGTCAGGCGACCCGTGACTATGTATCGACCTGTGGCGAATACGGCCTCAAGGTGGATGAAGCCGAGTGGAAACGAGGCTATGCCAAGGGGCTGGAGCTCTACTGCATTCCTGAACTGGCCTACAGCAAGGCCAAGTCAGGTCATGAGTATCTGGGTGTCTGTCCCAACGATGCCAGCTTCCTCACCCAGTACGATCGCGGTCGCAAGGAGTACCTGCTGGAGAAGCAGCTCAGCGAGATCAAGAGCGACTTGCAGCAGACAGAACGGGATATCGAACAGCTGGAGCGCCAGATCCGCAACGAGAACGACAGCAAGCAGCGCGACTACTACCGCGCCCAGCGCGAGCGGGCCATCCGTCATTACGAGGGACTACGCCGAGACTACAACCGGATCCGCTTCCCTGATCGGGTAATCCAGTTCTCTTTCGGCAATTAAGACTCGGGCTGCACCGAGTACAGCCGGCACCTCCTCCCGGCCCGGGTGATCCCCTTCTCTTTCGGGCATGAATGCGAAAAGAACAGGCCATCCGGGCTATTTCCCGGCCTGGATGGCCCTTTTCCTCTGGCCGCGGATCCTTACGAGGGCAGCACCCAGCGCTGCAACGCCAGCGCGATCCCGTCTTCGTTGTGATCGGCGGTCACCAGGTCGGCATGGGCCTGCACATGGGCGGCGGCATTGCCCATGGCAACCGCCAGCCCCACCTGCTCGAACATGCTGATGTCGTTGTTGTTGTCACCAAACGCCACCACGTTTTCCATCGCAATCCCCTCGCTCTCGGCCCACAGGGCCAGCCGGTTGCCCTTGCTGCACCCCGGTTGCACCAGCTCCACCGCATAAGGCGCCGCCCAGTCACGGGTAAAGGGCATGGCCTCGACCACCTCCCCCATGAACTGATGCAGCAGGGCAGGATCCTGGTTGAACAGCTCCAGCTTCCAGATCGGATTTTTCAGCCAGCTCACCAGATCGTCCGCAGGCAGCAGGGAGATCTTGAGATGATCCGGCTGGTTTGCCGACCAGTGGCGCATCCGGGTGATGTGATCCTCGCAGCCGATATAGCCGATCCCTTCGCTAAGGTGGAACAGGGCCCCCATCTGCTGCGCCTCGACCTGAACCAACAGCTCGGTGAGCGGGGCCACCGCCAGCGGGTCCCCCGCCAGGATCCTCTCCTGCGCCGGATCATAGAGGTAGGCACCGTTGCTGCAGATGATGGGGGTATCGAGGGCCAGCTCGTGATGGAAGGGGCGCGCCGTCATGAAGTGGCGGCCCGTCACCAGCAACACCTTGATGCCGTGGGCCCGCGCCTGGGCCAGCGCCGCTCGGGTCGCAGACGAGATCTTGTGATCCCGGGTCAGCAGGGTACCATCCATATCCAGCGCGATGGCCTTGTACTCACTCATAGCTCCTCCAGCCTCAAACAAATCAGCAAAGAGCCTTACCGTCCCAGAGCCGGCGCCCCGATGCAAGCCCTGTCAGGGACCGGGCCCCCAATCTGTGATCTGACCGGGGCACACTGCAGGTCCCTCCCGTCCACGGCTCCTCAACCCGGCTCGGCACAGCTCGCCAGACGCTGGCGTCGATCGGCCCGTTTGCGCAGACCGTAGAAACCGATGGCACAAACCACACCTGAGAGCGCAGCCAGATAGAAGGGCCACTCTGTGCCCGCCAGCAATGCCAGACTGCCCACTACGACCGCCAGGATTGAGCCGGCCACATTCAGCCCACGGTAGAGCCCCATCGCCTGCCCCTGCTGCTCAGCATGGCTGCGATTGGAGATGGCCACTGAAATGGCCAGCACCCCCAGGCTCATGCCGATGCCAGCCGGGATAAAGGTGAGCGTCAATCCCCACCAGTGGCTGGGCAGGATAAAGAGCAACATGCCCGCCGCCATCAACAGATGACCGACGACCCCCAGGCTGCTGCCGCGCCAGTGGTGAGCGAACCTAGCACCTAGCCAGGAGCCCGCCATCATCGGAAGGCTCACCAGTACCGAGGCCTGCGCCAACTGGGCCGGATCCCAGGCCAGCCGTTCCACCAGCCAGACGTTGAAATAGGTGAAATAGAGCTGCACAGCGCCGTAGCTGAGCAGGGTCAGCACGAAATAGGGCAACAGAGCCGGTTGCAGCAAGAGCTGACGAGAAGAGAGCGACGGCGCCTGCTGGCTGGGAGAAACCGGGGCCTTATTGGGCAACAACCAGAGCACCAGCAACAGGTTGACCAGGGTCATGGCCACCGCCAGCCAGGCGGCCAGACTGTAATCCCCCGATACCACGGCCGCATAACCTCCTATCATCGGCCCTACTACCCAGCCCAGGTTCATGCCTATGTTGATCCAGGCGAAGTTGCGGGTCTTGGTCTTGGTGGTGCTCATGTCAGCCGCCATCGCCTGCACTATGGCGATGTTGCCATTGAAGAATCCCTCCACCACCCGACTCAGCAACAACAGTGGCAAGGATCGCCAGACGATCCCCAACGCCATCAGGGCATACCCTGCCAGCACGCCGATCAGACAGAGCATCAGGATCGGTTTACGGCCGTGGCGGTCCGAGAGTCTGCCCAGCCTGGGGGATCCCACCAGTTGAAACAGCGGGTAGAGCCCCATGATGACCCCCAGCCACACCTTGCGACTCCAGTCAGACGCCTGTGGTGTCAGCATGCCCTGCGCCGGATCCAGCATCAGTGGCGCCAGCACGGGCGAGGGCAGGCTGAAGCCCGCTATAGCCAGTATCACCGTCATCACCAATACCCAGAGGGTCGCCTGCCCCTTGATCCCTTCCATGTCAGCCTCATTAAATAAAGTTATTGGTTTATTTATACTGAGCAAGGTGCATTATTAAGTAAAGTGAATTGTTGATTTAAAAGCGGCCGCTATCCATAATGACCCCATGAACATCCGTACTGACAAGATCCTCCTCCGATATCCTGGATCCTTGGCGTACCTGTCGATAACGGGAAGCCCTCAATGAACACCTGCACCGACAAGATCCTGTTCCTGCTCAAAATGCCATAGCTCCCCCAGAGCGCACCTGCCGATAACGAGAGCCATCGAATGAACGCCAGCACCGACAAGATACTGTTTCTGCTCAAGAGCCACGGCCCCCAGAGCGCAGCCGCGCTGGGGGAGCAGTTGCAGATGACCTCCATGGGCGCTCGCCAACATCTGATCGCGCTGGAATCCGACGGCTGGGTGGGTTTTAGCGATGAAGCCCGCGGCCGTGGCCGCCCCGTGCGCCTGTGGCATCTGACCGAACAGGCCTGGCAGCGCTTCCCCGATACCCACAGCGAACTGACCTTGCAGCTTATCGACAATATCCAGCAGCTGTTTGGCGAGGTGGGCATGGAGCGACTGATCCAGCAGCGTGAGCAGCAACAGCTGGGCCGTTATCAGGCACAGCTGACCCAGCCTGCGCTGGCAGACAGGCTGGCCACGCTGAAAAAGCAGCGCACGCGAGAGGGCTATATGGCAGATATGCGCCAGGAGGAGGACGGCAGCTGGTTGCTATGGGAGAGCCACTGCCCCATCTGCGCCGCAGCGCGGGCCTGTCGGGGGTTTTGTCGCAGCGAGCTGGAGATGTTTCGCCAGTTGCTGGCACCGGCCAGGGTGGAGCGGGAACAATACCTGCTGGACGGGGATCACCGCTGCCTCTACCGCATCACGCCGCCGAATCCTTGATCGCCGAATGCCAGAAACAACAAAGCAGGCGCCGGGATGCCTGCTTTGTTGCCTTCGGGGAGGAGGTGCTCTCGTTCCAGCCCGTCGTTTCCCGATAAGGTCGGACGGCTGATGGGGTGTGTGACCCGGTAAGGTCCTTCACCACAGAGACCGGGTTGGGTATCTGTCTTGCCACCGGAAGATGCAACCATAGTATCCCTCCCGGTGCAGTGAGTGGTTGCGAAGTAGCATGTATTTTCAGTTGTTTTTGCAATAGTTCACCCTTAATCTAGTAAAAGTGAATTAATAATTGCAACGAGGAACGGAGAATGCTGAAACTTGATCGCATAGACAGGCATATTCTGGAGTTGATGCAGGAGAATGGCCGCATCAGCAACCTGGAGCTGGCCGAACTGGTCGGGCTCTCCCCCTCCCCCTGCTCCCGCCGGGTCAAGGCGCTGGAGGATGCCGGTCTCATCGATACCCACGTCACCCTGCTCAACGCCCGCCAGCTGGGGCTCACCCTCACCGCTTATATCCATATCTCCATGGACAGACACACGCCGGAACGGTTCGAGAACTTCGACAAGGCCATCAAGGAGCTGCCCGAAGTGCTGGAGTGTGACCTCATCACGGGCAACGATGCCGACTATCAGCTCAAGGTAGTGGTGCGGGACATGGAACACTACCAGCACTTCCTGCTGGACAAGCTGACCCATATTCAAGGGGTGACCGGGGTGCGTTCCAGCTTCGTGCTGCGCCGCATCAAGCACAAGACGGCACTGCCGCTGAACCATTTGGGGTAAGGGATCAGCATGCTGCCATGTGTCCACCTCGACACGCGAGGTGAGGCGGATTGGAGCATGAGAGACCCCTGACGAAGAGAGGAGGCCCCGGGGCCTCCTCTCTTTATTGATTGCTATCTATTGGCGCTCGCTCATGTCGCGACCCAGTGCCCTGATACCGGGTCTGATCAGACCACGACCTGGCTGACATCCTGCACCTGCAGCAGCCAACCAGCCTGCTCCTGCTGGGGCTCACCGCTCACCCGCAATCGCTCACCGGTTGGTATCCACTGCCCCTCGGGCAGGGAGACCAGCAGACTCTCGCTGCCATTGTCGAACAGCCAGCGATCTTCCCCCAGCGACTCTATCAGATAACCTTCCATCTCCACTCTGGACTCGGCTTGCCAGGAAGGCGCAACGGAATCACGGCTCTCGATGAAATCCCCCTGAACACCAAAACTGGCTAGCCCCCACAGAATGGAGAGCCCGACCAAAGATGTTTGCATCTTGTCCCTCCTCTTTTGGAACTGTGGAGCCAGTATGGGAAGAGAAGCGTGAGCACACCATGAACAAGGTGGCAAAGTGCAGGCGAGATCGCGAAAAAAACCGGCCAATGGGCCGGTTGTGTCATTTTATGGCGCCGAGATCACACTATTTGGCGGCTTCCTCTGCCATCCGGGCCGCTCTTGGCTTATTCGTCCACATGGCAACGCCTCTATGATCTGCGCAGATCCCCTCTTCGATCACGGCACGTACCCGGGTGCCATCCTTGCAGATGGCCTGCCAGGCATCGGCATCATCGATCGCCATCGAAGGAGAGCGAGAACCTGTGCTGCAGGCGGTCAGCAACAGTACAAACAGGGGCAACAGGGGCAACAGGATTTTCATGGGGTGGATCCTCAAGCTGTATGGGTCGGCCGAACTCAGCGCCCCAGCTGCGCCGAAATGCGATCGCAGAGCTGCTTGAGCTGGGCCAGTTCAGCATCGGCCAGATCCACCTGATTGCGCAAGTTGTCTGCCAGGCAACACGCTTTGACCTCCCGTTGCAGCTGGCGCCCCGCTTCGGTCAGGCAGATGCATTTTTGCCGCTCGTCCTCGCTGGAGACGGTGCGGGTCAGCCAACCCTTGCTCTCCAGCCGCTTGACTATGGGGGTCAGAGTGCCCGCATCCAGCCCAGTCTCCTGACCAATCTCCTTGAGGCTGACCTCATCCCGCGCCCACAGCGACAACATCACCAGATACTGGGTATAGGTCAGGTCCAATTTGTCCAGCAGCGGCCGATAGGCGCGCATCACGGCGTTGGAGGCGCTGTAGAGGGCAAAACAGACCTGCTTTTTCAATTCACTCATGGGGGCACCTCATTGGCAAGTGGGGCCAGTATACCCCAGCAAGGTGGAGGGAAAAATGATTTGCACACAAAACAGTTGCCAACCTTCGCTTTCAGGACTAGTCTAATTTTACTTTGCACGCAAAACAAATCAGAGCACCCGACATGAAGACACTCTATCGCACCCAGGCCATCGCCCAGGCAGGCCGCAACGGCGAAGTTCACACCCTGGACAACAGCCTGCAACTGGCACTGGCCCTGCCAACCGCCCTCGGCGGCAACGGCAAGGGCAACAATCCGGAGCAACTGCTGGCCGCTGGCTACGCCGCCTGTTTCTCCAACGCCCTGATCCACGTGGCCCAGAAACTCGGCACGCCCATCACCAGCGCGCCGGTCACGGCCAGCGTCGAGTTGCTGGCACTGGCCGATGGCCGCTTCAACTTTGCCATCACGCTGGACGTGGCGCTCGCCGCAGCGCAGCCTGAACAGACGGCGCAGGCCGAGCAGCTAGTGCGGCTGGCCCACCAGACCTGCCCCTTCTCAAATGCCATGCGGGGCAATGTCGTCACCCGCCTGCGGCTAAACGATATCGAACTGGAGGAAAAACAATGAGTCTGCTCAGTCATCAAATCCAGCTGCTGCGCCGCCCGGTCGGTATGCCCAGTCAGGACGATTTCATCCAGGCCGAGGTCGCGCTGCCCGAGTTACAGGAAGGGGAAGTGCTGATCGCCAACCAATGGCTGTCAGTGGACCCCTACATGCGCGGTCGCATGACAGAGGCCAAGAGCTATGTACCGCCCTTTGCCCTGCAAAGTGCGCTCGATGGCGGTGCCATCGGCACTGTGCAGGACTCGCGCCATCCCGACTTTGCTGTTGGTGATCGGGTGAGCAGCATGCTGGGCTGGCGCGATAGACTGGTCGCCAAGGCCGATCAGCTGACTCGCCTGCCCGACACAACACTGCCAGCCCAGTTATTCTTGGGAGCCCTCGGCATGCCGGGCATGACCGCCTGGGTCGGGCTCAACCGCATCGCCAAGCTGCAAGCCGGCGAAACCGTGCTGGTGTCGGCGGCCTCAGGCGCGGTCGGATCCATGGTGGTGCAACTCGCCAAGCGGGCGGGGGCCAGAGTGATCGGTTCCACCGGCTCGGCCGACAAGGTCGCCTACCTCAAGACGCTGGGGGCTGACGAGGTGATCAACTACCGTGAAACCCCGGATCTCGACGCCGAGCTGACGCGACTCGCCCCGGAAGGCATCAACGTCTACTTCGAGAACGTGGGCGGCGCCATGCTGGATGCCGCCCTCAACAACATGGCGGTACACGGTCGCATAGTGCTGTGTGGACTCATTGAGCAGTACAACAGCAAGGGCGAGGCGAGCGGCCCGCGCAACCTCTCTCAGGTGATCCGCAAACGCCTCACCATGCAGGGGCTTATCGTGTCTGATCACTGGCAGCACTACGGCGAGTTTCTGGCCGAGGTGATCCCGGCATTCGAGGCCGGTGCACTGCAAGCCGAGGAGACCATCTATCAGGGGCTGGCCAGCATGCCGCAGGCCTTCATCGGTCTGTTCGAAGGACGCAATACCGGCAAGATGCTGGTCAAGCTGGACTAAGTCACCGGACTGAACCATCACACAGCCAGCAACTTGCATGACGGGCCCAACCGACCTAAGGTGGGCCCGTTTTTTATGGTGCAATCCCGTTTCGACAAGGAGCCTCGCATATGTCCGCTCTCTACCCCCGCGTCAGTGGTCGATGACAGTGTTATCTTGACCAACCCGTTTGTCCCACATAACCACAGTAAGGAGCCTCGCATATGTCCACTCTCTATCCCCGCGTCGGTGGTCGATGACAGTGTTATCTTGACCAACCCGTTTGTCCCACCTAATCACGCAAGGAGCCTCGTATATGTCTACTCTCTACCCCCGCGTCGGTGTCGGCGTTATCCTGACCAACAGTCAGGGCCAGGTGCTGCTTGGCAAGCGCAAGGGCAGCCATGCCCCCTACTGGTCCATCGCAGGCGGCCATCTGGAACTGGGGGAGAGCTTCGAGTCAGCGGCGATCCGGGAAGTGGCGGAGGAGACAGGCTTCGTCATCACGGCGCCCAGCGTCATCGCCGTCACCAACAACCTGGAGACCTGGCGCGAGAGCGGGTTGCACTACATCTCCGTCACCCTGCTGGCACGGGTGGAAGGCGAGCCACAACTGCTGGAGCCGGAAAAATGCGAGGGCTGGATATGGTGTGATCCCCGCAACCTGCCAGAGCCCCACTTCGATGCCAGTCGCCAATCGATAGCCTGCTGGCTGGCCGGTCGTTGCTATCTGCCACAACCAGGCCAGCCGACAGAGTGACCATGGCCTGCCATCAGCCCCCTGATTTGTCATAAAAAAGTCACCACTTTGTCATATCATCCCAACCGGCTCGACAAGGACAACAAGGGAGTGATGACATGGGGCAGGTATTCATTCAATTTCTATGGCTGGGCTGTGTCAGCTTCGGTGGGCCCGCCGCCCATATCGGCTATTTCCAGCGCACCTTCGTCGAGCGACTGGGCTGGCTGAGTCAGGCCGAGTTTGCCCAGCTGCTGGCCCTGTGCCAATTGCTGCCGGGCCCCGCGTCCAGCCAGCTCGGCTTTGCCATCGGGCGCCACAGGGCCGGCCTGACGGGGGCGCTGGCCGCCTTTGTCGGCTTTACCCTGCCCTCGTTCCTGCTGTTGCTGGCCGCCGCCATCGGTCTGGGACAGCTGACCGCCAATGTATGGCTTGAGGCCGCCCTGCACGGCCTCAAGCTGTTGGCACTGGTGGTGGTGGCGGATGCGGTGCTCACCATGAGCCGACAGTTCTGCAAGACACAGTTGCAACAAGGCGTCATGGTGGCCACCGCCGCAGTACTCTGGTGGCAACCCGGGCTCTTGACCCAGCTAGGCCTCTTGCTCGGTGCCGCCCTGCTCTGTGCCCGGTTCAGTGCGCAGCAACCGGCAACGCCGATCTCATCGCAGCCTCCCCCCCCTGTCGCCCACCCGCCCCACTGGCCTGCCTTGCTCCTCTTTGCGCTGCTCTTTATCGGCCTGCCACTGCTGGCTCACGGCTCCGTCAGCCGCCTTGTCGCAGATTTCTATCAGGCGGGCAGCCTGGTATTCGGTGGCGGCCACGTGGTGCTGCCCCTGTTGCAGGAGAGCGTGGGCCATACCCTCACTCAACAACAGTTCCTGACCGGCTACAGTCTGGCCCAGCTGGTACCCGGCCCCATGTTCACACTGGCAAGCTACCTTGGTGCCCAGTTGCTGCCAACGACACCACTGCTTGGCGCCCTGCTGGCGACCCTGGCGCTGTTCCTGCCGGGCTTTCTGCTGCTGTGGGCCCTGGGGCCAAGCTGGCAGCGCTGGCTGGCCCGCCCCCGGCTGGCAGGTGCAGTGACAGGGATCAACGCCGCCGTGGTGGGACTGCTGCTGGCCGCCCTCTACCAGCCGGTATGGCTGGGCGCCGTGCAGGCCCCGAGCGATCTCGCACTCGCCGCCATCGGCTTCTATCTGTTGCGCGTCTTGAAGCTGCCCATTCTGGCCCTTGCGGGACTGCTGGTGGGCGCCGCCATGCTGCTGGCCTGATGCCGCGATTTGAGTAAACTGGAAGGCCCCGTCAGGGGCCTTTCTTATTCATGTGACGGCAAGGAGCCAGGATGCAGCACCCACAAGATCACTCCCAACTGGAGATAAGCGACGACAAGGGGCGGCTAGACGTGCCGCTGATCCACCGATTTTTGTCCGAGGAGGCCTACTGGTGCCTCGGCATTCCACAGGCAACGGTACAGAGAGCCATCAACCACTCCCTCTGTTTCGGTGGCTACGTGGCAGGCCAGCAGGTGGCCTTCGCCCGGGTCATCACGGACAGGGCCACCTTCGGCTATCTGGCGGATGTATTCGTGCTGCCCGCTCATCGCGGCCGGGGCCACAGCAAGGCGCTGGTGGCGGCCATTCTGGCTCACCCGCAATTGCAGGGACTGCGCCGCCTCTCCCTCGCTACCTCCGATGCCCACGGCCTCTATGCCGGTTTTGGCTTCGAGCCGCCGCGCAAACCGGCCAGCCTGATGGAAAAGTACGATCCCGAGATATATCTGCGCCCTTGAGCTCTGCCACGCAGGTGGCTCGTGGCCATGCAGCACGCCCCTGCGCTGTGTCGCAGGGGCGTGACAGTGCCTGATGAGGGTGTCCGCGACTTGATTGCCCTTGGGGCAGGTCACTGACCCCCCTGGTCTAATTGACCTCTGTCGTACTGTGACGAGCCGCGCGACAGTGCTAGATTGGCTGCCAGGATTTTCATTCACTCTGCAGACCCGTTAACCACAAGGACGGCAACCGTGGCCCAGCATTTTGCTTCTCTCTCCCTCCCCTCCTCTCTCCCGACCTTGCTGCAGGATCAGGCCGAGCGCCAGTGGCAACGGCTGATCGAGCTGGCGCCCGATTATGGCGCCCTGCCCGATGCGATTCGCCAGACCCTGCTGACCCTGCTTGGCCTCTCTGATTTTGTCTCCGATTCGCTCATCAAGCAGCCTGAACTGGTGACGCAGATCCTCGCCTCGGGGGATCTCGAGCGGTCAGAACGCTGGCCCGCCTATCAGCGCGATCTGACCGCCCTGCTCGCCGAGGTGGATGATGAAGAGGCGCTCAAGCGCATCCTGCGCCAGTTCAGACGCAGCCGCATGCTGGTGATCGCCTGGCGCGAGCTGCTGGGCCACGCGGCGGTGGAAGAGAGCTTTATCCATCTCACCAAACTGGCGGATGCCCTGATTTGCTCCGCCCGCGACTGGCTCTACGAGAGGCAGTGCGGCGAGCTGGGCACCCCCATGGACGGGGATGGCAACCCGCAGCCGCTGCTGATCCTCGGCATGGGCAAGCTCGGCGGCGGTGAGCTGAATTTTTCCTCGGATATCGATCTTATCTTCACCTTCCCCGAGAATGGCTACACGGTCGGCGGACGGCGCGAACTCGCCAACCAGCCTTTCTTCATCAAGCTGGGGCAACGGTTGATCAACGCCCTCCACCAGCCCACCCAGGATGGTCAGGTATTTCGGGTCGACATGCGGCTGCGCCCCTTCGGCGATGCGGGCCCGCTCGCCATCTCGTTTGCCGCCATGGAGGATTATTACCAGCACCACGGCCGCAACTGGGAACGCTACGCCATGGTCAAGGCGCGGGTGCTGGGCCCCCAGTGCGAGCACGCGGTCGCGCTGGCCGAAATGCTGCGCCCCTTCGTGTTTCGCCGCTACATCGACTTTGGCGTCATCGACGGCCTGCGCCAGATGAAGGCGATGATCGCCGCCGAGGTGCGCCGCAAAGGGCTGGAGGGCAACATCAAGCTGGGGGCCGGCGGCATTCGCGAGGTGGAGTTTATCGCCCAGGCGCTGCAGCTTATTCGCGGCGGTCGCGAGCCGGCGCTGCGGGTGCGCCACCTGCCGGAGGCGCTGGCCGCCATCGCCCAGTGCGGCGCCCTCGAATCCGCTCATTGCGACCGCTTGCTGGTGGCGTACCGCTTCCTGCGTCGGGTCGAAAACATTCTGCAGGAAATCGGCGATCAGCAGACCCAGACTCTGCCCACCGAGGAGCGTGATCGGTTGCGGCTGCTCACCGCCCTGGGTTTTGCCGACTGGAGCGCCTTTATGGCCCATCTGGATGAGGAGATGGCCGCCGTTCATCAGGAGTTCGCCGCCGTGGTAGGCGAAGAGAAAGAGGCCCCCGCCCATCTGGAACAACTCTGGCTCGATCTCTGGCGCACCGAACTCGATGCTGCCGAGCTGGAGACATTGCTCGTCGCTCAGGGCGTCCAGGATCCGGTTCCGCTCTGCACCGCCCTGCTGCGCTTCAAGGAGGAGTACAAGCGCCGCCAGGTGGGCCCGCAGGGGCGCATCGCCCTGGACTGGCTGATGCCTGAGTTGCTGCGACTGGTGGTGGCAAGCCGTGAGCCTGCCCGCCTGTTCGAGCGAGTGTGCGAGCTGCTGACCCGCATCTTCACCCGCAGCGCCTATCTGCAACTGCTGGCGGAGAACCCCGCCGCCCTGCGCCAGCTGGTACGGCTGTGCGATGCCAGCCATCTGGTGAGCGAGCAGCTGGCCCGCTACCCCATACTGCTGGATGAGCTGCTGGATCCCCAGCACCTCTACCACCCGACCCCGCTGGATCAGTACAAGCCCCAGCTGCGCCAGTTCCTGCTGCGCATCCCCGAAGAGGACGTCGAGCAGCAGATGGAGGCGCTGCGCCAGTTCAAGCAGGTGCAGCTCTTGCGCATAGTGGCGGCCGACATCGCCGGCGCACTGCCGCTGATGAAGGTGAGCGACCACCTCACCTGGCTGGCGGAGGCGATCACCGAAGAGGTGGTCAATCAGGCCTGGACCCAGATGAGCGAACGCTACGGGGTTCCGCCCGAAGTGACTGTGACCGGCCAACGCGGTTTCGCCGTGGTGGCCTATGGCAAGCTGGGCGGTATCGAGCTCGGCTACGGCTCGGATCTCGATCTGGTGTTCCTGCACGGCGGCGATCCCAACAGCTATACCGACGGCCGCAAACCCATCGACAGCCGCCAGTTCTACCTGCGCCTGGCCCAGCGGATCCTGCACCTGTTCAGCACCCGCACTCCGTCAGGCATCCTCTATGACATCGACATGCGACTGCGTCCCTCAGGCGACTCGGGGCTGCTGGTCTCCTCCCTCTCTGCCTATGAGCAGTACCAGCAAAAAGAAGCCTGGACCTGGGAGCATCAGGCGCTGGTGCGGGCCCGCCCCATCTACGGGGACGAGGCCGTCATCGCCGAGTTTGGGAGGATCCGCCGCGCCGTGCTGGCCAAGGAGCGCGAGCTGCCGACCCTGGCCCGCGAGGTACGCGAGATGCGCCACAAGATGCGGGATCACCTGCTCAAGGCCGGCGAGGGGGAGTTCGATCTCAAGCAATCCCCCGGCGGCATGGTGGATATCGAGTTCATCGCCCAGTATCTGGTGCTGGCTCACGCCAACGGCGAACCCGAGGCCCTGACCCGCTGGTCCGATAACGTGCGTATCTTCGATGAGTGCGTCATGGCGGGAGTGCTCACCCTGGAGCAGGCGGAAGGGCTGAAACACGCCTATCTGGAGATCCGCAACCTCGGCCATCGCCTCAATCTCTCGGAGATCTCCCGCAAGGTGGGTGACGACCAGTTGCTGACCGAACGGGGCCATGTGCTGGCGGTCTGGCAACTGCTGTTGGGGGAGTGACGCAAGGCTTGGCCGGAGCAATGAAAAGGGGCGCTTCAGCGCCCCTTGTACTTTCCGGTATGGTCGGTGGCATCTGGCCCTATCGCCCTGCGGCCAGCTCGATAAAAGTCGGCAGCATAAGCGGTATATCTTCAGCAGCGCGCACAGGCCAATCGACGGAGTCATGATTCCGTCCCTGAGAGCCGATACCTTCCTCTCAGGCATATTCTGGAGGCCACTACCCTGGATCGGGCCTCAAACCAGCAAGATCTCGATACCCTGTCGTTCCAGTGCCTGACGGTCCGAATCGCTAATCCCGGGGTCGGTAATGATGATGTCTATCTTGTCGATCGGCACGACCACGTTGGGGGTTCGCTGGCCAAATTTGCAGGAGTCGGTCACCACTATGATCTTTTTCGCTGACTGGCACATGGCCTGACTCACCTGATATGCCTCGTTGAAGGTGGTGATCCCCTGTTCAACATCAAAACCATCGGCGCCGATAAAGAGTTTGTCGAAGGTGAAGTCCCGAAAAGCCTGCTCGGCCGACTTGCCATGAAAGGAAGCGGAGCGTTTGCGATAGGTGCCGCCTGGCATCAGCAATGTCAGGGAGCTCTCAAGGGCTGCCGCTTCATTCATGATGTGCAGGCTGTTGGTCATCAGCTTGAGTCCGACATGTTCAGCCAGCCAGGGCACCATCTGCAAGGTGGTACTGCCACTGTCGAGCACGATTGACTCACCATTTTGCACAAGGCTGGCAGCCTTGGCCCCGATACGCTGCTTGATGTTCAAATTGAGCGTGGTTTTCTCGTCCATGGTACGGTCTTCCAGAGCGGCACCATTGAATGCCTCCGCCCCGCCATAACGCCTCATCACCAGCTGTGCCTGCTCCAGAAAGCGAAGATCGCTACGAACTGTGGCTCCTGTGATGTTGAAATAGTCAGCCAGCTCCTTCACTGACGTTCTGCCATTTTCACGTAGATAACGAACCAGCATATCGCGTCGAGTTTCTATAGACATTCAGGATTCTCACAGTGATTAAAAGTCTGACCAGTTCAGGAATCTACCTCCATTTTTTCAAAATGAAAACAAATGTACAGGAAAAACGTCACTTAGTTGATAAAGCGCACGCTATCGCCTCCCGAATGGAGGGAGATAACCCAGTCACATCCTGCTCACTCAGGGGCAAACTGGCGTGCAATAACGCGGTTAGTGGCTTGGGGCGTGTAAAGGTGCTGATCCCTTTCATCAGGCGAGCATCAAGGATCACGCCTTCTGCATCATGGACGAGTACCACCAGGGTGCGTGGCCGCCAACGGGAAGCTGTTCGGCCTATCCTGACCACTCCCTTTCGGCTCAGCTCCTGCAACATACGGTTGAAAGATTTTAATTGGAAAAATCCCAAGACCATTTGCAAAATCCATGCAGTCAATGCAACAAAAATCAAGGCATTTACCGTATCCATTAGTTACCTCACTGACGAAAATAAAGTGAAACGGCAGTGCCTCATGCACTGCCGAAATATCTGGTGACAAGCCATGATGGACTTAAAACATGACCTGACCACCAGTAATATTGATGGACTGGCCAGTACAGTAAGAAGCATTGTCGCTGGCATAGAATTTCAACACATTGAGTACATCTTGAAAGTCACAGCCACGTTTGAGGGGAACTTTGTCGATATAAGCCTGTTCCACTTGATCCTCTGGAATGCCGAGCTTTACCGCATACTGGGGTTTTAGCGATTGGAACATGGGACTCTTGAGCAAGTTTCCCAACATCAGTGAATGCACTGTGATGTTGTGCTCTGCCAGATCCAGAGCCAGAGATTGCGTCAGCCCTATGCCACCAAACTTTGCAGCTGAATAAGCCGAGTTATGCTTGGAACCCACTTTGCCAGATTTGGAGTTTATCTGGATGATACGACCACCGTGAGACTCCCGTATCATGATCCGCGCCACTTCTTTTGCACAAAGGAAATAACCTGTCAGGTTGATATCCAGTGAGCGATGCCAATCAGCGAGAGGAAAGCTGTCGATCTTGGCGGCGGTAGCCGTTCCCGCATTGTATACCAGCAGGTCGATACGACCGAAGCGCTCATCAATGGCGTTTACCATACGGATGACGTCTGCTTCCTGAATGGCATTGGCCTGAATCGACATGACATTTTCTGCACCATGGTCATGAGCCACTTCATCCGCTGTTTTCCGGGCAGCCTCGCCATCCAGATCGGCGACGACCACACGATAGCCATCATCAGCCAACCCTTTGGCCAGAAAAGCTCCCAGGCTTTTACCGCTACCAACTATCAGCGCCACTTTAGACATGTTATTCTCCCAAGGTTGTATCTCACCCTCCTCTACATCAGAGCGACCAAACTCAATAATGTGTAGAGGGGGTGTGAGTTTTCAGTGATTCGATGTAAATATGATTTCTGTGCCAATCTCCAGAGCCTTTGGGCATGTGCCATTGACATGGACAGTCCCCGGATATTCAGCTTCTGAAGCGCCATCAAATCGAATGGTAATATGACCCAATGCATCAAGGTTGTGGCTTACTACACAGCCAACCGCCGTAATGGGATAGCTGATTGCGCCTAATAAAAATTGTCCACCTACCAGAATCTCACCATTCAACTCGGCATCTGGATGAATGAAGCAATAGTCAGCGACATCCTTTGGTGCATTGTCATTGAAGATAATCATCATATTTTCATTGAGTGATTCTGTTGCGAATTCCCCAATTTGAGTTACTTGCGTCCGATAGAGCATTGTCTGTGTCCTTCTCTACAAGCGTGATTACTGATAAATGAAAAATGAAATAAACCAGGCAAAAGCAACCGTAGGTGCTCCCGTTAGAAAACGGGAATAAAGTACCGATGGGACACCAACCTGTACCGTGTCTGGTTTTGCCTCTGCCAGGCTTAGCCCAACCGGTATGAAGTCACAAGCAGCCTGGGCGTTGATAGCAAACAGAGCGGGCAATGCCAGATGAGGCGGTATGTTACCCAAACCAATCTGGGTTCCGACCAAGACACCAATGACTTGTGCAATAACGGCCCCAGGCCCAAGAAAGGGAGAGAGGAACGGAAAAGAGCAAATAAGTGCCAGTATGATTAGACCAACCGGATTCTGAGCTAGCGGAATAAGTGCATGCGCTATCACATCACCGATTCCAGAAGCCAGTATTACCCCAATCAACATTGATACAAATGCCATGAAGGGAATAATGGAGTTGATGACAGTGTTGATGGTTTCCCGACCAGCCTGAAAGAAGGTTGCCATGACTCCGCCCATGCCAATCCCTATTTTTGCAAGCAAGCTGTCACTTTGCTCACTCAGTTTTTTGCTACTGTCATATTGAGGTTTATCTGCATTCTGAACCAAGGTCTGTGGGGCTGCCTCTGTAGACACATCCCCGCTGGCATTTTTCAACCTGATATTATCAGGCGTGACTCCGGAAACATAAATATCCTCAACGATAAATTGTGCCATTGGCCCGCTTTTACCGGTGGAATGAATATTCACAGTAGGAATTTTCTTTTTAGGATAGAGACCACACCGCAGCGTACCACCACAGTCGATGATGACGACTGCGATCTCTTCCTCGGGCACAGAAGACTTGAAGCCATCCACCGCCTCCATGCCGGACAGTTCTACCATTCTGTCAACAATATCGGGGCGGGTACCTGCCGTGATATACAGGATTTTATTGCCAGGCTTGATCGGCACAATCAATGGACCACCCCAACCCGAAGCGCCTTTTGTTATATAGAGTACATTATCCATGATGAAACTCCTGAGTGAACTTAAGCAGTGACTTTAATATTGACTTCGCCACTAAGATAAATCCCTTGCTGACGCTCAACAAATGCCGTCGTCAAATCTGTTACCCAGCCGCGGAAAAAATTACTTATCATGCCAACCAATAAATAACTCATGGCCAAAGGTGCCAATGGCAAACCAAGCTGAGTCAGCCCACTTGCGATCCCCAGATAAACGAACAGCTCACCAGGATTAACATGAGGAAATAGACCATTCATCGAATGGCAACTGTAGGAGGCTGCTGCATAATAAGATGGCTTATATCGTTCAGGCAGAAAACGCCCCAAACTGAGGGTCATCGGGTTCATAAAAACAAATGTACCAATGACCGGCAGTATCAAATATCTGGAAATGGGATTGCCAGCGCTTTTTGCGGCCAAGCGTTCCACTCGTTCCTGACCAATGAATGCAATCAAGGCATTCATTGCGATCATCAGGGATATGAGCAAGGGAAGAATGCCAGTCATCATGCCGACAAATACCTCACCTCCTTTATGGAACAGTCCAATGAACCATTCCGCTGCATGAATAATGATATCCATGGTGTAGTCCTCAAGTAACTCCAGTGGTTGATAAGGGCACACAGAATGTGGATGACTTCAGCTGTGTGACGGGGGTTTGGCTGCTTCCTTGATAGCGTGCGACCCCAGCAATCCAATACTTTCACAATGAAAGGCAATTTTCACAAAATGATTTTCAATGTGTGATTTCAGTAGCACTTTTTCCGTTTTTACCCTTGAGTTTCACTAACGATGCCACCTGTGGTGAGCAAGCTAAGGCTGACAATCTCAAAAATTGTTAAACACAACAAGCTGAATCGTTACAGCAGCAATTCTACATCTATCGAATTTTTCATATTGAAAATCAAAGCTAGCTCCCATCGTTCAACTAAATGGCAATTCACTGAAAAACGGGCGCACTTATTGGGCTTCAAGCTGAGCAGTGAAGCCTGCAAACCCTGCATGAGAGCGCCACGACTGATGCCTTGGTGGTCAATCAGGCCGCTGGACCAAGATGAGTAAACGCTACGGGATACCGCCCGAAGTGGCTGTGAGAGAGCAACGCGGTTTCGCCGTGGTGGCTTATGGCAAGATTGGCGGTATCGTGCTCGGCTACGGCTCGGGCCTGGTGTTCTTGCACGGCGGCAACCCCGACATCGACAAAGACGGGCACAAGCCCATCGACAGCCGCCCGTTCTACCTGCGCCTATGAGAGCAGAACCAGCAGGCTGGTGTACGAACCCGTCCCATCTAGGGCGATGACCGAGTTTGTCATGGGGGGCATCCCCTTGGAGCAGACGAAAGGGCTGAAACACGCCTATCTGGAGATCCGCCACCCGGGCCATCACCGCAATCTCCCGGAGACCTCCCGCAAAGTGGGTGACAACCAGTTGCTGACCGAACGGAGCTGTCTGGCAACGGCTGTTGGGGGAGTGAAACAAGGCCGGCGGGATCAATGAAAAGGGGCGCTTCAGCGCCCCTTGTTGCAACCACCATCCGCACGACCTGTGCTATCGCCCCCCGGCAAGATCGATAAAGGTGCCGGTGGCGTAGGAAGCTTCGTCCGACAGCAGCCAGGCAATGGCGGCGGCCACCTCGGCTGGTTGACCGCCCCTCTGTAGCGGGATCTGGTTGTTCACCCTATCCACTCGGTCGGGTTCACCGCCGTCGGCATGCATCTCTGTGTAGATAAAGCCAGGGCGTACCCCGTTGACCCGGATCCCCTGCGCCGCCACCTCCAGCGACAAGCCTTTGGTCAGCACATCTATGGCCCCCTTGGAGGCGGCATAGTCCACGTATTCACCCGCCGAACCGAGGCGAGCGGCAGCCGAGGAGACATTGACGATGGCGCAGCCCGCCGTCATGCGGCGCACCGCCTCACGGCAGCAGAGAAAATAGCCGGTCACATTGGTGGTCAGTGTCTTGTTGATGCGCTCGGCGCTCGGCGCTCATCTCCAGCACCTTCATCTGTGGCTGCAAGATACCGGCGTTGTTGACCAGATGGGTAATCACCCCGAGCCGCTCGTCCATCTCCTCGAACAGGCGCACCACCTCGGCCTCGACGCTGATATCCGCCTGCACCGCTATGCAGGATACCGGATGTTGCGCCCGGATCTGTGCCACCAGCGTCTCGGCAGCCTGCCGGTCATGGCGATAGTTGATGCAGATATGATAACCCTGCCCCGCCAGATAGCGGGCAGTGGCCGCCCCTATCCCACGGCTGCCACCCGTGATCAGCACATTCCTGTTCATTGAACCTCCTTGTTCTTCGCCCTGATTGCCAGTCTCCGATACTGTCCGATAGCAGGCCAACCAGGATGCCGGTCAGGCAGTCACGCCGTGGTCCATCACCCGCGCCACCAGCATCCGGTTGAACTGCTGGTACTCATAGGGGTTGATGGGATTTGGGTAGCTCAACACCCGCAGCTCGTGCCCCTGATAGTCAGGATGATAGGGCGGATGCACATGGTCATGGTCGTTGAGACAAAAGCCCAGCGACTGGTAGAAGCGCAGCCGCCGGATGGCAATCTCATCCTCTGGCGGATCAATCTCCAGGATAACGGAGCGCCCCGCCGTCTCGCAGAAGTCAGCAAGCAGGCGGGAGCCATGGTTCTGGCCGCGCAGGGCCGGATTGATGGCCAGATGCTCGATATAGATCTGCTCGCCGCAGGCCCACCAGAAGATGAAGCCGAGCAGCAAGTCGCCTTGATAAAAGAGCTGACAGTGAAAGTGAGGATCCGCCATCTTGGCCTGCTGATGTTGCGGCTGGCGTTGCTCGTAGTGCGGAAAACTGCTGCCATAGATCTGCCAGACCAGAGGCCAGTCTGGATGGGATATCTCTCTCACTACTTCACTTCGACTCATTCATCTACTCCTTGGTAAAACAACAGTGATATCACCTTTGGGACAAGGGTACATCCCCATTTTTAACCAGAAGCAGCCATGGCTCTCTTGCCGCCTGCCCTCCGACGCATTGACATGCGGCAACAAAGAGCCCGCACGGGGCGGGCTCTGAATGGCAATAACAGGAAGGAGTTGCTACTTGAACAGCCCCTTGAGCAGCTGGTCGGCCACCCCTTTGACAGCGTCGTTGTCAGCCTTGTCACCCAACAGCTTCTTGAGACCGCGCTCGGCCTCCTTGCGGGCCTTCTCCTCCAGCACCTTGTTGTTGGTGAGCAGCTCTTTCACATCCAGCCGATAGGTAGGGGCCTGCCAGTGGCCGCCGATACGTACCGGTATTGTGATGTCCTTCAGCTCATCCACCTCCTTGCCCCCCTGGCCCTTGCTGCTCTCCACTATGGAGGTGAGGAACAGAAAATCGAGGGTTTGGGGCACCAATGCCGTCTGACCCTGACCCCGAACTCGCAGTGCCGGGGCGAACAGCTGGATATCGTCGCTGCGCGCCACGCCGTTCGCCAACTGGAAGCTGGCGGTGAGAGCGCTGAAGTCGGTCTTGCGTGCCTCCTTGACCTGATCTGTCCCCTTGCCGGTCAGAGTGGCTCGCGCCTCGCGGATCATCTCCGCCAGATTGATGCCATGCAGGGCACCGTCGCTCAACTTGAGGCTCACCTTGCCCTGCATCTTGTCGCGCAGCGCCTGCTCAGACAGTCCCGTGCCCTGCACCTGTACCTCTAGATCCCCCTTGCCTTCCAGCAGATCGCTCTGGGCCAGGGTTTGCAGCAGCGGGCGCACATTCACCCCTTGCACCCGTTTGTGTACCTGATATCGGGCTGGTTGCTGACGCGCATCTATTGCACCCTCGGCGGTCACCTGACCACCGGCCACACCGGCACTGAATTGCTTGAGGGTGAGCTGGCCACCGGCCAAGGCAAGTTGCAGATCGACGGCGCTCAAGTCCAGCCCCTTCAACCGCAGGCTATCAAGCTGCAAGCGCCCGGCAAGATCGAATGCCTTGAGCGCGCTCAGGTCAGGTTCTACCGTCGAGAGCCCCTTGGGGGCCTTGGCGGGCACTGCGCCTTTATCATCCGCTTTCGCCGCAGCGGGCTGCGCCGGAGCGGCTGCCTTGACCGTTGCCGGTTCGCCGAGCCAGCTGTCGAGATCCAGCTTGTCGCCCTTGAGATCAAATTCAATCTTGGGCACGGCACCGAGTCGCACCGTCCCTTCACCACGGAGCAGGGCATCGTCGGCGCTCATCACCAGCTTGCTCAGGGTGATCTTCTGCTGATCCAACTCGGCGCGGGCAAACCCTGCCAGTTTGAGGTTCATCTGCGGGCGTGGCAGTGCTTTACCTTGCAGATTGGCCGCCAGCTTCGCATCCGAGACTTCGACCAGTTGCAAACCCTTGTCTACTCGCGCCTTGAGGGTTCCCTCCAGCGAGCCGGCCAGAATCGGTTGGTCACCTTCCAGCTGGGCGCCTTGCAGGTTCAGGGTGAGGCTGCTCCACTCTCCCAGTGCCAGCCGATCGGCCTTGATCGAGAAGCTATCCAGCCGCTGTTGCGGCTGGCTGAGGCTGCCGCTCAGACTCAGGTTTTTCAGCTCGCTGGCCAACGCATCCTGTGCCAGCTTGACCTCTCCTTCCCCCTTGATATCGAAGACAAGCTTGCCTTGCGCCCCCTTGGCGGCCAGGGTCACCGGCACCCACTGACCCGGCGTCAGCTGGCCGAGAGCAAGATCGAGCTGATCGAGCCGGGAGAGAGTGCCGTTGCGATCGTCCTGTACCAGAGCGCTGGCCTGCTCCAGCACCACCCCCTGCAAAGTGATCTGCCAGGTCTGGCCATTGCTCTCAGGGGGCTGGCTCTGGCCACCTGGCGCGGGCTCTCTGTCCTTTGCCGCCTCAGGCGTCTTGATGAGATCGTTCAGGTTTGAGCTGCCATCGGCCCTGGTCTGGATAAACAGATGGGCACCGGTCAGGGTCACCTCGCCAATGTCCAGTCGATGGGAGAGCAGGGGCAACACGGCGACCGAGGCATCCCCCCGCTCGAAGCGCACCAGATCCGGCTCGGCAAAACCAGCCGGGTTGCGAAGCGCCACCCGCTCGAGGGAGAGACCCAGGCTCGGCCAGAAACGCCAGCCGATATCCCCCTCCATCACCAGCTCGCGGCCTGTGCTCTTGCGTACCTGCTCCACCAGTTGTGGCTTGAACTCATTGGGGTCAATCAGCTTGACCAGGGCTGTGATGACTACCAGGGCGGCCAATGCCAGCCCCAGCAAGATGTAAATGATCTTCTTCACGATGGACTCCTTGAATGCTGATCCTGTCGCTGACTATACCACCGGGGACGGGGCAGATGGCCCCCTCCATCCAAAACGGGAGAATGGCGAGACAGGGATGGTCGCGACACGGGAGCACAAGGCGTGAGTCGCTCACCGGCCACAAGAAAAGGGCCCCGCAGGGCCCTGATGTCATGGTCTGGTCGGCAACGGCCAGTAGCCCATCTCGCATGGGTCAGGGTTAACGCGGCAACTGCCGGTAGCCCATCTCATACAAGGTGAAGGCGTAGATGTCCGCGCTCTGCTCGATCAGCTTGGCCACCGGCGTGCCTGCTCCATGCCCAGCATTGGTCTCGATGCGAATGAGCTGGGGGTTGGGCCCAGCGTTGTCGGCCTGCAAGGTGGCGGCAAACTTGAAGGAGTGGCCTGGCACCACACGGTCGTCGTGATCCGCCGTGGTCACCATGGTAGAGGGGTAGCTGACACCGGCCCGCACGCTGTGCAGCGGTGAGTAGCCCTTCAGGTAGTCGAACATGGCCTCGCTGTCGGCGCTGCTACCGTAGTCGTAGGCCCAGCCAGCCCCGGCGGTAAAGGTGTGATAGCGCAGCATGTCGAGCACCCCCACCGCAGGCAAGGCAACACGCATCAGATCCGGCCGCTGGGTCATGACGGCCCCCACCAGCAGACCGCCGTTGGAACCACCCCGCACAGCCAGCCTGCCGCTGGAGGTATAGCCTTCGGCCTTCAGGTACTCGGCCGCGGCAATAAAGTCGTCGAACACGTTCTGCTTGTTCATCCTGGTGCCCGCCAGGTGCCAGGCCTGACCGTACTCGCCGCCGCCCCGCAGGTTGGCCACCGCATAGACGCCTCCCAGATCCAGCCAGTTGGCGACCGCCACGCTGAAGCTCGGGGTCAGGCTCACGTCAAAACCGCCATAGCCATAGAGGATGGTGGGATTGCTGCCATCGAGTTTCAGCCCCTTGCGGTAGCTGATGATGAGCGGCACCCGGGTGCCATCCTTGCTCTGGTAGAAGCGCTGCTCGGAGACATACTCCTCGGGCTTGAAGGGGGCCGCCGAGGCGCGATAGAGGCTGATGGCCCCGCTCTTTGGCTCGAACTGGTAGAGGGTTGGCGGCTGGGCATAGTTCTCGAAACCGAAGTAGAGGGCGGGATCATCCTGCTTGCCGTTGAAGCCGCTGACGCTGCCAAGACCTGGCAGCGCCACCTCGCGAATCCGTGTGCCGTCATGGTCGAACTGCTCGACCCGGGCGGTGGCATCCACCATGTATTCGGCAAACAGATAGCCGCTGCCGCTGTGCACCGTCAGCACCTGCTGGCGCTCGGGGATAAGGTCACGCCAGCGGGCGGGGCCGGGGTTGCCCGCATCCACCGTCACCAGCCGGCGGTTGGGGGCATCCCGATTGGTCAGCAAGTAAAGCGTGCTGCCCTTGTTGTCCACCAAGCTCACGTCAGCATCCAGATCCCCCTGCACCGTCAGCAGCGGCGCGTTCTCCTCGCTCAGGTTCTTCACATAGAGGCGGTTGCCTGAGGTGGAGTCCGCCGCCGAGATGAGCAGGTAGCGATCATCTTCGGTCACGGTTGCCCCCACGTAGCGGTGCTGCTGGGCCGGGATGGTACCGAACACCAGGCGGTCATCCTGCTGCGCCGTGCCGAGCAGGTGGAAGTAGAGCTTGTGCTGATCCGTCCTGGCCGACAGCTCGCTGCCATCGGGTTTGTCGTAGCTGGAGTAGAAGAAGCCCTCGTTGCCCAGCCAGCTGATGCCGCTGAACTTCACGTCCTTGAGGGGGGCCTCAAGGGGCTGTTTGCTCTCCACGTCCATCAGGTGGATCTCGCGCCAGTCGCTGCCAGCCAGGGACAAGGAATAGGCCAGGATGCGGCCGTCCCGGGAGAAGCTCAGCTGATCCAGCGCCGTGGTGCCGTCGGGGCTGAGGGTATTGGGATCGAAGAACACCTCGGCTGGTTTACCCGCCTGCTGGCGCCACAGCACGTTCTGGTTCTGCAAGCCGTCGTTCTTGAAGAAGTAGTGGTAGCGCCCCTCGCGAAACGGCGCCCCCTCCTTGGCGTAGTTCCAGGAGGCGGCCAGTTTGTCCTTGATGGCATCGCGAAACGGAATACGTGCCAGATAATCCCGGGTGACACTGTTCTGGGCCTTGACCCAGGCCTCGGTCTCCGCGCTGCGGTCGTCTTCCAGCCAGCGATAGGGGTCGGCCACGGCGTGACCGAAGTAGTGATCCACCTGATCGCTCTGGCGGGTGACGGGGTAGTGAAGGCGCTCTTTCCCTGACATGACATCCTCTCGGGTTGAGTGGCTGCTGCAAGCACACAGCAGTGACAAAGCCAGCAGGCTGACAATGGATCGCATCGATGCAGCTCCCTGCGGTTCGGGTGAAACAGGCAGGTTAACAAAGAGCCGCGCCCATCGCATCCCCCTCAATACGGTGAAGGGGGGCGTAAAAAAACCGGGCACGGGGCCCGGTTGAAAAACCTGCGCAGAGCAGGGCGTGTCACGTCAATGACACTGTTCAGGCTTGCCAGACTGGCAGTCCATGCCGTCCGGCCAATCCGCACCAGGGGGTTGAAGAGGGATGATCTCCCGCCCCCGGATGCGAATGAGTTGGCGCACAAAGGCGCCGAAAGTCTGGTTACTCCCGCTCAAGTGCATGGATGGGATCCATCCTCGCCGCCCGACGAGCCGGGAAAAAACCGAACAGCACGCCGATCAGGCTCGAGCAGAAGAAGGCAGCCAGCACGGCGCTTGCGGAGTAACGCATGGCAAACTGACTGCTGAAGTGCTCGAACAAGACGCCGACCAGCAGGGAGAGCAGCACACCGGCGGCGCCCCCCAGCAGGCAGACCAGCACAGCCTCGATCAGAAACTGCTGCATGATGTCGCTGGCCCTGGCGCCTACCGCCATCCGCACACCTATCTCGCGAGTACGCTCCGTCACCGACACCAGCATGATGTTCATCACCCCTATGCCGCCCACCACCAGAGAGATGAGCGCTATCATGGCAACCAGCAGCGTCATGGTGGCAGTGGTGCTGGTGATGGCCTGACGGATGCTGTCGGTGTTGAGCACGAAGAAATCCTGGCTGCCATGGCGCTGGCGAAGCAACCGGCTGAGACCATCCTCGGCGGCGGCCAGGGAAACCTCATCCTGCACCCGCACGCTGATGCTGCGCAGATAGCTCTGACCCAGCATCCGCTTCATGGCCGTGGTGTGAGGGATCCAGACATTGAGGTTCTCGTCGCTGCCAAAGCCGCTCTGATTGCGGGCCACCACACCGATCACCCGGCATGGCAGCTTGCCCAGCAGGATCACCTGCCCGAGTGGTGATTCCCCCGCATCGAACAGTCGATCCCGGCTGTTCGCGTCTATCACCACCTCCTGCGCCAGACTGGCCACGCTGCCGGCATCGAACAACATGCCCTGCAACACCCGATAGCCGCGCACCTGAAAGAACTGATCCCCCACCCCGTTTACCGTGCCGGAGACAGCCTGACTGCCCCGGCGCAGCGTGGTGCTGGTCGCCAGACTGGGGGTCACGCTGTGAACATAATCGAGCCCGGCCAGGGCATCGGCATCCTCGGTCCGCAAGGTCTGTATCGCCTCGGCCCGCTTATCCCCGAAGCCGCTGCCGGGAAAGATCTCCAGTGTGCTGGTGCCCATGGCATTGATGTTGGCCAGCACCTGTTGCTGGGAGCCGCGCCCCAGCGCCACCACGGAAACCACGGAGGCAATACCTATGATGATGCCGAGCATGGTGAGAAAGGTGCGCATCCGCTGGGCCTGCATGGCCCGCAGCGCCATCCGGAAGGCAGAGGCAAACCTGTCCAGCCCGCCACTCCATGCAGAGCGACCAGGCCGGGGGGTCTTCTGGAAAGGTTGGGAGTCAGATGCCGGCACGCGGCGACGATCGGCCACCACTTCCCCGTCCTTGAGCTCTATGATGCGCTCGGCCTGCTCGGCAATGCTCATGTCATGGGTCACTATCACCAGGGTGTGACCCTGCTCATGCAAGGCATGCAGTATGCCGAGCACCTCTGTGCCACTGTGGCTGTCGAGCGCGCCAGTCGGTTCATCCGCCAGTATCACCTGACCACCGTTGATGAGGGCACGGGCTATGCTGACCCGCTGCTGCTGGCCACCGGAGAGCTGGCTCGGCTTGTAGTCGAGCCGCGTACCCAGCCCCAACCTGCGCAGCAGCGTCTCGGCCCTGGCCTGTCGCTCACCGGCAGCCAGACCGGCATAAATGGCTGGCAACGCTACATTGTCGCGGGCACTGAGATCCCCCAGCAGGTGGTAGCGCTGGAAGATGAAACCGAAATGCTCGCGGCGCAGCGCCGCCAGTTGATCCGCGGCCAGCTTGCTCGTCTCCTGACCGGCAACCCGGTAGTGACCGTCGCTCGGCTGGTCCAGGCAGCCCAGAATATTGAGCAGGGTCGACTTGCCGGAGCCGGAGGCACCGACGATGGCCACCATCTCCCCCCTCTCTATGGTCAGGTCGATCCCCTTGAGCACCTGTACCCGCTGACCCCCCTCGCCGAAGTGACGCTGGATCCCGCTCAGTTGCAGCAGTGGCTGGGTCATGATCACATCCCCATGGGCGGGCCCATGCGCCCGCTCTGCTGGCTCTGGGCCGTCAACTGGCTCACCACCACGGATTCCCCCGCCTCGAGGCCGCTCAGGATCTGGGCTTCCACCTTGTTGTTGAGGCCCACTTTCACCTGCCGCCACTGCAGCTTGCCCGCACCATCCACCACCTGCACCCTGTCACCGCTCAGGGCGATGGCCGGGATCACCAGTGCATTGCGCTCGGTCGCCAGCACCAGGTGTACCTGAGCAGTCATGCCGATGCGCAGGGCACCTTCCGGGTTGCTCACCTCGAACAGGCCGTTGTAATAGACGGCTGTGGTGGTCGAACTGCTGGTGTCATCATTGATGGAATCCGGCGCGGGCTCGATGGCGCGCAACCTGGCCTCGTAACGGTGCTCGGGCGCCCCCAGTATGGTGAAGTAGATGGGCAGGCCCGTGCTCACCCTGATCACGTCCGCCTCCGAGATCTGGGCCTCCACCGTCATGGTGTCGAGCCGTGCCACCTTGACGATGGTCGGGGTACTCTGCACCGCATTGACCGTCTGTCCCTGCTCCACCGGAATGGCCACTATGGTGCCCGCCATGGGGGCGACGATGCGGGTATAGCCCAGATTGACTCTGGCGGTATCCACGGCGATGCGGGCCTGCACCGCCTGCGCAGTCAGCGCCCGGATATCGGCGCGAGTGGCTATCAGGGTCGCCTCTGCGCTGTCATAGTCGGCCTGGCTACCGAGCCCCCGAGCCAGCACCTTGCGCTGACGATCAAACACCAGCCCATTGTTGCGCAGGGTCGCCCGACGCGAGGCCAGCTGGGCCTGCACATTGTCGAGGGCGGCCTCGGCATCCTTGAGGGCGTTCTGCTGGGTGAGATCGTCGATCTCGACCAGCAGATCGCCCTGCTTCACCTGATCCCCGAGCGCAACGTGCAAGACCTTGATCTGGCCGGAGACCTGCGCCCCCACACTCACCAGCTTCTGAGCCTGCAGGGTACCGTCAGCCAGCACGCTCTGCTCCAGATCGCGCCGCTTGGCGGTGGCTGTGATATAGGAGGCCACCGGTGTCGCACCGGTCGCGCTGAAAAACCAGCCCACCGCAATCAGCAAGAGGGCTGGTAGCAGCAGACGGACAACGAACAGACGGGTACGGGTCATCGGGGATATCCTTGGATGAAACAAGCCAGCGCAATGTACCCCAATGCCCGGTTAAGCCTCCTGCAGGGCAGTGTAAGGATTGCGTAAAAGCAGCTGCCAGCCGCATGCAGACACGGGAAAATGGCGCCGACTCGAGAGGGAGAAGAGCAATGAAGATCCTGTTGGTGGACGATGACCTGGAGCTTGGCACCATGCTGAGTGAGTACCTGGGCGGCGAAGGCTTTGTCACCACCCATGTGCTGACCGGAAAGAGCGGTGTGCAACACGCTCTTTCCGGCAACTATGTGGCCGTGGTGCTCGACATCATGCTGCCCGACATCAACGGCAGCGAGGTACTGCGCCAGATCCGCCACGACAGCATGATCCCCGTCATCATGCTCACCGCCAAGGGGGACAACATCGACCGGGTGATCGGACTGGAGATGGGGGCCGACGACTATGTGCCCAAGCCTTGTTACCCCAGAGAGCTGGTCGCCAGGCTGAGGGCAGTGCTGCGACGAGTCGAACCTGCGCCGGTGCCAGCTGGCAAGAGTGACGGTTTGCGTCTGGCGGAACTGACCCTCTCCCCCGCCACTCGCCAGTGTCACTGGCAAGGCGAGCCACTGGAGCTGACCGCCACGGAATTCAATCTGCTGGAACTGCTGCTGCGGGCGCCGGAGAGGGTAGTCAGCAAGGATGAGCTATCCCTGCACGGACTGGGCCGCCCGCGCGAGCCCTATGATCGCAGCGTCGACGTGCACATCTGCAATATCCGCCAGAAGCTGCAGGCGCTGGCGGGTGAGGCCATCGGCATAGAGACGGTGCGCAGCATAGGATACCGGCTGACATGATCCTCAAGGGCCACCTGTTCTGGAAGATACTGTTCGGCTTCTGGTTCACCATCATAATGATGAGCCAGCTGCTGTGGGTCGCTTTCAGTCTCTACAGCCACGAAGGGCCGCCAGAGGAGAGAATGGCCCGGCAGCTGGCCGAGCGGCAACTGAACTCGGCGGCGACCCTGCTGCAAGAAAAGGGGCCCGCCACCCTGAACACCCTGACGACCAGCTGGCCCGCCGAGGAACGTCCGCTTCTGCATATCCAGCAGAGTGACGCCGCCCAATCCCCTTTCCCTCATCTGCTTACCCGCACTGTCAAAGGAGCCGATGACCAGCGTTACTGGCTTGGTTACGACACGTCCGGCCTGCAGCAACAACTGGCACCGCCGCCGCGACGCAACGACTGGCTCAACATGCCGCCCCCCATGTGGTGGATAGGCGGCCTCGGCGGTCTCTTCTTCAGCGCCCTGCTCGCCTGGCATCTGACTCGCCCCATGAACCAGTTTCGGCAGGGATTCGAGCGTCTCGCCCAGGGTGATCTGGGCGTGCGTCTCTATCCTCTGATGCGACGACGCCACGACGAGATCAGCGAGGCGGCCCGTGACTTCGATGCCATGGCCGAGCGGTTGCAACTGCTGGTCGAGAGCCGTGAACAGCTGCTGCACGACGTCTCCCACGAGCTGCGCTCTCCCCTCGCACGCCTGCAACTGGCTATCGGTCTGGCCCAACAGGATCCGGCCAGGATCGAGGGATCCCTGGCGCGGATCCAGCTCGAAACCCATCGCATGGACAAGATGATCGGCGAGCTGCTCACCCTCACCCGCGCCAGCCACGGCGAACGGGACTGTGAGGAGTATTACGATCTGCAAGCCCTGATTGAGGCAGTGGTGAGCGATGCCCGCTACGAGGCGCAGCACATGGGTGTCGAGATTAGGCTACTGGTGGATGAGGCGGTGGACCACACCATCTGCGGTCAGGCTGAGCTTATCCGCCGCGCGCTCGACAATGTGGTGCGCAATGCCCTGCGCTTCTCTCACCCTGGTCAATCCATCACCCTGACCCTGCTCAGGCAAGGGGGAGAGTTCTCCATCGAGGTGGCGGATCAAGGCATTGGGGTGGACGAAACCAAGCTTTCCAGCATGTTCGATCCCTTCGTGCGGATCGGGTCCCCTTCTGCAGGCAAGGGCTATGGGCTGGGACTCGCCATCACTCGTAAAGCCATTCAGGCACAGGGCGGCCGGGTCGAGGCCAAAAACGGCGATAACGGCGGTTTGATAGTCACCCTCTCACTGCCGGGCTAGCCCCTTATTCCAGCTCAGCCATCTGGTCACGTCGTTCGAGAGCGGTGAGGCGGGCACTCATCCCCGCAACCTTTGCAGCTGGCCGATGGCTGCGCCCGTGGATCGGAAGGCAAACTCTGTGAGGTAGATCTCACGCAACTTTCGCCACTCACAAGCGGCCACATCATCGGCCGCGGTAACGGCGGGCTTGTGAGCCAGCTCCAGCATGAAGACGGTATCGCAGGTGTGATAGACAACATCGTCATAGGGGTAGACGTTGGCAAAGGAGCCGAGATAGCGAGGCGCCTCTCTCCCCAGATCCAGCCCCAGTTCCTCTTTCAGCTCCCTAACTAATGCGGCCTCCAGCGACTCTCCGGGATCGACGAAACCACCGGGCAGATCCAGCAGTCCTTTGCCAGGCTCCCGCCCTCGCACCGCAACCAGCACTTCATCCTGCCAGCAAAGCGCCACCATCACGGCCGACGCCACATTCTGGAAATAGTGGAAACCACAACCACAGGCAAACTCTTTCTCGCTGCGTTTTTGCAGCGATTCGATACCACAGCGCGGGCAGAACATAGAGGCCACCTCCCATTTGAAACCAAAGTGCATTGTATGCCGCAAACCTCTTCAAATCAGCCTGCATAGAGCCCACTGCTCGGCAGGTACTACAAGCAAGTGAGCCCCTGAGCCGAAATACAAAAGGCCCTCCCAAGAGGGAAAGCCTTGTTGTGTTGGAGCTTGGCTGTGATGCAAATTGGCAAAAAATACACGAGAAAAAGCCCAGTCTTTCGACTGGGCTTCTCAATTTACTGGCGGAGCGGACGGGACTCGAACCCGCGACCCCCGGCGTGACAGGCCGGTATTCTAACCAACTGAACTACCGCTCCGCTGTCTGGTTAGCTTTTTGCTAAATTGTCTGCCGTTTCAACGAGGTGTCATCCTCTCGGCCAATGACGTGATTTTGCACATCATCGTTTAATTGGGTGCCTGGCAGTGTCCTACTCTCGCATGGCGAATGCCACACTACCATCGGCGCTACCGCGTTTCACTTCTGAGTTCGGCATGGGATCAGGTGGTTCCACGGCGCTATGGCCGCCAGG
>NZ_JAACFY010000029.1:0-35869 GCF_029237305.1 Aeromonas sp. 2MA4 | reverse complement strand
AGCACCTGCGCACCAAACCTTACACACCCCAAACCAATGGCAAAGCAGAGCGCTTCATTCAGACAGCGCTGCGTGAATGGGCGTATGCACGGAGCTATGACTCGTCAGCGCAACGGGCAGAACACCTTGCAACCGTGGCTGCATGAGTACAACTGGCATCGTCCTCATGCAAGTCTGGGCTATAAGCCCCCCATCAGCCGTCTTCAATCTGTGAACAACCTGGTGGGTTTACACACCTAGGTGGCGAGAAACGCTTGCCCCCACATTTGTGCCTGAAAATAGATGGGTGTCAGCCTGGCAGGATCCAGCTGGTAGTGCGGTGCCAGCTGGGCAAGCAGCGGCCAGTCTCCTTGCTCGTAGGTTTTCACCAGTTGGAACAGATGAAAGAGTGGCCCCTCATGGAACTCCAGCGCTCGCTGCACATCCTTGGGCAGATGAGCCTTGAGCTGGGCGGAGAGCAGTGCACCATCCAGCACCAATCCCACCAGAAAGGCCCAGCTGGCGGCATCCTTGCCAAGCGCAGTCATGGCAATCAGCTCGCAGAAGCGGCCACGGGCGATGGCCATGCGGGTACAGGCCTCCGGCATGTGATGACTGACCCGCGCCAGCCCGTAGATGAGGACGAACTTGCGGATCTCCTGCTCCCCCAGATAGGAGAGGGCTCTCGGCACAGAAGTAATGGAGCTGACGTGATCAAAGCCGGGAGCATTGACATAGGTAAGCAGCTGGCCCGGCAGCCAGGCGTCCTGCTCCAGCAGGCTGGCGACCCTGGCAAAAGAGAACTCCTCGTGGCAGATGACTTGCAGTATCTCCTGCACCAGCTTCATGTCCGGCTGGGCGGCGCGCTGATTGACCAGTTCGGGACGAGCAAGAAAACCGCCGGCGAAGAAATCGACCCCGGCCTCCTTGAGCGGCAAAAAATCCCCCCAGGTCTCGATGTCCAGAGCCATTCGCTTGTGCTCGGTCGGCTGGCTGATCCCCTCCTCTCCCATCCAGAACACCAGCAGACGGCAGGCGTTGAGCCAGCGTGGTTCGCGCTGGGCGCAGTGCACGGCCAGACGCCGCCGGTAGTCACGCCACTGGGTCAACACGGGAAACGAGGCGGGCAGGCGCTCGGCAGAGGCCTCGACCAGCGGAATGGTATCCGGGTCAAACAGCAAGGGACGTTGCTCATCGAGCTGTTCATGGCTGAAGGGCAACAAGTATTGACGCCCCTGGGCCAGCAGACGGCATTGCGCTGCGAGCAGAGCCCACTCGGCAGGGTCGGCAAGCTGGTAGTCAATGCCATAGGCAACGAGGGCAAGACGGCGGTTGAAGATGGGGTAACGACGTAACAGCATGGGCTCACCGATAGGCTAGCGTACACGCCCTCCCCTGCGACTTGGCATGATAGAGCGCCTGATCGGCCTGTTCGGTCAGGCTCTGCCATGTTCCATCCAGCGAGGGAACCAGATAGCTAAAGCCTATGCTAACCGTAATGAAATCAGCAACTCGGGAAGCCGGATGCGGGATCTTTAATTCACTCAGCCCCTGGTGAATCTGTTCGGCCAACCGCTCGGCTTCACCAGGCTGCGGACCGCACAGCAGGATCACGAACTCCTCCCCACCGTAGCGCGCCACCAGATTGGTGCGTCGTCGCTCCGCCTCCTGCAGCAGGCTGGCTACCTGTTGCAGACACAGGTCTCCCTTGGCATGACCGAAGTGATCGTTATAGGACTTGAACTCATCCACATCGATCATCAATACCGCCAGCAAGCTTTGATGACGACGGGCCCACTCCCACTCCCGTTGCATGGTGAGATCCCAGTGACGACGGTTGGCGATGCCGGTCAAGGGGTCTTCCAGCGACAGCATGGACAGTCGTTTGTTGGCCTCCTCCAGTGCCCGGTTGGTTTCTGCCAGCTGCATGGTGCGCTCGCTGACCCTCAGCTCCAGTTCCCGGTTGAAATGCTCCAGCGCGGCCTGGGTGCGTTGGCGGATCAACAGTTGGGAGAGCATGGCGGCGTACTGCTTGAAGATCTCGCTCTGATAGGCCTTGAGTGGCCGACGCCACAACAGGTTGTCGGCAGCAATCCAGCCGATGGGCATGTCACCGTCCCACAGCGAAACCATGGCATTCCAGCCGCGCCCCACCTCCTGCTTCTCGTAGTAGAGCGGCGCATCTTCCAGCACCAGCACATAATCCTTGCGACGCAGCGCCTCCTGCACAGTGGGGTGCTCCGGGATGGGGCTGACGAAGTGGTGCTCGTCGATGAGCTCACCCGCCTCGTTGGTTCCCCAGGTTCCGCGCATGGTCTTGAACTCGGCGTCGACCAGGAAGATGGCGATGCGATCAAACTGCAGATCCTGGCGCGCCAGCGCCACCGCATCGTGCAGCAGCTGCTGCTCGCTATCGCAGCGGGAAAGCTTGACCCCCACCTGATGGAGCGCCTGCAACATGCTGAGGAAGGAGTCCTGCAACGCCTGACTGCGGATGAGGTCGGCCTGGGTGTGTCTGCGCTGATCCCGCTCCTGATCGATCTGGCTGGCGAGCAATCGGCTCTCCAGCTCGGCGGCCAGGTAGTGCATCAGCAACTGGATACTCTGCTGCTGGCGTCGGGAGAGGCGATCGAGACGGCGACGGGTCTCCAGATAGACCACTGCCTCCAGCCCCTTGTGGCGCTTGAGCGGGAAGCAGGCACGCAGGCGCGGCGTTTCCGGTTCGACGGTTTCCCAGACATCGGCGGTAGGGGCTGTCTGCTCCACCACCAGCTGACCCTTGTCGAGCGCATGTTCGATGAAGATGATGGGGAGTTTGGCTGGCGCAAGGGCCTCTGCATTCAGGCAGATCAGCCCCTGCTCCAGTTGAAAACTGTAAAGTTGGGACTCGGGCGCCCGCAACCAGAGGTAAATCTGTTCGGCTTCTGTCTTTTCCCTGACTGCTGCCAGTGTCACTTCACAGAGGTGTTCAAAACTGGTGAAGTGCTCTGGATCCCATTCCTGCATGCCTGCCATCCTTGGTTGTATCCAAGCGAGTATATCGGCAAACATTGCACATTAATTGACTAGGCAGTCAAAAGCGCGATCCAGAGCCCACTTTTTATAACAAATTCAATGCCTGCATCGCACTACGGATGCGCTCGCGGGTCGCCTCGGACAACGGCATCACCGGCAGGCGGCACTCTTCGCTGCAAAAGCCCAGCAGGGAGACCGCATACTTGGCGCCTGCCGGACTCGGCTCGGCAAACATGGCCTGATGCAGCGGGATGAGTTTGTCCTGCAGTTCACGCGCTTCCTGCCACTTGCCGGCCAGGGTCAGGTTCTGCACCTCGGCCACCAGTCTGGGTGCCACGTTGGCGGTAACAGAGATACAGCCTTGCCCGCCACCTATGTTGTAAGCCACTGCGGTAGCATCTTCACCTGAGAGCCAGGCAAACGGCTTCTTGATGAGCTGACGCTCGGTCCAGGGACGAGCTAGGTCACCGGTGGCATCTTTCACGCCGGCGATGCGCGGCAGTTCGGCCAGACGGGCCAGGGTGGCAGGTTGCACGTCAACGATGGCGCGCGGCGGAATGTTGTAGACGATGATGGGTTTGCTGGTGGCGTCGTGTACCGCCTTGAAGTGGTGATAGAGTCCCTCCTGATTGGGACGGTTGTAATAACCGGCCACGTGCAGGGTGGCATCGGCTCCCGCCTGCTCGGCATGACGGGTATATTCAATGGCTTCGACCGGATTGTTGGAACCGGCTCCGGCGATCACCGGCACCCGGCCGGCTACCTGCTTGACCACCAACTCCACCACGCGGCAATGCTCGTCGTGGGTCAGGGTCGGACTCTCGCCCGTCGTACCGACCGGCACTATGCCGTGAGTGCCCTGCTCTATGTGCCACTCCACCAGGCGGGCCAGTGCGGCCTCATCCAGCTGGCCCTGTCGAAATGGGGTGATCAGGGCAACTATCGAACCTTGAAACATGGGATTTCCTTCTCCTGGATACGGTAAAAATACTAATAAAAAACCCCGGTACGGGTTGCGCAACCGGGGTTGAATCTTCTCAGGGATGAGAGGTTACGCGCGAACGTCGGCAGGCCCGAATGTCAGGCTTTTTTTGTGCTTTCGTTTCAACTCGTTGGACCGCATTTCATCATCTCTGGTCAAAAAATGGTGTCTGGGCATATTTCGGGAACACGGCATAAATGTCAAGGCGAAAGGGGCTATGTATAATGGCCACCCAAAATTGCGTGGAGAGACCCGATGAGCAGCCCTATCAGTGCCGTCAGCCAGATGCTGGAACGAAACCAAGCCCTCTTTGTCGGCAAGCGGCTACTTGTCTGCGGCACCCTGGAGGATGACTATCCCCGCCAGCTGGCTGAGCTGGCCAGTTCCCTGACTGTGTTTACCACGGATTATTGCTACTACCGCAGCCAGCAGGCAACGTTGGGTGACGCTATCATGTTCGACCACCAACTGGGCGGTGCCCCCCGTTTCGATGCCCTGCTGCTGCTGATGCCCAAGGCCAAGGCAGAGGCGCAATATCTGCTGGCCATGATGACCCCCTTGCTGGAGGCAGGTGCAGACCTGTTTCTGGCCGGGGAGAATCGTGGCGGCATCAATGGCGCCGACAAGCTGCTGGCGCCCTACAGCGAAAAACCGATCAAGCGCGACTCGGCCCGCCGCTGCTCTCTCTATCACGGCGAGCTCTGCAAGCCGGTCGCCCCGTTCGAGCTGGATAGCTGGTTTGGCCGCTACCAGTGCAAGGCCGGTGACACCGAACTGACCGTGCTGGCCCTGCCCGGCGTTTTCAGCGCTGCCGAACTGGATCTCGGTACCCAGATGCTGCTGGCGGCGGTGGCACCGATGAGGGGCGAGCTGCTCGATTTCGGCTGTGGCGCCGGGGTGATTGGATCTGTTCTGGCCAAACGCAATCCGGGGCTGGAGGTCAAGATGGTGGATATCAGCGCCCTTGCGCTGGAGTCGAGCCGTCGCACCCTGGCCATCAACGGTTTGCAGGGACAAGTCCAGGCCTCCGACGTCTATTCCGACATCACAGGAAAGTTTGACCACATCGTCTCCAACCCCCCCTTCCACGCCGGTCTAAAGACCTTCTATGCGGCCACCGAAACCTTCCTCGCCAAGGCACCTGAGTACCTGTCGGCGAATGGTGGCCTGACCATAGTCGCCAACGCCTTCCTGCGATATCAACCTATACTGGAAACGCACTTCAAACAGACCGACATAATCAGAAACGATGCCAAATTCAAGGTCTATCTGAGCAAAGTGTAAATAAGTGTAACCAGCGTCAGGAAACTGGTAGTGAGCCCCATCCGGGATCTGATAAGGTAAATACCAATCGTATAACCACCCCTTTAGGGGTGTTTTTTTGCAGTGATCTGAAAACCTTTTCATATCATCAACTCAGGGAGAGAAATACGATGGCAGGCATACTCACCATGATACTGGCGGGCGGAGAAGGAACCCGTCTCCAGCCGCTTACCACCACCCGCAGCAAGCCCTCTGTCCCGTTCGGTGGCAGTTATCGACTGATCGATTTCGTCCTCAACAACTTCGTCAACGCTGACTTCCTGCGCATCTACGTCTTGACTCAATTCAAGTCCCAGTCCCTCTATCTGCACATGAAGAAGGGCTGGAACATAGTCGGCATCACGGACCGCTTCATCGACCCTATTCCAGCCCAGATGCGAATGGGAAAACGCTGGTATGACGGCACGGCCGACGCCATCTATCAGAACCTGCGTTTCATCGAGATCTCGGACCCGGAGCACGTCTGCATCTTCGGCTCAGACCACATCTACAAGATGGACGTGAGCCAGATGGTGACCTTCCACAAACAGAAGGCCGCCGCCCTGACCGTCGCAGCCCTGCGCATGCCCATCGAGGAGGCAAGCGCCTTCGGGGTGATAGAAGTGGATCAGGAAGGCCGCATGATCGGCTTCGAAGAAAAGCCCAAACATCCGAAGCACATTCCCGGCGACCCCACGCAGGCGTTGGTTTCCATGGGCAACTACATCTTCGAAACCGAAGCGCTTTATCGCGAGCTGAAGCGTGACGCCGCCGAGGAGAACTCCAGCCACGATTTTGGCAAGAACATCATTCCCAGCATGTTCCCCCGCGCCCCCGTCTATGTCTATGACTACAGCACCAACGTGATCCCGGGCGAGAAACCCACCGTCTACTGGCGCGATGTGGGCACGCTTGACTCTTATTGGCAGGCACACATGGACCTGGTCGCCGACGATGCCCCCTTCTCCCTCTATAACCGCAAGTGGCCACTGCATACTCACTATCCGCCCTTGCCACCGGCCACCTTCGTCGATACCGATGACTGCAAGGTCAAGATAGCCAACTCCCTGATCTCCGGCGGTTGCTTCATTCAGGGCAGCCAGATCCAGCGCTCCATACTGGGATTTCGCTGCAACATAGGCCCCTGCAGCCACATCAGCGAGTCAGTGTTGCTCGGGGATGTGAAGATAGGCGAAGGTTGCTCCATCAGACGCGCCATCATTGACAAGAACGTTGAAATTGCACCCGGCACCGTGATCGGTGAAAATCTGGACCATGACAGAGAGAGATTTACCGTATCCGAAGGCGGTATCGTCGTGGTACCTAAGGGAGCAAGAGTTGGCTATTAACCCACTGAAAATCCTGTTTGTTGCCTCGGAAGTTGAGGGGCTTGTGAAGACCGGGGGCCTGGCAGATGTAGCCAGAGCCCTGCCATTGTATCTGGCCCAGAAGGGCCATGACGTCAGGATCATCTTGCCCTTCTACAAGACGATCAAGCGCCGTGATGAGGCCAGACTGATCGCCTCTCGCTGGTTGCCAACCCATCCGGGACTGCCGGACATCGGCTATCGCATCTATCAGATGGAGCTGGAAGGGGTCTGTGTCTATCTGCTCGACTGCCCGCAATATTTCGATCGACCCCAGCTCTACGCCGAGAACAACCAGGCTTATGGCGACAACGGTGAGCGGTTCGCCTTCTTCTCGGCCGCAGCGCTACATGCCTGCGAGCAGCTGGACTTCGCCCCCGAGATAGTGCACTGCAACGACTGGCATACCGGTCTGCTGCCGCTGCTGCTCAAGACCCGCCATGCTCACAACCCCTTCTTCCAGCACACCCGCAGCGTGATCAGCATTCACAATGCAGCCTTTCAAGGAGTATTCGGTCGGGAGCAGTTCTGGGCCATGCCCGAGATTGCTGACTATGAACAGCGCATCAGCTACGACTATGGTCACGTCAATCTGCTCAAATGCGGTGTGCTCTATGCCGACAAGATCAATGCTGTCAGTCCCAACTATGCCAGTGAATTGCTGACCCACCTGGGCGCCCACGGCATGGCCAGCGTGTTCCAGCAGCGGGCTGCCGACTTGCGCGGCATTCTCAATGGCTGTGACTATAAGGATTGGGATCCGGCATTTGACGACTTCCTGCCCGCCACCTATGACGTGGACAACCTCGCTGGCAAACGGGTCTGCAAACAGACGCTGCAGCGGGAAGCAGGCCTGCCGGTCACGGACTTGCCCATCTACGGCATGGTGTGCCGCCTGACCGAGCAGAAAGGGGTACACCTGCTGCTACCCGTGCTGGACAAGTTCCTGCATCACAAGGTGCAGGTGGTGATAGTGGGGTCGGGTGATCCCTCCCTCGCCGCCCAGTTGCAGGCCACGGCACAGCGATACCCGGACAAGCTCGCCTTCCTCAACACCTATGACGACAGACTGGCCCATCTGGTGGAAGCGGGCGCCGACTTCTTCCTGATGCCCTCTCTGTTCGAGCCTTGCGGCCTCAACCAGATGTACAGCCTCGCCTACGGCACCTTGCCGCTGGTACGGGCCGTCGGTGGCCTCAAGGATACTGTCGTGGACTGGGATGCGGAACCTGAGCATGCCACCGGCTTCTGTTTCAACGATCCAACCGCCAATATCCTGCTCGATGCCATGCGCCGCAGCCTGCTCTATTACCTGCAGGATCCCGAGCGGTTTGCCCAGGTACAGCGTAATGCCATGAATACCCGCTTCAACTGGCCGGATTCGGTCACTCAATACGAGCAGATGTATCAGGATGCACTGGCCCGGCAGTGATGCTCATTGCTGAACTTTTGTGCCCTTGATGCCGCTTTGAACGTCAACAGCGAAAAAAGTCCCCTTTGGCTGTTGACGCTCATCCAAAACTCTATAGAATCCCCCACCGCAGTGATGCGAAGGTGGCGGAATTGGTAGACGCGCTAGCTTCAGGTGTTAGTGTCCCACGGATGTGAGGGTTCGAGTCCCTCTCTTCGCACCAATACTGCCATGCTGATTCAGCAGCATGTAAATCCAACTGGAAAACCCGAATGTGCGAAGGTGGCGGAATTGGTAGACGCGCTAGCTTCAGGTGTTAGTGCCCCCCGGGTGTGAGGGTTCGAGTCCCTCTCTTCGCACCATGCTTCTCCAGACAGCATGTAAATCAAAACTGGTAACACAATGTGCGAAGGTGGCGGAATTGGTAGACGCGCTAGCTTCAGGTGTTAGTGTCCCACGGATGTGAGGGTTCGAGTCCCTCTCTTCGCACCATGCTTCTCCAGACAGCATGTAAATCAAAACTGGTAACACAATGTGCGAAGGTGGCGGAATTGGTAGACGCGCTAGCTTCAGGTGTTAGTGCCCCCCGGGTGTGAGGGTTCGAGTCCCTCTCTTCGCACCATGATTCTGACATGTAAAAACAGAGCAATGCGTTCCAACCGCATTTAAAAACCAGCTGGAGAAAATCAGTGTGCGAAGGTGGCGGAATTGGTAGACGCGCTAGCTTCAGGTGTTAGTGTCCCACGGATGTGAGGGTTCGAGTCCCTCTCTTCGCACCATTCCTTATATAAAAGGCCCATCACGAGAGTGATGGGCCTTTTGTTTTTACTCCTTGTTATGACTATGCTTTTGACAACTTACCGCCCATCGTCATGCCAAGGAGCGCATATGATACTGGATACCGATATTCACAACTTCTATGAACATCTGGTGCTCAAGGAGATCGAAAAGCAGGGGCTGAATCAGAAACTGAACAGCGAGCAGATGGCCGATCTCTGCTGCCTGACCCTGAACCAGCTGCCTTCCCACTATATTCGCCACGATGTCGACATGATCTACTTCCTGACCGACGCCAAGCGTACCGAGATGGAAAACAACGTCATCGCATCGCTCAAACAGGCGCAAGAGAAGGTCAAGAACGCCCCCCCAGCCCAGTCATAACCAGGGTTGCTGCCAGAGCAAAGCCGCTATGCCTGTCATCCCGGCCACCGGCAGCAGTATCAGGACAGGCCTCAGCCTGGGTTCCAGCATGACCCAGGCAGCCAGCACAAAACCCAGACTCCAGATGCCGTACTCCTTCTCCTGACCCCAGCCCAGCACGGCCAGCAGTCCGACCAGCAGCACGACTCTCACGATCCAGATCATGGTGATATATCCTCTTGCATTAATTGATAATGATTATCATTTGTATTTTATAAGTATGCAATCGGACTTTGCTATCGGTGTCGAATGTCACATTCGGGCCAATAGAGCGCTCAAATACAGGTTATGAGATCAACTAATTTGTAATTTTTTCAATCAAAATTGCATTTTTGCTAAATCAGTTGGGATTTCCCCCCCCAGGTTTGTGGTAGATTGCGGCCTCTTTTGGGTTGGCTCCTCGGGATACAGGTATCCACAGGACGAGAGGGTCCGACCTTGGCGAGCAAGAGTTTAGGAAGCATCTATGCAAAACCAGCAAAACCAAATTCGATTACCGGGCATGTTGCAGGTATTTGGCTGTCTGGCCATTTTCCTGGCCCTGGCATTCTCGTTCACCAGCGTGCTGGACCTGCCAATTCAGTTGGCACTGTTCATCGCCTGGTTCGTCATCATGGGGCTCGGCATCAAGCTGGGTCATGATTACAAATCCCTGGAGCAAGCTGCCGTTGACGGTGTTTCCAAAGGGATGGGGGCCATCCTGATCCTGGTCTCCGTCGGCGCCCTGGTCGGCACCTGGATCGCAGGCGGTATAGTCCCCAGCATCATCTACTTCGGCCTCAAGGTAATACACCCGTCCATCTTCCTGCTGGCGACGCTGATCATCTGCTCCCTCACTTCGCTGGCCACCGGTACCTCCTGGGGCTCTGCCGCCACCGCCGGCATCGCCATGATGGGGATAGGCCACAGTCTTGGCGTCCCTGCGCCACTGGTGGCGGGTGCCGTGCTCTCCGGCGTCTACTTCGGTGACAAGCTCTCCCCCCTCTCCGACTCAGTGGTACTGGCCTCCACCATGTCCAATGTCGATGTGGTGGAACACATCAAGGGGATGCTGCCCATCAGCCTGCTCTCCTACATCATTACGGCCGCACTGTTTACCGTGGTCGGCATGCAGTATTCGGGCAACGTCAGCCTGGAGCAGGTCAATCTGGTGATGGAGGCGCTCGACAACCAGTTCAACATCACCCCGCTGGCCATAGTGCCGGTCGTACTGGTACTGGGTCTGCTCGCCAACCGCAAACCCGCCTTCCCGGTGATCAGTTTCGGCGCTCTGCTGGGGCTTGTCTGGGCCATAACGTTCCAGGACATGGATCCGGTCAAGGCGATGCATTCCGCCTACAGTCCCTTCCCCATCACCTCAGGCATCGGCTTTATCGACAACATACTGGGGCGCGGCGGCATGGAATCCATGCTGGGTTCGGTCGCCGTCATCATCTTCGGTCTGGGCTTTGGTGGCCTGCTGGAGAAGGTAGGTATTCTGGAAGTGATCGCCAATGCCTTTGAGAAGCGCATCAACAGTGTCGGCAGCCTGACCAGCCACACCATAGGCACCGCCTTTCTGGCCAACGTATTCGGTTCGGCCATGTATGTGTCACTGATCCTGACTCCCAAGATCATGGCCAAGAACTACGACCGGCTGGGACTGGCACGCAAGAACCTCTCCCGCAACGCCGAGTTCGGCGGTACCCTCACCTGCGGCATGGTGCCCTGGAGCGACAACGGCATCTTCATGGCCGGGGTACTGGGGGTGGCGACCCTCGACTACCTGCCCTACATGTGGCTCAGCTTCACCTGCATCATAGTGACCATCACCCTCGCCTATCTGGGCAAGGCGGTGAACCGGGTTCCCGTCATCGAAGCGGCCAGCTCCCGCTGATCGACACAGCAAACAACAAAGGCGCCTCAGGGCGCCTTTGTTGTGTCTGGACAGTTTTCAGGGGTAGAAACCGCGGCTGATGTCCCTCGGCTTAGCGCTGCTTGCCGCTGCCGATACCGAACGGGATGCGGTAGTCGCTGCTCTGCTCACCCAGGCTGACGGTCAGGTTGCCCTGAGTGCGGCTCGGAATACGTACCTGCTGGGTGCCCATCAGATTGGCGTGAACGGAAGCCACCACATCCCCGGACTCGTTGCGCACTTCCAGCATGGGGTTGGTTTTGCCATCCACAGCGGCGGTTGCATGCCAGTTCACAAACAGCACGCCCGGTGCAGCGTTGAAGTCAGCGGGAACGGAAGCCTGAGCAAAACCGGCAGTCATCAGGCCTGCAACGGCCAGCATCTTGATTACGTTTTTCATGTTCATTCACTCTCTTGGTTTTTGTGTCATTGCCAAGGCCGGTTCGGCCTGAATCAATGCATCCTTGCAAGAGGTTATTCAAATAGTATGTAGTTCTTTCACCGACGTCTGACACTCTGGTTTCTGGTGTCATCGCCTGAAACAACCTGTTATTTGGCCACCTGGCGTTCCTGCCTAAGCGTTGAGTGAATATTAAACACCTCTGCCCACCTTTGTTAGCGAGATAAACTGGCCTAGATGTTCAAAAAAACTGACCGTGATGTAAATCACAGGTTCAGATACAGCTCACGGTGCAACTGACACTGAACTTCGGAGGGGATAAGAACCGGGATGAGGGGGAAACTTCATGCATAAAGGGCAGGATCCCCTGCCCCTTGATATTTAGATGCTCGCCAGCTCCTCTGCCGTCATGGGCCGCAAGACCCTGCAAGGATTGCCGACGGCAACCACATTGGCCGGAATGTCTCTGGTGACCACAGAGCCTGCGCCGATCACGCTGTTGTCCCCTATGGTGACACCAGGGCAGATAACTGTGCTGCCACCGATCCAGACGTTATTGCCTATGCGCACTGGTTTGCCAAACTCGACCCCCGCCACCCGAGGGACAAGGGCAACGGGGTGAGCGGCGGTGTAGATCTGCACCCCGGGGGCCAACAGCACGTTGTCGCCGATATGCACCTCGCACACGTCGAGGATGGTGCAGTTGACGTTGGCATAGAAGTTCTCCCCCACATGGATATTGGCGCCATAGTCGCAGAAGAAAGGCGGGTTGATACCACACACATTGCCCCGGCTGCCGAGCATTTCCCGCAGCAGCGCATCCCGCGCCGGTTTCTCCTGCCAACTGGTATTGAAGGTGTGATAGAGGAAACGACAGCGCTCGCGCGCCGCCTTGAGCTCGGGATCCCCCGCATCATAGGGCTGACCCGCCACCATCTTTTGCCACTCGGTGCCGTGCACCGGGGCCGTTGCTTTTGCCATCACCTCACTCACCACCTACTCCACCAGCCAGATCAGGGATTCATAGGGACGCAGCATACAAGATTGCGGCATTGCCGGACTATCGGGGTAGTTGCCAAGCAGCAGACGGCCTTCCCTCTCTTGCAGATCTTGCTGCAAGTCGAAGGCCACAGGCTCACCGTAGAAATTGCTTACCACCAGCAGGGTCTGACCCTTGGCACTGCGGGTATAGGCCCAGATGTGCTGATGGCCTGGCAACTGCTCCTGATAATCCCCCTGCGTAAAGATGGGATGCGCCTTGCGAAGCGCGATCAGATCCCGGTAGTGCCAGAACACTGAGCCCTGATCGGCCAGTGCCGCTTCGGCGTTGATCTCGGTGTAATTGGCAGCGGGCCTGAGCCAGGGCAAACCTTGGGTGAAGCCGGCATTGGGGGCTGTGCTCCACTGCATGGGTGTACGTGAGTTGTCGCGAGACTTGGCACCGAGAATGGCGAGGATCTCGGCTTCGTTCATGCCTTCGGCCTGCTTGATGGCGAAGATGTTGCGGCTCTCCACATCCTGGTAATCGTCGATGCTCTGATAACCGGGGTTGGTCATGCCGATCTCCTCCCCCTGATAGATGTAGGGGGTGCCCTGCAGCCCGTGCAGGGTACTGGCCAGCATCTTGGCGGCGACCACGCGATGCTCGCCCTCGTCCCCGAAGCGGGAGACGATGCGCGGCTGATCGTGGTTGCACCAGAACAGGGCCGACCAGCCCTTGCCGTGCATGCCGCTCTGCCAGTGGTTGAAGATACGCTTCAGTTCGAGGAAATCGAACGGCGCTTTTGTCCACTTGTCGCCGTTGGGGTAATCGACTTTCAGATGGTGGAAGTTGAATACCATGGAGAGTTCGGAGCCATCAAGGGCACCGTAGCGCTGGCAGTGCGCCAGCGAAGTGGAGGACATCTCACCCACCGTCATGGCGCCGACCGGGGCGAATACGTCGCGGCTCACATCCTGCAGGAATTCGTGGATGCGCGGCCCGTCGGTATAGAAGCGGCGGCCATCGCCCACGTCGTCGTTCGGGAAAGTCTGATCCTTGGAAATCAGGTTGATGACATCAAGGCGGAAGCCATCAACCCCCTTGCCGGCCCAGAAGTGAATGATGTTTTTGACCTCGGCGCGCACAGCCGGGTTTTCCCAGTTGAGATCCGCCTGCTCGCGGGCAAACAGGTGCAGATAGTACTGGCCGGTGGCGGTATCCAGCTCCCATGCACTGCCACCAAACTTGGATTGCCAGTTGTTCGGCACACCGCCATCCACCGGATCTTTCCAGATGTAGTAGTCGCGGTAGGGGCTGTTTTTATCCCCCAGCGCCGATTTGAACCAGGCGTGCTCGGTAGAGGTGTGGTTGACGACTATGTCCATCACGATACGAATGTCGCGGGCATGGGCCGCCGCCAGCAGCGCCTCGAAATCGGCCATGGTGCCGTAGGCAGGATCAATCTGGTAGTAATCGGCAATGTCATAGCCGTTATCCACCTGGGGGGAAACATAAACCGGGGTCAGCCAGAGGGCATCGACCCCCAGGGTCTTGAGATAATCGAGGCGGGCCATGATCCCCTTGAGATCGCCGGTGCCACGGGCGCCCGAATCCTGAAAGCTCTTGGGGTAGATCTGGTAAATCACGGCACTCTGCCACCAGGGAGTTTGGCTCATGGGTCTTTCTCTTGTCTCGAATAAAAAATGGAGAGGGCGGCCCCTTGCGAGGCCGCCCTGATGAGTGCACTCAAGCGATGGCTTGAGCCAGTTTGCCCGAGGCCTGTTGACGCTTGTAGACCAGCAGGGTCAGCACCAGGGGCACCACTATCGCCACCAGCATGGCGATGGCGTAGATGGCCCAGTATTGCGGCTGGATGGAGAGGATACCCGGCAGGCCCCCTACCCCTATGCCGTTGGCCATCACACCGGCGAAACCGCAGATGAGGGCCGCGCAGCTCGAGCCCACCATGGCGCACAGCATGGGGAACTTGTACTTGAGGTTGATGCCGTACATGGCCGGTTCTGTCACCCCCAGGTAAGCCGAGATAGCGGCAGGCACGGAGATCTCCCGCTCGTTCTCCTTGCGGCTGATGAGGATGATGCCCACCACTGCCGACGCTTGCGCGATATTGGACAGGGCGATCAGCGGCCAGATTGGCGTGCCACCCATGCTCTGCATCAGCTGCAAGTCCACCGCGTTGGTGGTGTGGTGGATGCCGGTGATGACCAGGGGCGCATAGAGGAAGCCGAACAGGGCGGCACCAATTGGTGCAAACGAACCCGTCATGGCCGCCTTGGCGGCAAAGCCGACACCGTCACCAATCCAGCGACCGAAGGGGCCGATAAAGGCGTGCGCCACTATCACCGCCAGCAGCAGGGAGATAAAGGGCACTATCACCAGATAGAGATACGCCGGAATGATGCGCTTGAGGTTGGTCTCCACCCAGGCAAGGAATACCCCCGCCAGCAGCGCCGGAATGACCTGGGCCTGATAACCCACCTTTTGAATGACAAAGAGGCCGAAGTCCCATACTTCCGGGGTCTGCTGGCCGATGCCATAGGCATTCATCAGCTGCGGCGACACCAGTGTGATACCCAGCACGATACCGAGGATCTCGGAGCCGCCCATCTTCTTGACCGCGGACCAGCAGACGCCCACCGGCAGGAAATGGAAGATGGCCTCACCCAGCAGCCAGAGGAAGGCATGCACCTGGGCCCAAAACTGGCTGATCTCGACCAGAGTGCGGGTCCCGTCGTCGAACATCTTGATGTCGCCGATGACGTTGCGAAAACCCAGGATCAAACCGCCTGTGATGATGGCGGGCAGCAAGGGCACGAAGATCTCCGCCAGGTGGGAGATGCCGCGCTCCAGCGGATTCATGTTCTGACGGGCAGCCAGCTTGGCGGCATCCTTGCTGCCACCGCTGACACCAATCTCCTCGGTGAGCGCCTTGTACCAGTCATCCACCTCGTTGCCGATCACCACCTGGAACTGGCCAGCATTAGTGAAGCAACCCTTTACCACCGGTATGGTCTCGATGGCCTTGCTATCGGCTTTCGCCGGATCGTTCAGGACGAAGCGCAGCCGGGTCAAACAGTGGCTGACGGTGGCGATGTTCTCCTTGCCGCCGATCTTGTCGATCAGGGTGGCAAGCTGCTGTGCGTTGATCTTGGACATGAGTCTTCCCTCTGTGACTCCATTGATATTGGTCTGCCTCGCCCTTTTGGGCCAGTCTGTCGGCCGGAGCGTTTTTGGTATCGTTCCCATTCAGCATGCAGGCAATTTGGCCAGATCGAAATGGGAACGTTCCCATTTCGTGGTCAACATCACAGAAAGCGCATTTTTTATGCAGGGCTAAGTGATGGGGCTCACAGTGTGTGGCAGGGCGCTATGGTCGCCAGCGGGCAGCGGCCCTGCTCAATCTGGCCGAGCAGCTGACGGGCCGCCTGCTCCCCTGCCCTTTTGTAGCCAAGATCCAGGCTAAGGGCATTGGGAAAGAGAAAACTGAGCATGGGGTTGTTGCCAAGGCCGGTCACCAGCACTTCGCTACGCCCTTGTTCTTGCAAGTATTTTGCTGCACCTATGGCGAGGGTGTCACTGGCGCAGACCAGCGCCTGGGTGGTGGGGGTAAGCAAGTCGGCAGCCAGCCGGTAGCCACTTTGCAGGCTGAGATCGCCGAGGGCACTGCGCGCCGTCAGTCCCTGTTCCCGGCAGTGCGCCAGATAGGCATCGAGCCGGCGCTGGCCCGTGGTGAGATCCGAGGTATCGACCCCGAGATAAGCGATGTCGCTTATCCCGCGGATGGCCAGCTCTGCCAGCATGGAGCGCACAGCCCCCCCATCGTCGAAGCAGACCGAGGAGAAACCGGGATATTCGCGCGCCACCAGCACCAGTTTGTCCTTGAGCGTGGCCATGGCCGCATAGTCCAGATCATTGAAAGCAAACAGGATAATGCCATCCACTCCGCGCCGCTCCAGCACAGCAAGATGCTCCTGCACCTTGGCGGGGGAAAACTTGCTCTCCATCAGCACGGCGTCATAGCCACGCTGATAGAGGGTCTCCAGCATGCCCCGCACCGCCTGATTCTCGGAACTTGAGTCGAGCCGGGAGACGATGATCCCCACTACCTGCTGGCTCTGGCTGCGCATGGCCCGCGCCGACTTGCTCGGCACGAAGCCGTGCTCGGCGATGACCTGCTCCACCCGCTCGCGGGTCGCCTGCTTTACCTTGGGATCCTGGTTGAGCACCCGGGAGACGGTCGACTTGCCGACACCCGAGAGGCGGGCGATGTCGAGGATGGTCAGTTTCTTGTCCATGAATTGGCTCACAGGGGGATCGGCGGTGGAATTGCCCACATTGTTGTGATTAAGCCCTGTGAATACAAGCCCATGGCGTTAGAATGCCTTTTTTGCCCCGGCGATCGCCGCGCCGCTCGCCATTGCACAGGACGCGCATCATGGATCTGTTGGCAAGTCTGCACTTCTCCCTCTCCATCACAGGCCCCATCTGCGTGGTGCTGCTGCTCGGCATCTGGCTAAAGCAGCTGGGTCTGCTGCCCGACAGCTTCGTCGAATCCGCCTCCCGCCTGGTGTTTCAGGTCACCCTGCCCGCCCTGCTGTTTCTCAGCATGGTACGCACCGATTTTTCCACCATGCCGAGTCCATGGCTCATTCTCTACGGCTTGCTCGGCACCCTCACCGGCTTTCTGATCCTTGAGGCACTGGCGGCCCGCTTCATCCCGGAGCGGCGTCAGCGCGGCATCTTCGTGCAGGGCAGCTTTCGCGGCAACATGGGGATCATGGGGCTGGCTTATGTTCAAAACGCTTACGGGCCGGAGGGGATCGGCGCCGCCGCCCTGTTGGTGGGCTCGGTAACCGTGCTCTACAACATCCTGGCCGTCATCACCCTCACCCGCAGTCTGGGGGGCGGTAAAGGGATCAAACCCATTCTTAACGGGATCGCCAAAAACCCTCTCATCATCGCCATCCTCTCGGCCCTGCCATTTGGCCTGCTCGACATTGAGTTGCCCCAGCTGGTCATCACGACGGGCAACTACTTCGCCAACATGACACTGCCACTGGCCCTGCTCTGCACCGGCGCCAGTCTCAACCTCAAGGCCCTGCGTGGGGGTGCCATGCTGACCGGCTGGGCCACCGTCAACCGCTTGTTCTGCATTCCCTTGTTGCTGGTGCTGGGGGCCTGGGCGCTGGGCTTCAGCCAGCAGGCCCTCGGCATACTGTTTTTGATAAGTTCCACCCCCACTGCCGCCGCCAGCTATGTAATGACCCGCGCCATGGGGGGCGACAGCGCACTGGCCGCCAACATCATAGCCACCACCACGCTGGGCTCGCTCGTCACCACCAGCCTGGGCGCCGCCCTGATGAACTATCTGGGGTTGATGGGCTAGTCTGCATCGGGTATGGCAGGGCTTGACCTTGCTGCGGGCGGCAGCTTTAGGCTGGCTGCACATCAACAGAGGAGTGATCCCATGACCATCGAACTCACCATTTCCGGCATGTCCTGTGGCGGCTGCGCCGCCAGCCTGCAAAACGCCCTGCTGGCCCAGAGCGCTGTTAGCCAGGCCCGGGTGGATTTCGCCAGCAGCAAGGCCGTCATCGAAAGCGATCTGAGCAAGGCGGAGCTGATCGCCCTGATTGAAGCCAAAGGCTTCCTGGCGAGTTAAATTATCTCTATAGAGGTATAAATCAGGTTAAAATTCTGTACCCAGCTGTTTTTTGGTGAGAGTCATCACAGACCCCCTCAACAGAAAGCGCAAACTTGCTGCAATTTTTATCACTCAGAAGGATTTGCAGCATGACTCTCCCTATCCGCAAGACACTGCTCGCCGCCGTCGTTGGCCTGACCCTCTCCCCGATGGCCATGGCCCTGCCACAGGTTCATATCCTGGCTACCGGTGGCACCATAGCCGGAGCGGGACAGTCCGCCACCCAGTCCAACTACGAGGCAGGCAAGGTAGCTATCGAGACCCTGATTGCTGCAGTTCCCGAGATGAAGAACGTGGCCGAGGTGCAAGGAGAGCAGGTAGTCAAGATCGGCTCCCAGGACATGAACGACGAGGTGTGGCTCAAGCTGGCCAAGCGGGTCAACGAGCTGCTGGCCAAGGATGACGTGGATGGCATCGTCATCACCCACGGTACCGACACCATGGAAGAGACTGCCTACTTCCTCAACCTCACCGTCAAGAGCGACAAGCCTGTGGTGCTGGTCGGTGCCATGCGCCCCTCCACCGCCATGAGTGCCGATGGCCCGCTCAACCTCTACAACGCTGTCGTCACCGCCTCCGACCCCAGCTCCAAGGGTCGTGGCGTCATGGTCGCCATGAACGATACAGTGCTGGATGCCCGCGACGTCACCAAGACCAACACCACAGGGGTGCAGACCTTTGCCGCCCCCAACTTCGGCCCGCTGGGTTACATCCACAACGGCAAAATCGACTATCAGCGCACACCGGCACGTCTGCACACCAGCAAGACATCATTCGACGTGAGCAAGCTCGACAAGCTGCCGCAAGTGGGCATCGTTTACAGCTATGCCAACGCCACCGATCTGCCGGCCAAGGCCATGGTGGATGCCAAGTTTGACGGTATCGTCAGCGCTGGCGTGGGCAACGGCAACCTCTACCACACACTGTTCGATACCCTGGCCAAGGCGAGCAAGGACGGCATCCGCGTGGTGCGTTCCGCCCGCGTACCGACCGGCGCCACCACCCTGGATGCCGAGATCGACGATGCCAAATACGGCTTCGTGGCCGCCGGCACCCTGAACCCGCAGAAGGCACGCATCCTGCTGATGCTCTCCCTGACCCAGAGCAAGGATCCGGCCCAGATCCAGCGCTGGTTCCAGCAGTTCTGATCCCGGAGCTCAGCATCAGCTGAGATATTTTGATGACAATAAAAAGGGCAGGATGGAATCCTGCCCTTTCTCATGGCGTCACGCTCATGAACCCCATATCTCGTCAGCTCACCACCAACCAGCCACAGAAACCGAGATAGACCAGCCCAACCCAGGCCAGCCTGCCCGCCGTCATCTGCGCACGGCTGAAGCCCCACCACAGCAGCACTACCGCCAGCAGGGTCACCAGCGAGGAGACCATCATGGTGCTGTCGAGCAACCAGGGGGTAAACAGCAGGCAGAACGCCTTGGGGATCGTGCCCTGGATCATCATGGCGCCTGAGATGTTGGCCAGCGCCAGCCGGCTCTTGCCCTGCCGCACCCAGATCAGCACGTTCATCAGCTCCGGCATCTCGGTCGCCACCGGGCTCAGCAGCAAGGCCGCCAATACGGGGGAGAGACCAAACAGCTCGCCCATGCTTTCCAGCTGGTGCACAAAAAGCTGGGCAGCCAGCGCCACCACCACCAGCGCCACCAGGGTCTGCAACAGCACCTTGCCGAGCGCCGGGATCTCGGCCTCGGGATCCAGCTTGAGGGGCTCGGGCAACTCGACCTCGTGGCTGTCGGTCTGCTTCAGCTCGCGCCGCACATAGACCAGATAAACCAGCACGAACAGCGGCGCCAGCCAGGCCTTGCCGGTGAAGGCCACCATGCCGAGGGCAACAGCCACCAGGAAGATACCGACAAACCAGGCTTGATCCCGACCTATCTCGCGCTGCACCTCGCCGTCGATGACTCGATGGGCACGGCTCATGCACAGCACCAGGGTCACGCCGACGGCGGCATAGCCTATGGTGGCCAGTACAAGAGGGCCACCGAGAGCGGCGCCAATCCCAATCTGTTGCTGGGCGGGAGCATCCCCCATCAGCAAGGCGGTCAGGGTGACGATGCATTCGGGCAAGGCCGTACCCAGGGCTGCCAGCAGGGAGCCGGTGGCACTCTGGGAGAACTTGAAGTGATGGCCAGTCCATTCGATACCATTGACGAAATATTCGCAGGCCAGGTAGATGGTGACGGCAGAGAGCAGAAATAACAGCAGGGTGATCAACATAATAGGCAACCGCCAGGCGAGCAGAACAACCGATGGACCCGATACGGCTCGCCCGGCTGGCTTGCGTATCGAGGCCAAAGGTCTTGCAGAGCGATAGATGCTATCGCCGCCCATGCCATGGATCGGAAGATCCAAGAATGTTGACATGAGCCCTGCCCGGATCACGGGCGGGTTGCTACTCCCCAATGACAGTGCGGGCTTTTTACCAAACCGGTGGCCAGCTCACAAGGTAAACTAATGATCATTAGCTCAGTAAGTTGTAAGAGAATGTAACTCGCCACTCGGTCAGTACCCTCGATTTCTCCGTCCGGATCTCCACTCTTTCCCCTGGCATCCACGCCTTGGCACAACGATTGCTATGAGTTGATTACTGTCCACAATAGTTTGGGAAGGATGAACGATGAAACGGTGGATCCAACATTTCTATCAACTGAACCGCCTCAACTGGCTCATGGTCTGGTTGTTACTCTGCTGCAGTATCATATTGCTGTTTCCGGCCGGTTTGATGAAAGGTGCAGTCAGCCAGTGGGCTACGCTCCACGCGGCCTGGCTCGGGGTCGGCATGCTGATCGCCATCTCCTACTTCTGCAGTCAGGCATTTCTGATCGCCTGGGAGTGGGCCTGTGAAGAGTGGCAGTCCCGCCGCCAACAGGATCTGCTGGCCCAGATGATTGCTTTCCTCGACTTCAACGAGAAAGCGGTACTGCGCGAGTTCGTGCTGCAACGCAAAAGCGTCATAAATTTGCCGATCACCGAGCCTGCCGTCAAAAACCTGATGGATGCCGGCGTACTCACCTACGCCTATGGCAAGCCGGTACGGGAGAAAGAGGACGAGAACCAAATCCGGGCACTGATGATTGCCCTGCCGGCACGGCCGCTGCTCACCTACAAGGTGCTGGGCCTCTCCCGCGGCAAGATGAGTGACGAGCAGGTGGAGCAGATCATGAGCGCCAGACCCAAATTCGCCCAGAAGGGTTTCCAACGTTAACTTGCTGCCATCTTTCAAATAAAAGAGCCGGACTGTGTCCGGCTCTTTGCTATCTGCTTGTTTACATTCAGTCCTGGCTTTCAAGTAACCAGCACAGAGTGATGGATCTACCTTTATTCGGTCCTGGCTTTCAAATAGCCAGCATAATCCGGGATCTGTACGCTGAATGCCTGCCGCATATGGGGGCAGTCCATGATGAAATCTGCGGTCGCCTCGTTGGTGGCAACTGGAATGTTCCATACCGCAGCGAGGCGCAGCAGCGCTTTCACATCCGGATCGTGGGGCACCGCATTGAGGGGATCCCAGAAGAAGATCAACACATCTATCTTGCCTTCGGCAATCAGGGCACCGAGCTGCTGGTCCCCGCCCATGGGGCCGGAGAAGAGGCAGGTAATGGGCAGTTGCGCCTGCTTGCCGAGCATGGTGCCCGTGGTGCCGGTCGCATAGAGATGGTGGAGCTTGAGCTCCTCCTTGCGGCGCATCACCCAGTTCAGCAAAGGGGTCTTCATGTTGTCGTGAGCCACCAGCGCCACCCGCTTGTGGGGGGCCATCTCACGTGCAATCAGTTCCATGTAAATCATCCGTAGCATTGTGATGGAAATAGAGCCGTATCCTAATCGAAAGCGGCGCCCGCTGCCTTGCCGGGCGCCGTAACTGTGATCACTTCGACTGTTCAATCCACTGCCGGTTCTTCTGCTCAAGCACAGAGATGGGCAACATGCCGTATTCCAGTACATGGTGGTGGAAGGCCTTGAGATCAAACTGGCTACCAAGGTCCTGCTCGGCGGACTCCCGCATCCGGATCAGCGCCAGCTGACCCGCCTTGTAAGACGTGGCCTGACCGGTATAGGCCATGTAGCGCGGCACCTCTGATCCTATGTCTCCCGCCCCCAACGCCGAATTCTTCTGCATGTAATTGACGGCCTTGTCGTGGCTCCAGCCATACCAGTGAATGCCGGTATCCACCACCAGCCGCATGGCCCTGAGCATCTCCTCGTTGAGGCGTCCGAAATACTGCAGCTGGTTGTTGAACGCGGACGAGCCCTCGACCTTCACATCTCCCACGGCCGGATCGTAGAGGCCGCGTCCCTGATAGAGCCCCATGTCGTGATCCGCCAGGTATTCGGTGTAGAGCGCCCAGCCCTCCGCATAGGCGGTATAGGAAGCGTTCGCCACATACTGCGGGAAGTCGGGATCCTTGGCCGCCAGCTCCTGGGCTATGGTGATCTGGAAGTGGTGTCCAGGCGCCGCCTCATGAGCCAGCAGGGTGCTGATGTTCCAGCTCTGCAAACCATAGGGATAGTAGGTATTGAGGAAGAACTGCCCCTTGCGACCGGTCTGCGGGTTGCCGTCCTGATACCAGGCAACGCCGCCATAGGGCGCATCCTCATAGGAAACGGGCACCACCTCGTAATCCAGTTTGGGGATGGTGCGCTCGGCATCGAAGAAGTCCGGCAACACCAGCGCGGCCTTGCTCTTGAAGGCGTTGTACTCCCGCAGTGCCCGCTCATGTTCGGCCAGCGCCTGCTGTTGTGGCTCACTCAGCGCCGCCCCTGCCGCATTGCTCGGATTCAAACCGGCAGACCAGACAGCCAGCGGATTCTGGTAGAAGAAGGCCGGCTCGTTGAGATAGCGGAAGAAGTCATAGATCTGGCCGCTCTGCTTGCTCTGTGCCACCTCACCGCTGTCGCACTTGCCGACGGTATGACACACCTTGACCATGGCGCCGAAGATCCGCTCCACCTCGCTCAGCCCCAGCGCATGCACCTGCTCCGGCGTCATCTCGGTGGTGGTGTGCTTCTTCAGCAACCAGCGATACCAGTCACGGCCATTGGTCATGCCGCAGAAGCCATCATCACACTCGCCGCTGCCAAGACGCACTGCATAAGCGCCGCCATGCTGATAATCCAGATAGTCCCGCAGTGCCAGATAGCGGCCGTTGATGCTGTCCAGCACCGCCTTGTAATCGGTGCGCAGTGCCTCATCGGCCTCCCCTGGCAGCTGTTGCCAGCCGAGGTAGGCACCGGAGATGGCTTCACCGTCCAGCTTGCTGTCGAGCTGGGACAGCAGCCTGTCCACCAGCTCATTCGGCAAAGTGTTGCCCTGGGTGCTGCCCAGCTCGAACTGATGCTTCACTTCGGCCAGATAGGCGTCGTAGGCCTTGAGCCAGGTGAGGTGTTCCTGATACCAGGCCAGCGGTGCCCTCACCGCCTTCGCCCGCGTGGCTACAACCGTCCCCGCAGGTGTACGATCCAGATCACGCCGCCAGGCTGCATCTCCCGGCGCGACTCGCTCGGCCGAGCTCTGCTCGAAGTAATCGAAGCCGCTGCTGATTGTGCGGGCTGCCTTGCCGCTGGCGGGCGCAGCCCCGACCTCATCGGCCAGATCCACCACCCGATTGCGGAAGTGATGGATCGGGATCTGGGATTGAGGCAGCTCGTAGCCCGCCAGGTTGATCTGCAAATCCCAGCGGATCATGTCGTAGAACAGTCGGTCCCTCTCGCTCAACACGCTCGGATCCATGGCATCCAGCCGGGTAAGCAGCGAACCGTCGAGCGCCTTGCGCTGGGCGATCCCTGGCGCATCAATGGCAAATCCGTAAGGGTCCAGCGCCTGACTCGCACGCTGGGCCTCATCCATGATTTGCATCAGGGATGCCTTGGTAGCGGCGGGATCCGCCGGCGCGTTGGAGCTGTTGTCATTGCAGGCAGCGAGAGAGAGTGCGATGGCGCAAGCCAGCGCCAGCTTGTTGGGCAAGAAGTGCATGGTGTAGTCCTTTAACCTGTTGTTATTGTGTGCCCCCGATAGGGGTCCCAATAGTGCACATCTGCTCAACATATTTTTGCGACCTGATTAACAAAAATAAGCTTATTTTTCATATGGATAAAGCTGATGAAAAGCTATGCAACGGATATGAAAAAACCCGCCTTGGCGGGTTTTTAAGTCAGCTTTTCATGCCATAACTATTCAGGATGAGCCGTGATGCAGCTGTGACTGCTGATAGTTCTCCAGCCCGATACGATCGATGAGATCGAGCTGGGTCTCCAGCCAGTCCACGTGCTCCTCTTCATCTTCCAGGATGTCCTGGAACAGGTCACGGCTGATGTAATCCTGCACCGACTCGGCATAGGCGATGGCCACTTTCAGGTCGGGGATGGCGTCCATCTCCAGCGACAAATCACAGCGCAGCATCTCCTCCACCGTCTCACCGATGCGCAGCTTGCCCAGATCCTGCAAGTTGGGCAGCCCTTCCAGAAACAACACCCGTTTGACCAGCTCGTCGGCGTGCTTCATCTCATCGATGGACTCGTGATACTCCTTGTGCCCGAGCGCCTTGAGGCCCCAGTCATCGTAGATGCGGGCATGCAGGAAGTATTGGTTGATGGCAATCAGCTCATTGGCCAGCACCTTGTTGAGGTGGGCAATGATCTTGGGATCTCCTTTCATCGACTCTGCTCCTTGGTTCGTGCCTGAGGCTTCGATCGTTAGAGCTTAGTCCAGAAAAGTGACAACCAGAGGTCTGGCGAGCCAGCTAGCCTGAAAGGAAGGGTGACCCTGCTGCCGGGTCGGGTTGGAAAACGCCAGGGTCTAGGTCAGGCCACTTCGTAGTAGAGCGGGGCCGTTTCCAGCTCTGCCTTGTCGAGTTCGGCGGCGATGATCTCCATGGTCATGCGCACGCACTTGCCACACTGGGCACCTACCTCCAGCGACTGTTTGAGTTGACGAAACTCGCTCTTGCCTGCCTGTACCGCCTTGCGGATCTGGGTATCTGTGATGCCACGGCACAAACAGACGTACATAGTGTTTACCTCATGCTGGAATGCCATGAAATCTAAATGAGAATGGTTCGTAGTGCAAATAACAATTAGTAATAAGATCCCCCGCTTGCCAGCCATCAGCCCCTTGGGGACAATGCCTCTGTCACAGAGGAAAACATCATGCTCAAGAAACTGTTCACAGCGCTGTTCGGGGGCCAACCAGCCCAAGCCGTCGACGTCACTCCCACCGAATACGCCGGTTATCTCATCTATCCAGAGCCCATGACGGAAGGGGGTCAGTACCGGTTGGCGGGCCGCATCACCAAGGAGTTGGATGGTGTGCTGCAAACCCATCGGTTTATCCGATCCGATCTGTTTGCCAACCCAGCCGATGCGGAGCGTTTCATGGTGCAAAAGGCCCATACCTTCATCGACCAGACTGGGGATCGCATGTTTGAACCGCGCGTCAAAGCGGGCGACAGTTCAGCCTCATGAGCCCTGCCGAGGTGAAAGCCCTGCGCCAAACCCTCGCCCATGCTGGCGAGCGGCGACTGATCTGGCTGGAAGGAGATGAGGCTGATTGCATCACCCGTGCCGAGCCGCTGCTGGACGGTGCCATCTTCTGGCTGGGGGAAGGCCCCGCCCACCATGGGCCCGTTCCCGCCGCCAAGGCGCTGCAACGGCTGGGTCAGGAGTGCGACACGCTGGTGTTAAACGCTTTCAGCGGCTTTCACCCCGACGCCTTCGGCGCCCTGGCGGGCACACTGCGGGCGGGCGGCCTGCTGCTGCTGCTGACGCCACCCAGAGAGTTGTGGCCAGCATGGCCGGATCCCGACCGGATCAGATTGGTGGCCCAGCCGGAGGAGGCAAGCCGGGCGGGTCACGGCTTTATCGCCCGGCTGGTGCGGCTGCTGACAGGCGATCCTGCGCTCTCCCTGCTCCCGCCCACCAGCCCACAGCCCTGGCAACCGATTGGGCCCGAACGGTCATTGAGTGACGATCAGGCACGGGCGCTGCCTGCCATCCACAGGGTGCTGCACGGCCATCGCCGCCGTCCCCTGGTGCTGAGCGCCGATCGGGGACGCGGCAAGAGCAGCCTGCTGGGCCTCGCCGCCGCTGCGCTGCTGCGCCAGCAACCCGACCTGAAGATAGTGGTGACGGCACCCTCTCAGGCCACTGTCGCCACCCTGTTCGCCCACGCCGCCCGGGCGCTCGATACCACCCAAGAGCAGCTTGTGGGCCTTGAGTTCTGTTCACCGGATCGACTGGTACATGAGGCGCTGCAACCCGATCTGTTGCTGGTGGATGAAGCCGCCGCCATCCCTACGCCGCTGCTGGAGGCCATGCTGGCCCGCCACAGTCGCATCATCTTCGCCACCACAGAACACGGCTACGAGGGGACGGGGCGCGGCTTTCACCTGCGTTTCAAGCGAGTGCTTGACCGCCAGACGCCGGATTGGCATGAGATCCACCTGGCCGAGCCCATCCGCTGGAGCACTCGCGACCCGATGGAACCGCTGGTGTTTCGTCTCCTTGGCCTCAATACCCAGGTAGATGCTCCCCAACCGCCGACCAACCCGAGCTGGCGGCTGATCGGGCAAGGGACGCTGGCCGCCGATGAGGCACTGCTGAATCAAGTATTCGGCCTGCTGGTGCTGGCCCACTACCAGACCACGCCGAGCGACCTCAGATCTCTGCTGGAGAGTCCGGATCTCGACATCCACCTGCTGGAACAGGCGCAGAGCCTGCTGGGGGTCGCGCTGGTAGCGCGGGAGGGCAATATCGCCCCCGAACTCGCCGAGGCTATCTGGGCGGGCCGACGGCGCCCGCGCGGCCATCTGCTGCCACAGTCCCTGCTTGCCCACGCCGGTTTCAAGACAGCCGGGGGACGCAGCTACGCACGGGTGATGCGCATCGCCATCCACCCGGCGCTGCATCGCCACGGGCTTGGCTCACGACTGCTCGGCCAGCTGGAGGACTACTACCGGGAGGAAGGGCTCGATTATCTCGGCTCCGCTTTCTCGGCCAGCGCCGACTTGTTGCCCTTCTGGCGCAAGGCCGGGCTGGTGACACTGCGCATCGGTTTGCAGCGAGATGCCGCCAGCGGCAGCCATGCCGCCCTGCTGCTCAAGGCGTTGAAACCCGAGTGGCAAGCCGAGCTGGACCTGTGGCGCCAGCGCTTCGTACAACAGCTACCTACCCTGCTGGCCGGGGAGTTGAAAGAGCTGGCTCCCGAACTGGTGTGGCAATGTGTGAAGGGACAAGAGCTGGCCGTGCCTGAGCTGGATGAGTTTGAACGGGATGAGCTTGATTGCTTCGCCCATCACCACAAGCCGTTCGAGCTGTGCCAATCCACTCTACAGCGCTGGCTGACAGGCAATCTGCCGCAACTAGCCTACTTGACGCCAAGCGAATGCCAGCTGCTGATCGCCACCATCTGGCAATACGCGGACTGGGGTCGACTGGCTGCCAGGCTGCAACTGGCGGGCAAGCCGGCCATCATCAAGGCGCTGCGGACCCTGCTGGCTCGCCTGCTGGATGCCCCTACCACTCGATAGCCTTGCCCTGCCAGTCGAGATAGCTGAGTTCGCCGTCAGGCACCAATCGCGCCATCAAACTCACCAGATGGTGAGCTACCTGCTCTGGCGTCTGCAAGCTGCCGGCCGGCACATTGGCGTGAAACGGACGCGAGAGCTGGGTATCCACAGTGCCCGGATGAAACGCCAGCAGCTTGACGCCCGGGGCACGCCGGGCGAGTTCGATGGACGCGCACTTGAGCAACATATTGAGAGCGGCTTTGGCAGCACGATAGCCATACCAACCCCCAGCGCGGTTGTCGCCAATGCTGCCGACCCTGGCACTGAGTACCGCTAGGGTGCAGGGTGAAGTGCCAAACAGCGGGAGCAGCTGGTTGATCCAGCGCAGCGGCAGCAAGGCATTGGTCTGGTAGAGGCGGGTCATGGCCTCGACATTGAGCGCTTCCAGCCGTTTTTCCGGCTTGATCTCCCCCTGATGCAAAACGCCATTGCAGATCACCAGATGGCGCAAACCGGGAGCCAGTCCGGCAATATGGCTGACGCAGTGGCTCATCTGCTGGTCGCTGTAATCGCAGGGCAGCCAATGCAAGCGGGGATCATCACTCCCGGCGGGGGCCTGCTGACGACTAACCGCAATGACTGGGTTGGCTCCTGCCGCCAGCCAGTGCGCCACCAGTGCCTGCCCGATTCCGCCCCCTGCCCCTATCACAACCACAGCCTCTGCCATGTTCCGCTCCTGTTTGTGGTGAGTGTGATGGTCTTCTCCATCGCATCTTTGTTTCCCTGTTAAGCTGTTACGTGCCTTCCTACTTGCGGGATCAAGCAGTTATGAGGGTTATGTTGTGTGGATCTCTCCGGTGTGGACGGATCCATTCCTATACTGAGGGAAAACCGCAGCCGGTGCTGCCAGCGCAACCAGAAGCACGAGAGTCGCCATGATGTCCAAAAACGGGGAAGAGCGTAAATCCATCCTGACCGAGAGCGGGACCAACGAGCTCGAAATCATCGAGTTTCATCTCAAGAAGCATCTGCCAGATGGCAGGGAGAAGATTGCCTATTACGGTATCAACGTCGCCAAGGTGCGCGAGGTGATCCGGGTACCGGAAACGACCGACTACCCCAATGCCCAGCGCCACATGGTCGGGGTTTTCTCGCTGCGTGAACGGCTGATCCCACTGGTGGATCTGGCGGGCTGGCTCGGGATCCGCACTAACCCGGACAACAGCAACAAAGTGGTTATCGTCACCGACTTCAACAAGATGGCGAACGGCTTTCTCATCGACAGTGTCAGCAGGATCCATAGAGTCTCCTGGGAGGATGTGGAATCCCCCAGCCAGTTTCTGGAAGCGGGCGAGAATGATTGCGTGGTCGCCGTGGTCAGGCGCGATGGCAACCTCATCATGATCCTCGACTTCGAGAAGATCATCGCCGACATCAACCCAGAGCTCAGCATGGAGAAATACGATGTGACCCAGGATCGCAAGGTCATCATCGATGATCGCATGATGGCACTGCGCCAGGCCAAGAGCATTCTGGTGGTCGACGACTCGGCCTTCATCCGCAAGATGATAGAGACAACGCTGCGCACCGCTGGCTACAACGTGGTGACGGCCAAGGACGGGGGAGAAGGGCTGGAGATGCTGACGGAGTTTGACCGCCTGTCACAGGAGGAGAAGATACCTGTGTCCGAGTTTGTCAGCGGCATCATCACAGACGTCGAGATGCCCCGAATGGATGGCATGCATCTGCTCAAACGGCTGCGGGACACCCCCGCCTTCAAGACCACCCCCATCATAATGTTCTCGTCGCTGATGAGTGATGACAACCGCCAGAAGGCATTGCAGCTGGGGGCCAATGACACCATCACCAAACCCGAGCTGGGCCGCATGGTCGGCATGATGGATAACTTGCTGCTCGGCATCCCCATTCCCAAACAGGGCAATCTGTAATGTCGTCAGTCTGACACTCAAGCAAACGGGCGCCTCGGCGCCCTTGTTGTTGATGTTGTTCAGCAGCATCAGAGATAGCGCTCCTGAGCGGCTCATCCCATTTCGCGAGAGATCAACGAAAAGACAGAGCTTCTTTCTGGATCGAGATCCGAGGCCAATCGTTCACTGACGGGCTGCTTGTCATTCCAAATCCTTATTGGCCTTAAGATTTTGTAAATTTTCTTATTACCATCGCCCAAGCAAGATGGCTCTCAAATTGAGTTTGATGTGGCTGATGCCATGCGCCATCGGGACATCAAATGTCGTCTCTATCAATGAATCCCCTGGAGTCGCTATGCCCTTGTTCAAGCCGTTAATCACCCCTGAAGTGACCGATATGGCCCCCGGATTCCGGGCCTTGAGTATCACTGTCCAGGCGGCTGCCATTGCAGACCCCACTGTGGGGACGCGGGCTCTGGAACAAGCCTCCCTTGCCATGGCCAGAGAAGATGCCCCCTGGGCCGATGCACACCTATCTGCCTGGGCGGACCTCTTTAGAAAGTTTGGCGCCAAACCACAGCGCACTCCCTGCTCCGCCGAAGCCCTGAGAAAACGGCTTGTCCGTGATGGCAGCCTGCCGAGTATCGATCCTGTCGTTGACCTCTATAACGCCATCAGCATTGAGTACGCCATACCGGTCGGGGGCGAAAACCTGACTACCTATGAAGGGATGCCAAGGTTGGTAGTTGCCGATGGCAGCGAGCTATTCGACACAATGAAGGGCGGCGAAGTGGCTCATGAATCTCCAGAACCCGGCGAAGTGGTATGGCGGGATGACAAGGGGGTGACGTGCCGACGCTGGAACTGGAGACAGGGGGTCAGGACCAGGCTCAGTGTGGAGTCGAGCATGATGTGGTTCATTCTGGAGAGCTTGCCCGAAATGCCCCTGGAAGCTTTGCAAGCAGCCGGGAACAAGCTGATTGAAGGCATACAACAGATGATGCCCGGAGCCGTGATAGAACAAACCGTCATTGGCCATGTCGAGTGAGCACAACGCCGGGCTGGCCGTCTCGATGCTGCCAGCGTGATCGCAACGAGAAATGCAAAGAGGCTCCGAAGAGCCTCTTTTGTTATCTGAACCCGACTCAGCCCAGCAGCAGGTAGAGCTGATGGGCCGCCACACCTGCGCAGAGACCACCTATGGTATGAGCCACTATGGCGCGGGAGGTGAGATGGCGATAACCGAGCGCATCCAGCATGGCGGTGTGAGTACTCAGAAAGCCGCTCCAGCACATGCCCATGGCGGTGAATACCGCCACCTCGTTGCCGGTGATCCACCCCTTGCCGATGAAAGGAGGCACCAGCGACATGGCGGCCCCGACCGCTCCCAGCGAAGTTACGGGGAAGACCACCAGCTCGGCATGGGTAAAACCGAACAGCATCTCGAACAGCCAGCCCACCTTGGCCGCCAGCACGGGCAGCAGCGCCACCCCCTGGAAGGCCTCGCCGGTATAGCCCTTGTCGCCAGGACCAAAGGTCAGCAACATGACGAAGGTACTGATGATGAGCACACCCGGGATCACCGCCATGCCGAGCTCCACCCCGGACTTGCCACCATCGAGCAGGGCATTGAGCACCCGGAGCCAGGTGGGAGCCGCTTCCTGACTCAGCCCGGGCTTGGCGCCCACACTCACCGCTTCGTCATCAATCAGGGTCTCCCCCACCAGCGGCCTGATCATGCGCTGCATCAACCGGGTCGAGACCACTGAGCCGATGAGGGCACCGAGCAGACCTATCAAGGCCGCACTGGCAGTGGATTCACCGCTCGGCAGTTGCAGGGTGGCCATGAAGGTCACCACGATCAGCCCCATGCCAAAAGCCGTCCCGAAGTTGGTCAGAGACACCAGTTGCCAGGGGGTGAAGCCCTTGCGAAAGCGACTGTCTTTGGCGAGGCTGATCACCGCCGGGTTGTCTGAAAAGAACGTCATCAGAGCCGCCAGGGCGGTGCGGCCCGGCAGACGGAAGATGGGCTTCATCAGTGGCGCCAGCAGCACCTCCAGCAGGCGGATCACCCCGAACTCACTGAGCAGCTGGCTCAGCGCCCCCGATAGCACTGTAATCCCCATGATGAAGAGCACAGTATTGAGCAGCAGCTGATGGGCCGTATTGAACAGGGTGTTGACCAGGGCGGAGAGCCCCATCAGACTGCCGAGGTAACCGAACAGGCTGCCCAGAATGGCCAGTACCAGTACCGGCTCCAGCCAGCGGCGAAGGGAGGTTTGCGTTGCATGCGAATCTTTAACTGCTTGATTTTCCATACCAATCCTGATGACTGTCTCTGTGTGAATCGTTGTTTTTGTTATTGAACTCGTGACACCGGATGAACAGCCCGCCGAACTGGCGACTGAACTCAGGAGGAAACACCCGCTTGCCAGACAAGGCAGCATGGCAAGCCGCCTCACGCCAGGGGGAAGATAAACCCGGCACCCGGGAAAATTGAGGGGCGGGAGTATAACAACCGGGGCAAGTCAGCGAAAGAATACGGGCCACTTCAGCCAGCATCGCCATCGGGAACACCGGGAACACCGGGAACACCGGGAACACCGGGAACACCGGGAACACCGGGAACACCGGGAACACCGGGAACACCGGGAACACCGGGAACACCGGGAACATTCATACCCGAATACCGTTCCCCTTCAACCATTTGCGCAATCGCCCGTTGGCATTGTGGTAGGGAGAGGTGGTATTGAACTGGATCATCCGCCCCAGGGTCCACTGCTCATACCAGGGGCGACCATACAGCTCATCGTCACCGCGCGTCACGATCAGCTCGACGATGCGGGCCCTGGCCGCCATCAGCCGGGCCAGCAGTGCCGAATAGGCCAGCCCCTCATAATCCCGATAGAACTTTTGGGCCAGCCTGCCCAGCTCGTTCCACTTAAAGCCCGTCTCGGGAAAATCCACCGGCAAGCCCGCCGCATCCCGCTCTATCCACTTGATCACCAACTCATTCCAGCCGATGAGGTAGGCCACCAGGTTGGCCACGCTCATGGAGGTGCCCTTGCTGCGCCCCTCCATGGCCAACTCCTGTGCCTTGCTCTCGGGGACGGCCTGCAACGCCTTGAGCAGCTTGCCAAAATTCGTGTCGATGGCGAGCAGCAGCTCGGCCTTGTTGCTGGGGATCCCCATCACCTTTTCCTCCTTCATGCCTGCCACCCTGCCGCCCGGTCGGAATTGCCGCCAGCGGCGCCGAGTGCTAAGCTCGCGGCATCTGCGACCTGCGTTCCCACGCCGCCACTCCCGTCACAAGCAAGAACAGCAATGAATCAGCTCATTACCTATATCAAGGCCATCCATCGGCAACCTGGGCCAGCAACCATCACTCATCAGCAGAGTGAGCACTATAGCGAGAATGACGAGAGTGGCACCCTGATCCAGCACCAGCAAAGCACCTATTGGTTCGCCAATGGGGTCGTCATCTGTCATCAGAGAGAGCAGGACCAGGTCCCCTCAGAACAGCTGTGCGCCGAATGCTGGATAAGCTATCGAGTTGTCACCAGCCACATGCCCATCACGCCGCCACGCAAGCTGTTCCACAACCTCTGTCAGGAGGCATTCTGGCTGAAGATGCAGGGCATCACGCCGGCAAGGTGATGTAGGACTGATCCACAGATGAAACAACAGCAGGGAGGAGGGACTTAATAGACTCAACGATCACCAGCAGGCCATCATCTCCATCGACAAACAACAACTGAACCTCTCATGCGATTCTGGTCAGCCGTAAAAAACAGGCAAAGAAAAAGCCCAGCATTGCTGCTGGGCTTTTATGTTGGCTCCTCCTGCTGGACTTGAACCAGCGACATACGGATTAACAGTCCGCCGTTCTACCGACTGAACTAAGGAGGAATTGTACTTGGTGCCCAGAGACGGAATCGAACCGCCGACACGGGGATTTTCAATCCCCTGCTCTACCGACTGAGCTATCTGGGCAATATATAAATGGTGCCGGCTACCGGAATCGAACTGGTGACCTACTGATTACAAGTCAGTTGCTCTGCCTACTGAGCTAAGCCGGCACACTTAAACCACTGTGCATGAACTAATTTTTACTTCATGGCACCAAATTTGGTGCCCAGAGACGGAATCGAACCGCCGACACGGGGATTTTCAATCCCCTGCTCTACCGACTGAGCTATCTGGGCGTGGGCGCTATTAAACGGATTTTAAGGCAGGTGGTCAACGGGAAATTTCACTTTTTGTCTCGTTCGTCTCTTTTTTGCGCAACATCATCCATTTCCCCTACTTCTTCCTGTCGGCGCTGTGCCTGGCGGCCCCAGACTCTGGGTTCTTCCCCCTTCAACAGACGGGCTATGTTCTCGTGATGGCGGATAAGGATGAGGCAGGAGAGCAGGGAAACCGGCAGTGTGTATTCTGGCTTGATCAGATAGGTAAAGAGTGGGCTAAGCAACACGGTAATGATGGAGGCCAGCGAGGAGTAGCCGCTCACCAGCAATACCAGCAGCCAGGTGCCGATCACGGCTCCCCCCATGGTGAAGCCAATGGGCATCATGGTGCCGAGTGCCGTCGCCACCCCCTTGCCACCCCGAAAGTGGAAGAAGATGGGGTACATGTGACCTAGGCAGGCAGCAACCCCGATAAAGCCGAGGTAGACGGGCTTGATTTGCAGATACCAGGCAAGATAGACAGGCGCCGTGCCCTTGAGCACATCGAGCAGCAAGACCACCAGCGCAGCCACTCGACCACCGAGACGCAACACATTGGTCGCTCCCGGATTATGGGAGCCATGATCCCGTGGATCCGGCAGACCCGTGATGCGGGAAACCAGCACGGCACTGGACAGCGAGCCGCCCAGGTAGGCCAGAATAATCATCAAAATCGTCAGGGCCGTCATCTTGGTCGTTTTTACCACGATATGAATGGGGTATGATGCAGGCCACATTCTCTGGCTTGGGGTTGCCCAAAGGCGTGTCGCCCAAACCGACCGCGCGGCAAACTGCTTGCCGAGCCTGCATCCCTGCGCTGTCATCACAGCCCATCAAGAGTAAAGAAGAAGTACTGTCATGGACAAGGTGTTTATTCGCGGACTCGAGGTTTTGACCACCATCGGTGTATATGAGTGGGAGAAGGGCATTCGCCAGAAGCTCTGTTTCGACCTCGAAATGGGGTTTGACAACCGTCCCGCCGCTGCAACCGACGATATCAATCTGGCACTGGATTACGCCACCCTCTCTCGCAAGATCTGTGATCACGCCTCCAGCAAGGTGGTGGAGCTGGTCGAAACCATGGCCGAGCAGGTCGCCATGCTGGTACTGGCCGACGAGCGGGTGCAATGGGTCAAGGTCACCCTGACCAAACCGGGTGCTGTCCCCAATGCGGCTGGCGTCGGGGTAGAGATACTGCGCCATCGCACTCCGGCTGCGAGCACCTGCTGATGACCAGCATCTATATCAGCCCGGGCGCCAACCAGATAACAGGGAGCACTGCATGACCCGTATCTACATCAGCCTGGGTTCCAATATCGAGCGGGAGCACCATATCCACGCCGGTCTCGATGCCCTGCATGCCGAATTTGGCGAGCTCACCGTCTCCCGGGTATTCGAGAGCGAGGCGGTTGGCTTTGCCGGTCGCCCCTTCTACAACCTGGTAGTCGGCGCCGACACAGATCTGCCGCTGGCGACCCTGTGCCAACGGCTGCGTGCCATGGAGTTTGCCCACGGCCGCGAGCCGGATGCCAAGAAGTTTGCTCCGCGCACCCTGGATCTGGATCTGCTGCTGTATGGCGATCTGGTCTGCGATGTACCGGTCGCGCTACCCCGTGGCGAGATCCTCACCAATGCCTTTGTCCTCTGGCCGCTGGCCGAGCTGGCACCGAGCCTGCGCCACCCGGTTGATGGCCGCACGCTGGACGAACTGTGGCAAGGTTACGACAAGGCATCCCAGCGACTCAGCCCCATTCCCTTTCACTGGGAAGCGCGCGAGCTGCAGCATCACTGAATCAACAAGGGCACCCTAGGGCTGTCTCTTATACAAAAATCCCCAAGCGTCGCTTGGGGATTTTTTTGAACTTCTCTCCCATTCTGTGATCTGAACCTTTCATCGCTCTCTTCCCTGGTTCTAACATGCCCTTCACTCAACCGGC
>NZ_JAACFY010000028.1:0-45738 GCF_029237305.1 Aeromonas sp. 2MA4 | reverse complement strand
TCAATCTGCTCGACCAGTGCCAGTTTAAAAGTCAGCGAGTAATCGCGCTGTGTCCGTTTCACACCTTGTCCCATCGGGTTCTCCATTTATTGGGAGGAAAGGTGTAAACCATATTCAGGACGGGACAACACGATAAAAAAAGCCCTCGCAGTGCGAGGGCTTTTTCGTGGGCGTTTGGTGGTTGGTACTTAGTTCACCACGGCCACGTTGATGCTGCCGTTGCCTTGGGTCATGCGTACCCGGGCGCCAGGTACGAAGGTGGGGCTGGCTTTTTGCACCACTACGATGGATTCGCCGTTCTCTTTCTTGATCTCGAGCTCGACGCCGTCAACCTGATTGAGCTTGTCGCCGGCAGCTTTACCGGCGGCGGCACCTGCGATGGCACCCCCTGCGGCGGCGATGTCGCTACCCCGGCCACCCCCTATGGTGCTGCCGAGCAGGCCACCGACCACGGCGCCGCCTATGGTGCCGACCAGAGAGTTCTCATCGGCCTGGATCTTGACCGGGCGGGTGGAGAGTATGGTGCCGTAGCTGACGGTCTGGACCTGCTTGGCACGATCCTTGGTGTAGACATCGCCGGAGTAGACATCGCTGTTGGCACAGCCGCTGAGGGTGGTGGCAGTGGTGGCGGCCAACAAGGCGATAAGGGTCATACGTTTCAACATGATGGGCCTCCTGGGCAAGCATCTAATCTGGTTAATTCGGTCAGTGAGTGCAACTTTACGCCAACCGGATTGAGCATGAAACCAGCAAAGTGTAACCAATTATGAGGCTTACTGGCGGAAGGCGACGCCTGCAGCGGGTTTAGCCGAGGCTTTTTTCAAGCAGCAGGCGATCTTCACCCGGGCCGAAATAGTCGCGCTCCTCGGCAACTTGCTGATAACCGAGTCGAAAGTAGAGGCGTTTGGCCGGATTGGCCGGATCCACCGTCAGTCTGACCCGTTCGACCAGCACCTGGGTCAGTGCCTGCTCCAGCTGCAGCATCATGCGCTCGGCGAGACCGAAACCTCGTGCCTCGGGCAACACAGCCAGGGAGAGCAGCCAGCCTTGCGACCTATCCTGTCCCACTCCACCCAGGGCATAGCCAAGCAGCTTGCCATCCAGTTCGGCCACCAGCAGCAGCTCGGGCCACAGGTCCATGGCCTGGCGAAAGAAGAAGCCTGGATAGACATCCTCCCCGAAGACGTTGACGTCTATCTGCCAGATGGCGTGCATGTCGGCGTGGGTGGCCACTCTCAAAACGGGGGGCTGATGCATCTGGGCTCCTGTCATTGCGTGCGTGCTGCCGTGCGGCAGTCAAAGGAGTCACAGGTTAGTGGGCCATCCTGGTTGATGCAAGCGTACCCGATGATGTCGGGCGCGCGTGGTCGCAGGTCTGTGTCAGGGCGGCAGGGGCCGGCTGTTGGGCAATCTGGGGGCCTTGCGGCGGCTGTCCAGCAGATGGCACAGGGCAAGCCAGGGATGACGCCACAGCATGCGCGGGCCGCTCCATTTCATGATCTGCTGGATCTGCTTGCGCATGGCGGGGGCATAGCAGTGGATGTGGCAGTTGGCGCAGGTCGGTTTGTGGCCGTGACCATAACGGCAGCGCCGCAGTCGCTGGTGGGCGAAGGCTTGCAACTGCTGGCAGTGCCGACAGGCGGGATCCTGATGGTGGTGGTGGCAGTAGAGGCGGATCATGGCGCTGACCGTTTGCTGCTCCCGCTTGAGCCTGGGGTGCTCGGATGCCTTGCTGGCACGAGTGCTGTGCATTGAGTCGGGATCATGGGGTTTCATGGCGGTCATTGTCCTGACCTGAGGGGACTGGGTGTTGATACAGGTCAAGACGGGAGGCAAAAAACAGGGCCCGCAGGCCCTGTGTCATCAGATGAGGCTGGTTGTTTGTTCCAGCCAGAGGAGATCCTCGCCCTCCAGTAGGGGGCTCAGGCGGCGGAACACCTCGACATGGTATTCGTTGATCCAGCGGAACTCGGCCGGGCTCAGCAGGCTGCGATCGATGAGGCGGGTATCGAACGGCACATAAGTCAGGCGCTCGAAGCCCAGCATCGCCAGTTCGCCCATCTGTTCCTGTTCGGTCACGACCACCAGGTTTTCGCAGCGGATGCCGAACGCATCTTCCCGGTAGTAACCCGGTTCGTTGGAGAGCACCATGCCCGGTTGCAGCGCCACCAGGCTCCCCTTGGGCGCGATGCGCTGGGGGCCTTCGTGCACGCTCAGGAAGTGACCGACACCGTGGCCTGTGCCGTGGTCATAGTTGTAACCCGCCTGCCACAGCGGCATGCGGGCCAGCACGTCGAGCTGGATGCCGGCGGTACCGCGCGGGAAGCGGGCCTGATCCAGCGCGATATGGCCCTGCAGCACCCGGGTAAACATGGCCTTGTGCTCGTCAGTCACCTCACCCACCTTGACAGTGCGGGTGATGTCAGTGGTGCCGTCCAGATACTGGGCACCGGAATCCACCAGATAGATGCTGTCCTGACCGAAGGGGCGCGGTGTGCCGTTGGTGTGACGGTAATGACACATGGCGGCGTTGGGCCCCAGCGCCGAAATGGTGTCAAAGCTCGGCTCGACGTAGTGTTCCTGCTCATGACGGAAGGCTTCCAGCTGATCGGCCAGCGTGCCTTCATCCACCCCCTCGAATTCACCGGAGGCGATCAGCCGATCCAGCCAGGCGAGGAAACGGGTAACGGCGACGCCGTCACGCAGGTGGGCGCGCTGCATGCCGGCTAGCTCCACCGGGTTCTTGCACGCTTTCGGCAGCATGGTCGGATCCTGACCTTCCACCAGGATGGCGCCTGCCTCTTCCATGATGAGCTGGGTCCAGGCGTTGGCCGTGTTGGGGTCGGCCAGTACTCTTTGCTGGTTTTCACCAATGCGTTGCAGCACGTCACCCAGCTTGTCGATGGGGTAGACGGAGACATCCTGTCCCACATGTCTGGAGAAGGCGATGCAGTCAATCTTGTCGGTGTCGACGAAGAAATCCATGCTGGTGTTGGCGTAGAGCACCGCAAAACCCAGCACTACCGGCAGACGCTCCACGTCACGGCCACGCAGGTTGAGCAGCCAGTTGATGGGCTCGGCCTGGGTCAGCAGTACGGCATCAAGCCCGCGCTTGCGCAGGTCTGTGGCCAGCAGTTCGCGCTTGGCCTGGCTCGACTGGCCTGCCAGCTCTTCGCTGTAGAGAATGACCGGGGTTTTGGTCGGCGCGGGGCGATCGCTCCAGTGCAGGTCGATGGGGTTCTCATCGACCCGTACCAGCTCGATGCCACGTTCGGTCAGCAGGGCCTTGGCGTGTTGATACCAGGCCAGGCTGTGCAGGCGGGCGTCAAAGCCGACCCGGGAACCGGACGGCAGTTGTTCAGCCAGCCACTGCACATGGGGATCTTCGTTCAGATGAAGAAACTCGAATAGCTCGGCCGGTGCCTGCATGCGGGCCTGCACCGTGTAACGACCGTCGATGAACAGGGCCGCCCGCTGCGCCATTATGATGGCGAGCCCGGCGGAGCCGTTGAAACCCGTGATCCAGTCCAGACGCTCTGCGTAGGCGGGAATGTATTCGCCCAGGTGCTCGTCATCGTGGGGGACTATGAAGGCGTCCAGCTCTTGAATGGCCAGAGCGGCCCTGACCTGGGCGACGCGGGTTTCAATAATCTCGAAATGATTCATGTCGTTAATGCCAGATTGTAGTGATGTGAGTGTTCAGTGGTTGTGGCCGCTGTCCAGGATCCGTTTGATCGACTGGCCAGCCGCCTCGATATGTTGTTTGAGCAGCACCACAGCCTCGTGTTTGCGGCGGGCGCGACACAGCGCCAGCAACTGGGCGTGCTCACGTTCGGCCTTGTCCACTCCGTCGCTGGCAAACAGCAGCTCGAAGCGTACATAGCGGTCACAGCTCAGATTGATCTGGGCAATCAGCTCCAGCGCCTGGGGGCGACCGGCAGCCTGATAGAGGGTGGCGTGAAAACTGTGGTTCAACTCTGCCCAGTGTTCGATCTGGGTGCCTGACTCGAGCGCCTGATCAAACTGGGCCAGGATGGCCTCTGCCTTGGCAAAGGTCTCCTCCGTCATCAGGTCGACGGCGTGAAACAGGGTATCGGCTTCCAGCAGGGCTCGCAAATAAAAGAGCTCCTCGATGGCCGAGGCGTCCAGCATGGTGACCACGGCGCCGCGGTGGGCCTCGAATTTCACCAGTCCCTGGGCCTCCAGTTGCATCAGGGCTTCCCGCACCGGAATGCGGCTCACCGCCAGCTCCTTGGCGATGGCATCCTGACGAAGAGGGGCACCGGCGGCAAACTCCCCACGCAGGATCCGGCCGCGGAGGTTCTCCATCACCATCTGGGTTCGGGTCTTGTAGGGTGGGGTCATGGTCGGGTCACAGGGGAATCGTTACAAAATTGTATATTGTATAAAGTTGGGCTGAATCTAACGCGCAACCGCCCACAAGGCAAGGTTTGGCGGGGATCAAACGCCGCCATCTGGTTAAAAAAATACCGGTCAGCAGGGCTGACCGGTATTGGAGTTTGCAAGAAGATGGGGGCTGGCGTTACAGCTGCGGACCTGCCGCGACCAGGCGCTTGCCCTCTTCGTTGTCGGTGAAGCGTTCGAAGTTCTTGATGAAGCGCTGGGCCAGATCCTCTGCCTTGGTATCCCACTCGGCCTTGTCGGCATAAGTGTCACGCGGGTCGAGGATCGCCGGGTTCACGTCGTGCAGTGCGGTCGGCACTTCCAGATTGAAGACCGGCAGTATCTTGGTCTCGGCTTTCTCGATGGAACCGTCCAGGATGGCGTCAATGATGGCGCGGGTATCCTTGATGGAGATGCGCTTGCCGGTGCCGTTCCAGCCGGTGTTGACCAGATAGGCTTCCGCGCCGGCCGCTTCCATCCGCTTCACCAGCTCCTGACCGTACTTGGTCGGATGCAGGCTGAGGAAGGCCGCACCGAAGCAGGAGGAGAAGGTCGGAGTCGGCTCTGTGATGCCGCGCTCGGTACCGGCCAGTTTGGCGGTGAAGCCAGACAGGAAGTGGTACTTGGTCTGCTCTTTGGTCAGCTTGGAAACCGGGGGCAGCACGCCGAAAGCGTCGGCAGTCAGGAAGATCACCTTGTTGGCATGACCCGCCTTGGAGACCGGCTTGACGATGTTCTCGATGTGATAGATGGGGTAGGAGACACGGGTGTTCTCGGTCTTGGAGCCATCATCGAAGTCGATGGTGCCATCGGCGGCAACGGTCACGTTTTCCAGCAGCGCATCGCGACGGATGGCGTTGAAGATGTCCGGCTCGGCTTCTTTGGAGAGCTTGATGGTCTTGGCGTAGCAGCCCCCTTCGAAGTTGAACACGCCGTCATCGTCCCAGCCGTGCTCGTCATCGCCGATCAGCTGACGCTTGGGATCGGTGGAGAGGGTGGTCTTGCCGGTGCCGGAGAGGCCGAAGAAGATGGCAACGTCGCCGTCCTGACCCACGTTGGCGGAGCAGTGCATGGAGGCAATACCGCGCAGGGGCAGGAAGTAGTTCATCATGGAGAACATCCCTTTCTTCATCTCGCCACCGTACCAGGTGCCGCCGATGAGCTGGATCTTCTCGGTGAGGTTGAAGGCAACGAAGTTCTCGGAGTTGAGACCCTGTTCCTTCCAGTTCGGGTTGGTGCATTTGGCACCGTTCATCACCACGAAGTCAGGTTTGAAGACTTTCAGCTCTTCATCGCTCGGGCGAATGAACATGTTCTTGACGAAGTGAGCCTGCCAGGCCACCTCTGTGATGACGCGCACGGCCAGACGGGTATCCGGGTTGGCACCGCAGAAGCCATCGACCACAAACAGGCGCTTGCCTGAGAGCTGTTTGGTCACCAGGGATTTCAGATGTGACCACACTTCCGGGGTAATGGCTTTGTTATCGTTTTTACCCTGATCAGACCACCACACAGTATTCTGGGTGGTGGCGTCTTTGACGATATATTTATCTTTCGGGGAGCGGCCTGTAAAGATACCGGTGTTGACATTAACGGCGCCCAGTTCGGTCACTACACCGCGCTCGAACCCTTCCAGGTCAGAACGTGTCTCTTCCGCGAAAAGCTGGTCGTAAGAGGGGTTGCGAACGATTTCTTGGCTGTTTCTGATGCCGTACTGGTCCAGTTCTAATTGTTGGGCCAGGGTGGGTTCTGCCACGATTGTCATTGTATTCTCCTGGGTTCAGAGGTTGGTAGGGTTCTATCTGGCATTCATCCTATCACTTAGGTGGTAGAGTTTAGCGATCGCCATCAAACTTTATAAAATAGGGTATTTTTTTGTTATTTAAGTTAAAGGCGGGTTTTGCCCGCCTTCAATTAGTGTAACTTGTTTGCATCATTATCGGGAGCCCTGCTGAACAGGGTTTCGACGTCGATCCCATCAAATTGGTACTGGGCGCCGCAATAATCACAGTGCATGTCGATCTTGCCGAGCTCCTGCACCATCTCCATGACCTCTTCCTTTTCTATCTGCAGCAGGGCCCCTTCACAGCGTGCGCGGGAGCAGGTGCAACGGAACTCGACTGCCTGGGGATCGAACACACGCACCTTGTCCTGGTGATAGAGGCGGTAGAGGATCTCTTCCGCTTCCAGCCCGAACAGCTCTTCATCCTTGATGGTGGCGGTGAGCTGGGTCAGGTGATCGAAATCTGCGCTATGATCCTCGCTCTGGGCGGGCAGTGCCTGCAGCAATATGCCGGCGGCGCGCGGTTCACCCTGGTGGTAGCCGGTACGGATCCACAGCTTGGTGGCCAGCTGTTCGGATTGGGCGAAGTAGTGCTCCAGGCAACCCGCCAGGGTATCGGCGTCCAGGGCAATGATGCCCTGATAGCGCTCGCCCTGCTCCGGAGTGATGGTGATGATCAGCTGGCCGTTGCCAATCAGGCTCTGCAGCTTGCCATCGCTCGGCAGCTCCCCTTCATAGCGGGCCACGCCGCGCAACTGCTGGTTGTTGTCACCGTTGATCACCGCCAGACGGACAGGGCCATCACCCTGCAATTGCACAGTGATGGAGCCTTCGAACTTGAGGGTGGCGGTCAGCAGGCTGGTGGCGACCAGCAGTTCACCCAACAATTTTTGCACCTGCACCGGATAACTCTGGGCTTCCACCACGTGGCGGTAGGTGTGATCCAGCTGGACCAGCTCACCCCGGACTTCGTACTCTTCAAACAGATAGCGATACAGGAGATCTTGGTTACTCATCATGCATTCCTGGGTTCTTAGGTGAGGTAAATAGATAAAAACAATAATAAACAGGTGGTTAGGAACTTATCTCGCCCCCTGTCGTCATAAAAGGGCCACGTTGGCGAGTCAGTATTGCTTGACCTTGATCAGCTGGCGCCGCTCCTGCTTGTCGGGGCGACGCTCGGGGCTCGGGGCAAACTGGCTGTTGAAGCGGCGCGCCTCGCTGTTCTCGGCCCGTTTTTTCAGGCTGGCTTCTGTCTCTTCATAGAGCAGCTGGGCCAGCGGGGCGGACTTGCGCTGTTCGCTCACTTGCAGTACCCGCACCTCCCGCTCGTCCTGGCCCTGCCAGACACGGATGAGGGCGCCGGCTTCAACGGCCTTGCCAGGTTTGCTGCGCTGGCCGTTATAGTGCACCTTGCCCCCTTCAATCTGATCGCGGGCCAGGCTGCGGGTCTTGTAAAAACGCGCGGCCCACAACCATTTGTCGAGGCGGACCTGGGTTGTGGTTTCTGCGGGATTCGGCATGAATCGACTCCGGGATGGCTGAAAGGGGAGCCTGATTATACCAGAGGCAGGCCTCGGGATAGAAACAGGGGGGCTGATGGTGTGACGGAATGTCAATTTTCACAGCTTGATACCATCCGGTCGGTTGTCTCTGGGTCCATTGCCGTACACAATAGCCAACCGATTTGGAAGCCAGAATATATTGATAAACATGACGCTACCGTTCAGGGATGACTTGTTGAGCTCCCTTCTGGCCCGTTGCAAAACCGTGCCGCTCTCCCGTTTCAGCCAGCCCCTGTTCTGGCTCTTGCTGCTGTTGCTGGCCCACCAGTGCGCCGGTCTTACCTGGCGTCTGCTGGATCTCGGTAGCCAGCAGAGCAGTCAGCCCTGGCAACCGGCCGTGGCAGGCAGTCAGGGTCAGGGCAAGGCCCGGCTCGATCTCGGCGGCGTCAGCCGGTTGGCACTGTTTGGCAAGGCGAAGCAGCAGGCCCGGGCGGCCGATGCTGTCGCAGCCGACGCACCCAAGACCCAGCTCAATGCGCAGCTCAATGGTGTGCTGGCCAGTTCCGATCCCGCCAAGTCCATTGCCATCATAGCCCACAGCGGTGTGCAAAATTCCTATGGCATAGGTGACTTCATCGATGGCACCCAGGCCAAGGTTCGCCAGGTGTTTGCCGACCGCGTCATCATAGAACGTGACGCGCGTGACGAGACCCTGATGCTGGACGGGGAAGAGTACGGCAAACCCCTGCCCAGGCAGGGCAACCCGGATGAGAAGCTCTCCTCGGTGCGCAGCGAATTGCTGGGCAACCCCGGCAAGATCACCGATTACCTCAATATTTCACCGGTACGAGTGGATGGCCGCATGGTCGGCTATCGCCTCAATCCGGGCAGCAATCCAGAACTGTTCAATCAACTCGGTCTGGTCGCCAATGACATGGCGGTCAGCATCAATGGTCTGGATCTGCGGGATAACGCTCAGGCCATGCAGGCGATGCAGCAGGTGGCAGGCGCCACGGAAATGACCGTCACCGTCGAACGGCAGGGACAGCTCTACGACGTTTATGTCGGCTTGTCAGAATAATGATTTGGAGTAGCACCAAGAATGATAAATAAAGGGAAGAGCTGGCGTCTGGCCACGGTCGCGGCGGCGCTGATGATGGCAGGCTCTGCCTGGGCCACCGAGTATTCTGCCAGCTTCAAGAATGCCGACATCGAAGAGTTCATCAACACGGTCGGCAAGAACCTGAGCAAGACAATCATCATAGAGCCTTCGGTACGCGGCAAGATCAACGTCCGCAGCTACGACCTGCTCAACGAAGAGCAGTATTACCAGTTCTTCCTGAGCGTGCTCGACGTCTATGGCTTTGCCGTTGTGCCCATGGATAACGGCGTGCTCAAGGTGGTGCGCTCCAAGGATGCCAAGACCTCGGCCATCCCCGTGGTGGATGAGACCAACCCGGGCATTGGCGACGAGATGGTGACCCGGGTGGTGCCGGTGCGCAATGTCTCGGTGCGTGAACTGGCCCCCTTGCTGCGTCAGCTCAACGACAACGCCGGTGGCGGCAACGTGGTGCATTACGATCCCTCCAACGTGCTGCTCATCACCGGCCGTGCCGCCGTGGTCAACCGTCTGGTGGAAGTGGTGCGCCGGGTCGACAAGGCGGGCGATCAGGAAGTGGACATCATCAAGTTGAAATATGCCTCCGCCGGCGAGATGGTGCGACTGGTGACCAACCTCAACAAGGATGGCAACACTCAGGGCGGCAACACTTCCCTGCTGCTGGCGCCCAAGGTGGTGGCCGATGAGCGCACCAATTCCGTGGTGGTCAGTGGTGAACCCAAGGCGCGGGCTCGCATCATACAGATGGTGCGCCAGCTTGACCGCGATCTGCAGAGCCAGGGCAATACCCGGGTCTTTTATCTCAAATATGGCAAGGCCAAGGACATGGTGGAGGTGCTCAAGGGCGTCAGCACCAGCATAGAAGCGGACAAGAAGGGGGGCGGCACCACGGCCGGTGGCGGCAACGCCAGCATAGGCGGTGGCAAGCTGGCCATCTCGGCCGACGAGACCACCAATGCGCTGGTCATCACGGCCCAGCCGGATGTGATGGCCGAGCTGGAGCAGGTGGTTGCCAAGCTGGATATCCGCCGTGCTCAGGTGCTGGTGGAGGCGATCATCGTCGAAATTGCCGACGGTGACGGCCTCAACCTGGGGGTTCAGTGGGCCAATACCAACGGTGGCGGCACCCAGTTTACCGACACTACTCTGCCCATTGGCTCGGTGGCCATCGCCGCCAAAGACTACAAGGATAATGGCACCACCACGGGTCTGGCTGCCTTGGCAAAAGACTTCAACGGCATGGCCGCCGGTTTCTACCATGGCAACTGGGCTGCACTGGTGACGGCGCTCTCCACCAACACCAAGAGCGATATTCTCTCCACCCCGAGTATCGTCACCATGGACAACAAGGAAGCCTCCTTCAACGTGGGTCAGGAAGTGCCGGTGCAGAGCGGCTCCCAGAGTTCCACCACCAGCGATCAGGTGTTCAATACCATAGAGCGCAAGACGGTGGGCACCAAGTTGACGGTGACGCCGCAAATAAACGAAGGGGACTCTGTGCTGCTCAATATCGAGCAGGAGGTCTCCAGTGTCGCGCAGAAACAGGCTACAGGTACGGCTACCTTGGGTCCCACCTTCGATACCCGCACCATCAAGAATGCCGTGCTGGTCAAAAGTGGCGAAACCGTGGTGCTTGGCGGTCTGATGGATGAGCAGACTCAGGAGAAGGTCTCCAAGGTGCCTTTGCTGGGCGACATCCCTGTGCTGGGCTACCTGTTCCGCTCTACTTCCAACACCACCTCCAAGCGCAACCTGATGGTCTTTATCCGGCCCACCATATTGCGCGATGCCAACGTCTACTCGGGGATATCCAGCAACAAGTACACCCTGTTCCGCGCTCAACAGCTGGAGGCGGCGGCTCAAAAGGGATATGCCACCTCGCCGGATCGGCAGGTGCTGCCCGAATACGGGCAGGATGTGGTCCAGTCACCCGAGATACAGAAGCAGATCGAGCTGATGAAGGCGCGCCAGCAGGCGACGGCCGATGGAGCACAGCCGTTCGTACAGGGTAACAAGTAATGGCGGCGTACCAGCTCGATGGAACGGATCTGCCAGCAGCCCTGCCCGAGCTGCCGTTTGCCTTTGCCCGCAACTTCGGTGTCATTCTGACCGAACGGCAGGGGACTCCCCTGCTGCTCTGTCGTCAGGGGGTCGCGCCGCAAACCCTGCTGGAAGTTCGGCGGGTAGCGGGCTGCGCCTTCGAGGTGGAGCAGCTCGAGAACGATGCTTTTGAAGAGTTGCTGATGGCTCACTACCAGCGCGACTCTTCCGAGGCGCGCCAGCTGATGGAAGATCTCGGCAACGAGATGGACTTCTTTGCCCTGGCCGAAGAGCTGCCCCAGAGCGAGGATCTGCTGGACGCCGATGACGACGCCCCCATCATTCGCCTCATCAACGCCATGTTGAGCGAGGCGATAAAAGAGGAGGCGTCCGACATCCATATCGAGACCTTCGAACGGGTGCTGGTCATTCGCTTCCGCATCGATGGCGTGCTGCGGGAGATACTGCGGCCCCATCGCAAGCTGGCCTCCCTGCTGGTGTCGCGCATCAAGGTGATGTCGCGAATGGACATCGCCGAGAAGCGGGTCCCGCAGGATGGCCGCATCTCATTGCGTATCGGTGGCCGGGCGGTGGACGTGCGGGTTTCGACCATGCCGTCCAGCTACGGCGAGCGGGTGGTATTGCGTCTGCTCGACAAGAACAACGTGCGCCTCGAGCTCAAGCAGCTCGGCATGACGCTGGCCAACCGCAACATCATCAGCGAACTCATTCGCAAGCCCCACGGCATCATATTGGTGACGGGCCCGACCGGTTCGGGCAAGTCCACCACCCTGTATGCGGCGCTCTCCGAGATCAACTCGCGGGACCGCAACATTCTGACGGTGGAAGATCCCATCGAATATGACCTCGAAGGGGTAGGTCAGACCCAGGTCAACACCAAGGTGGACATGACCTTCGCCCGCGGCCTGCGCGCCATCTTGCGTCAGGATCCGGACGTGGTGATGGTGGGGGAAATCCGCGACCTTGAGACCGCCCAGATAGCGGTGCAGGCGTCGCTGACCGGTCACCTGGTGATGTCGACCCTGCACACCAACACCGCCATCGGTGCCATCACCCGAATGCGGGACATGGGGATAGAGCCTTTCCTGCTCTCCTCATCCTTGCTGGCGGTACTGGCCCAGCGGCTGGTGCGTACCCTCTGTCCGGATTGCCGCACTCCACGCCCCATCACTGAGCAGGAGCGGGAGGCCATGGGCATGGAGCTGGCACCGGATCAGCAGGTGTGGCGCCCGGTTGGCTGCGAGCAGTGCAACCACACCGGCTATCGCGGCCGGACCGGCATTCACGAGCTGGTGGTGATCGACGAGGCGGTGCGCGAGGCGATCCACAGCGCCAGCGGTGAACTGGCCATAGAGCGGCTGATCCGCGGCCATACCCCCAGCATCCGCCGGGATGGTATCGACAAGGTACTCAAGGGCCAGACCAGCCTTGAAGAAGTGCTGCGCGTGACCCGGGAAGATTGATGTTCTGTCAGGCAAGCGATTTGAATCGGGATAGCAAGACGTCACAGTGCTAGGGCAGAGGAGCAAGAGTATTGTCAGCATTTGAATACAAAGCCCTCGACAGCAAGGGGCGCCAGAAGCAGGGGGTGACCGAGGGCGATTCGGCCCGTCAGGTACGCCAGCAACTGCGCGAGCAGGGGCTGACCCCGCTCGAGGTGAACGAGACCACAGAGAAGGCAAAGCGTGAAGCGAATCGCTTCGTGTTGTTTCGCCGTGGTGCCTCCACTTCCGAGCTGGCCCTCATTACTCGCCAGTTGGCGACCCTGGTTGGCGCAGGCCTGACTATCGAAGAGGCGCTGCGGGCAGTGGCCGAGCAGTGCGAAAAGGCCCACCTGCGCAGTCTGGTGGCAACCGTGCGCAGCAAGGTAGTAGAAGGCTACTCGCTGGCCGATTCGCTGGGGGCCTTCCCCCACGTGTTCGATCAGCTGTTCCGCTCCATGGTGGCGGCAGGGGAGAAGTCCGGTCATCTGGAGAAGGTGCTGAACCGGCTCGCCGACTACACGGAGCAGCGCCAGCACATGCGCACCAAGCTGCTGCAGGCGATGATCTACCCCATAGTCCTCACTCTGGTGGCGGTCGGGGTCATTTCGATCCTGCTCACTGCCGTGGTACCCAAGGTGGTGGCCCAGTTTGAACACATGGGCCAGCAGTTGCCTGCGACGACCCGTTTCCTCATCGGCACCAGCGAGCTGATGCAGCATTACGGCCTCTGGTTCCTTCTGCTGCTGTTCTTGGGTGGCTTTGTCTGGCGCTGGTGGCTGACCGACGAGAAGCGTCGCCGTCACTGGCATCAGGTGATACTGCGCTTGCCGGTCATAGGCCGGGTCAGCCGTGGTCTCAACACAGCCCGCTTCGCCCGCACCTTGAGCATCCTCAATGCCAGTGCCGTGCCCTTGCTGGAGGGAATGAAGATCGCCGGCGAAGTGCTCTCCAACGACTTTGCCCGTACGCGCATTGGTGAGGCCACCGAACGGGTACGCGAGGGGACCAGCCTGCGCAAGGCGCTGGATGAAACCAGGATTTTTCCGCCCATGATGCTGCACATGATCGCCTCCGGCGAGCAGAGTGGCGAGCTCGACAACATGCTGGAGCGGGCGGCGGACAACCAGGACAGGGAATTTGAAACCCAGGTGAACATAGCCCTCGGCGTGTTCGAGCCCCTGCTGGTGGTCTCCATGGCCGGGGTTGTGCTGTTTATCGTGATGTCGATCCTGCAGCCGATCCTCGAGCTCAACAACATGGTGAATTTATGATGTTGGTCCGCAGCCGCCCTTATCCGGTCGATCCTGCAGTCAACTCGCTGGAACTCAACAACATGGTGAATTTATAAGGTTCGGGTGTCCGAATAGGCTTCGCTATTCGAACCTACAAATCCAATCGAACCCGTAGGTTCGATTAGCCGGCAGGCGTAATCGAACGATCGCGGTTTAACAGTTAATCGTTGATGGTTCATGCCATCTCATTTCGTTAGGGAGTCAGTCATGCAAAAGCGTCGTCAATCCGGTTTTACCCTGCTGGAAGTCATGGTGGTCATCGTGATCCTCGGGATCCTGGCCAGCCTGGTGGTGCCCAACCTGATGGGCAACAAGGAGAAGGCTGACCAGCAGAAAGCCGTCTCCGATATAGTGGCGCTGGAAAATGCCCTCGACATGTACAAGCTGGACAACAACCGTTACCCGACCACGGAGCAGGGCCTGGATGCGCTGGTCAACAAGCCGACCGCCGCCCCCGAGCCGCGCAGCTACCGTGACGGCGGATACATCAAACGCCTGCCGCAGGATCCCTGGGGCAATCCCTACCAGCTGCTGAGCCCGGGCCAGTTCGGCAAGATCGACATCTTCTCCATGGGGCTGGATGGCGAAGCCGGTACCGATGACGACATCGGCAACTGGAATTTGAAGGATTTCCAATAAGTGATTGATTGCGCTGCCATCAAGCTGCTGTGGGCGAGGCTGCCGTGAGGGGCTCCTCGTCTCGTCATCGCCAAGCCGGTTTCACCCTGCTGGAAGTATTGCTGGTGGCCATGCTGATGGGGCTGGTGGCCACTGCCGTCACCCTCAGCATGGGAGGGGCCAGAGGCGATCGCGAGCTCGACAAGCAGGCGCGCCGCTTCATGGCGACCCTGCAACAGGCGCAGGAGTATTCGGTGATGGATGGCCGGCTGGTGGGGCTGCGTATCGAGGCGAACGGCTGGCAGTTCATGCAGCGCGGGGCCAAGGATCGCAAATGGCAGGCGTTGACCGACGACAAGATCCTGGGGCAGGTCACACTGCCGGATGAGATGACGCTGGCCATCGAGCTCGAAGGGTTCAGCTGGCGGACCGAGTCCGACGAGAAAACCGAGCAGGGTCGGGACGAGAAGGAGCGCACGCCCCAGGTACTGATCTTCCCCGGTGGCGAGCTCAGCCCTTTCGTATTGACCCTGACCCAGCAGAATGAGGACGTGCGCTACCTGCGGACTGTCAAAGCGGATGAATTCGGCCGCTTGCGACTGCTGCAGGACGAGGAGGAAGAGGAGTGAACGCCCGTGGCATGACATTGCTCGAGGTCATGGTCGCATTGGCAGTGTTTGCCATCGCGGGTCTCGCCGTGATGAAAACCGCCAGCGAACACCTCTCTGCACTCAGTTATCTGGAAGAGAAGACGCTGGCGACCTGGGTGGTGGAAAACCAGCTGGTGCAGCAGAAACTCGAAGCCAAGTGGCCCGGCGACAGCTGGGTGGAAGGGGACGAGAAGATGGCTGGGCAGACCTGGTATTGGCGCTATCGCGGCGTCGCCACCGCCGACAACAACTTCAAGGCGCTGGATATGGAAGTGCGTACTGCCCCCAAGGCCGAGAGCCCTGTGGCCATGATCCGGACCTATATCAGCCGATGAGCCTGGTCAACGACACCCAAATGACGTCCAGTCAGGACGATTTCACTCTGCTGGAGAAGCCGATGAGGCCATCGCCAGTACCCAGGCCGCGAGCTCGGCATCATGGCCGTCAGGGCGGTTTCACTCTGCTTGAGATGCTGGTGGCCATCGCCATCTTCGCCAGCCTCAGCATGGGCGCCTATCAGGTGCTGCAGGGGGTGCTCACCAGCGACGAGGTGGCCAAGAAGAAAGAGGCCCGTCTCTCCGAGTTGCAGCTGGCCTTCACCCTGATGGAGCGGGACATCACCCAGATGGTGCCCCGCAGCGGCCGTATCGACGGCGAGAACAACAAGGTGCTGCTGGCGGCGTCCCGTTTTGGCCAGCAGAGCGATGACTGGGGCATGGCCTTCATTCGCGGTGGCTGGCTCAATCCGGATGGTATGCTGCCACGCTCCGGTTTGCAGCGGGTTGGCTGGCGGCTCAAGGATCACAAGTTGGAGCGGCTGAGCTACCTCTATCCGGATCCGGTGATAGGCACAGAGCCGCGTATTCAGCCCATGCTGGATCGGGTGACGGCGCTGCGGCTCTATTTCTACGACAAGGGTGCCTGGAAGGAAGAGTGGACCCAGCGCAACGTGCTGCCTTACGGCCTGGCGGTGGAGCTGGATCTGGAAGATTACGGCACCCTTCGCCGCCAGTTCCTGATAGGGGCCGGTGGCCAGCGAGCAGAAAATGCGAACTAAGCGGACAGCGGCTGGCAGCATGCCATCTTGCCGCCGCCAGGGGGGCATGGCCCTGTTGGTGGTGCTGCTCATCTTGTCGGTAATGGTGATCATCGCCAGCAACATGAGCGGTCGCCTGCAGCTGGAGCTGCGCCGTACCGGCAACCTCACCGCCGGCAAGCAGGCCTGGTGGTATGCCATGTCGGCGGAGGCGCTGGTGAGCAAGGTGCTGGCTCAGGATTTCAAGGATGACCCCAATGTGGTGAACCTGGGTCAGAACTGGGCCAGGCAGGATGCGGTCTTCCCGGTGGATGACGGCAAGCTGACCGGTCGGGTGCGGGATCTGCAATCTTGCTTCAACCTCAACAGCCTGAGCGTGCCCCTGAAAGATGGGGTGAGCGGCGATGACCTCGAGAAGCAGCCCTATCAGGTCAAGGCATTTCGCGCCCTGCTCAAGCAGCTTGAAGTCGAGGATTACGAGGCGGTGCAGCTGACCGATGCCATTCGCGACTGGACCGACAAGGATACGGCGCTGGTCTCCAGCTACGGTGCCGAAGATGCCTATTACGAAGGGCTGACGCCCCCTTATCTGACAGCGAACCAGTGGATGTTGAGCACGGATGAGCTGAGGGCAGTGCGCGGCGTGAGTGCCAAACTGTATGCCCGGCTGGCGCCCTATGTGTGCGCCTTGCCGACCGACAAGCTGGTAGTGAACATCAACACCATCAAGCCGGAGCAGGCCGCGCTGCTGGTGGCGCTTTATCAGGACAAGATTGGTCTCGATGACGCCAAACGGGTGCTGAGCAGCCGCCCCCAGAAGGGGTGGAAGGATAAGAAAGCGATGACGGATCAGATGCCGGTGCAGGTGAGCAACATCCAGGGGCTGGATGCGGCGCTGGACGTCAAGAGCAGCTATTTCGAAGCCAAATTGATCGCCGAAGTCGGTGATACCCGGGCCAGGCTGGAGAGTGTCTTCGTGCGTGGCAAGGACAACAAGCTGGTGATGCTGCGCCGCCTCAGCGGTGGCGCCGAATAACAAACAGGTGTGGGTGACGGCTGATGGCCGAACCCGCTCTGAATCCGTATTGGACAGCAGCCAAAGGCTGCGCTCCCGCCCATCCTCTGGATGCGGACGGGAATGGCAGGAGAGATATTTGTGAGCGAGAGTCTGGTCATCCGTCTGGGGACCAATGCGCAGCAACCGGTCGAGTGGCTGGTGTGGTCGGCGAAGGAGGAGGAGATCATTGCCTCCGGTACCTTGGCCTCGGCCCATGCCCTCGGCGAGCTGCGGGAGCGTGCCGGTGGCCGCCCCGTGGTGACCCTGGTGCCGGGCAGCGACCTTATCTTCCGGCGGGTGAGCCTGCCGGGCAAATACAGTCGCCAGGCCGCGGCCGCCTTGCCCTATCTGCTGGAGGAGCAAATCGCCTCCGATGTGGATGAGCTGCATCTGGTGGTGCTGGGCCACGAGGGCCACGATGTGGACCTGATGGCGGTCGACAAGGAGAAGATGCAGACCTGGCTGGGCTGGCTGGAGGCGGCGGGCCTCAAGAGCCAGCAACTGCTGCCGGACGTGCTGGCGCTGCCTCAGGCCGCAAACGGCTGGTCAGCCCTGCAACTGGGCAAGGAGTGGCTGCTGCGCCAGGGCCCCTGTCAGGGCATAGTGGCCGACGAGCCGCTGCTGGCCATGTTGCTGGCGGTCGAAGCCGAGCCGGTCACCATCCACAGCCATACCCCGGTACCGCCGATCCCGAATGCCAATTGGCAGGCGGCAGAGCCCGAACTGCCCATGCTGCTGCTGGCCAAAGGGGCGTTGAACTGTCAGGCCAACCTGTTGCAGGGCCCCTACCGGCCGCAAACCGAATACTCCCGTTACTGGTTGCAGTGGCGCAAGGTTGCCGTGGTCGCCGGCTTGCTGCTGTTGGTGGCGCTGACCCAGCGCGGTGTGCATCTCTATCAGTTGGCGGAGCAGGACAAGGCCCTCAAGGCCGAGATCCGGCAGGTCTACACCCGCATCTTCCCGGGGGAGACCCGCATCGTGAACGTGCGCAGCCAGATGGCTCAGCACCTCAAGTTGCTGGGGCAGACCCCGCAGGATGGTGTGCTCTTGTTGCTGACCGAACTGGCACCTACCTTCGCCGAGGTGCCGGGTCTCAAGCCGCAGGTGTTGCGCTTCGACGCCGCCCGGGGCGAGCTGAGATTGCAGGTGACGGCACCCGGTTTCACCGAGATAGAGCGTTTTCGCGAGCTGGCGGGCAAGCGTTTCGAGGTGCAGCAGGGTGAGGTGCGCAGCACAGAGGGCAAGGTTGAGGGGGCGCTGGTGCTGAAAGGTAAATCATCATGATGGACAAACTACAAGGCTGGTGGCGCAGCATCAGCGCCCGCGAGCAGCGGCTGGTGGCAGTGGGTGGCAGCTGCCTGCTGATCGGGATCTTCTACTGGGTCGTCTGGCAGCCCATCGCCAACCGCATCGCCGAGCGCGAGCGGCAGGTGCTGAGTCAGCAACAGACGCTCGCTTGGCTGAAAGAGAAGGGGGAAGAGGTGCTGGCGATGCAGGGCGGTCAGGGCCGTCAGCTTGACACCAGCGGCACCCTGGAAGGGGTGGTTAACCGCACTGCCTTCAACCAGAAAATCAAGATTGCCCGTCTGCAACCCCAGGGTCAGGAGCTGCAGGTGTGGATCGACACAGTGCCGTTCGATGATCTGCTGATCTGGCTGGCGAGCCTAGCCGATCAGCACGGTGTCCAGGTGCAGGTCATCGAGGTGGCCCGTGAGAATCTGGCTCCGGGCCTGGTCAAGGTCAGACGCTTGCAGTTGAGTCGTCCCCAATGACATCCAGCGGGCTGAGTGCCGCCGAGTGCCCGGTATTTCGTCCCTGTGGGGCTCCGGGCTTGGTCAAGGCCAGACATTTTCAGTTGAGTCATTTTCTATGAAGAAAAAAGTACTGATCGCCGCCCTGTTTCTGGTGGCCTATCTCGGTTTTCTGTTGGTGAAGCTGCCCGCTACTCTGGTGGTGCGCCATCTGCCGTTGCCGCCCAACCTGGTGCAGCTGGAAGGGGTGAGCGGTACCCTCTGGAGCGGCCAGGTCGCCCGGCTGCAATATGCCAGCGAGTCGCTGACCCAGCTGCGCTGGGAGCTCAACGGCTGGTCACTGCTGCGTTTCGCCCCCGAGGTCTCTCTGCGTTTCGGCGATCGCAGCGGCCTCAATGGCCAGGGTGTGGTCGGCTGGAATGGCGCCGCCTTTGGGCGCGACATTACCCTCAATGTGCCCGCGCCCTGGGTGCTGGATCGGGTGCCCATGCGGCTGCCGTTCCCGCTGACGGTGGTGGGTCAGTTGCAGCTCAAGGTCGATCAGTTTGCCCAGGGCAACCCCTGGTGTGACAACCTTTACGGCAATCTCTATTGGTATGGCGCCGATGCCGATACCTCGGCCGGCAAGCTGCCGCTGGGGGATCCCGAGATCAAGCTGACCTGCATCGACTCCCGTCTGGTGGCCGAACTCAAGCAAAGCTCGGAGGCGGTGCAGGTGATGGGCAAACTGGAACTGCAGGCTAATCGCCAGTACCTGTTCCAGGGCTCTCTCAAACCTGGCCCTGAGCTGCCGGAAGAGATGAAGCAGGGACTGCCCTTCCTCGGTCAACCCGACGGTCAGGGCCGTTTCCCGCTGCGCTACCAGGGGCGTATCTGACGATACTGTCTGGTGTTGTGGACGCATGATGAAAATAACCCCGCTTCGGCGGGGTTATGTCGTTATGGGGTTTGTATGTCACCAACCGGCGCCGTGATCAGGTGGTTCAGAAAGAGATTGAACAACTCGGCCCGCGAGCCGAGCCGCAGCTTGCCATAGAGGTGCTTGCGGTGATTCTTCACAGTGCCGCAGCCAATCCCGAGCGCCGCGGCAATCGCCTCGGTATCCAGCCCCTGCAGCAGCAACCCCGCCACCTGCCGCTCCCGGCGGGTGAGCCTATCGCCCCCTACGCTTGCCATCGCCTGCTCCACAGCACTCTTGAGGCTGGCGCTGTCCGGCTGCGCAGTGCTCTGGGCCAGCAGCGGCTGGCTCTGCTGCCACTGCTGACGACACAGCGAATGTACCAGCGGAAACAACTGTTCCAGTCTCGCTAGCTCGTTCTGGCTCAGGGTGCTGCGCTTGTCGAGGCGGCCGAGAAACAGCATCAGCGTCAGTCCGTCCCGCACCGGCAGGATCAGCCCCACCTCCTCCTGCCAGCCAGTGGCCTGATAGAAGTGGTGGCGATATTCAGGATCGAGCCGCCCTTGGGAGACTTGCGCCAGGGTCCAGACGCCGGCAGGCAAGCCCTGCTCCAGCGCCTGCATAAAGGGATCCTGACTGAAGTGGCTGGTGAGGTAGCGATCAAACAGCAGGGCCCGCTGATGATTGAGGTTGTCGTAGAGGTAGACGGGGCGCTGCCCCACCCCGAGCAGCAGGGTGCAATCAAACGTCACCTGCTGCTGGATCAGCCGCACCAGCGCCGCCGCAAAGGCGCTGCTGTGCAGGGCATCGACCACCTCGGTCATGCTGCGGGTCAAGGCATCTGTGGTGAATGGCTGGGTCATGGTGGCACGTTTCCGGTGGCGGGGAGCTATTCCGCGCTATGGCTGGATGCTAGCACGAGAGTGGCAAAACTGTCCCTCAGGGGACATATCCGCCATCGACCAGAACGGCGAGGATGACGGCTTTTCCCCCTGCTGTTGGAGAACCCATGATCAACCCCCACCTGCTCGATGAGCTGACAGAACGCGGCCTTGTGGCCCAGAATTCCGACCCGGCGGCCCTGGCCTCCCACCTCGCCACCCCGCGCACAGTCTATTGCGGGTTCGATCCCACCGCCGGCAGCCTGCATATCGGTCATCTGGTGCCGCTCTTGATGCTGCGCCGCTTCCAGCTGGCGGGCCACACCCCGGTGGCACTGGTGGGTGGTGCGACCGGCCTTATCGGCGATCCCAGCTTCAAGGCGACCGAGCGCAGCCTCAACAGTGCCGACACAGTGCAGGGTTGGGTCGCCAGCCTGTCGGCCCAGATCAAGGCACTGCTGCCCGCCGATGACGGCCTGTCAGCCCCGCAACTGGTCAACAATGGCGACTGGATGGGGCAGATGTCCGCCCTCGATTTTCTGCGGGATATCGGCAAGCACTTCTCGGTCAACGCCATGCTGGCGCGGGAGTCGGTACGCCAGCGACTGGCCCGTCCGGATCAGGGCATCTCGTTCACCGAGTTCTCCTACGCCCTGCTGCAATCCTACGACTTTGCAGTGCTGCACCAGCGGCTCGGCTGCACCCTGCAAATTGGCGGCAACGACCAGTGGGGCAATATCACCAGCGGCATGGATCTCACCCGTCGCCTCCATCAGGCGCAGGTGCACGGCATGACCCTGCCCCTTATCACCAAGGCGGACGGCACCAAGTTCGGCAAGACAGAGGGTGGCGCCGTCTGGCTGGATCCTGCGCTCACCTCGCCCTACGCCTTCTACCAGTTCTGGCTCGGCACCGCGGATGAGGATGTCTACCGCTTCCTGCGCTATTACAGCTTTATGTCGCTGACCGAGATTGCCGCGCTGGAGGCGGAAGATGCCAAGCGGCAGGGGCGCAAGCAGGCCCAGCAGGTGTTGGCAAACGAGCTGACCGAACTGGTGCATGGCAAGGCGGCGCTGGCGGCGGTGCAGCGCATCAGTGAGCTGCTGTTTCGCGGCGACGTGGCCCGCCTCGGCGAGAGCGATCTCGCCCAGCTGGCACAGGATGGCATGCCGAGCAGCACAGTCAGTGGCGAAACCGATCTGGTCAGCCTGCTGGTCAGCTGCGGTCTGGCGAACTCCAAACGTATCGCCCGCGAACTGCTGGCAGCGGGAGCCATCAGCCTTAATGGCACCATCAGGCAGGATGATCAGCTCAGTGCCGAGGATCGGCTGTTTGGTCGCTACCTGCTGCTGCGCAGGGGCAAGAAGCAGTACCAGCTGGTGGCGTGGTTGGGCTAGCCAGCTTCCCGACATCAACGAGAAAGGGCTGCCCGGGCAGCCCTTTCCATTGTGCGTCCCCGTCTGTCAGCCGCTTGGTATGCTGGGGAAGGCGGTGAATTCTGTCATCGTGCTGGTATCAAATAGTCAGCGGCAGCAATTCGGCGTAGTCACGGAATACATCGGGGAGGGCGGTGAATCCTGTCCCCGTATAGGTATCAAATAGTCAGCCGCAGCAGTTCGGCGTAGTCACGGAATACATCGGGGAGGGCGGTGAATTCTGCCCCCGTATAGGTATCAAGTAATCAGCGGCAGTCATTCTGCATAGTCACGGAATGCATCGGGGAAGGCGGTGAATCCTGTCTCCGTGCTGGTATCAAATAGTCAGCGGCAGCAGTTCGGCATAGTCACGGATCGCCGGGAAGGCGGTGATGTGCTGCTCGGGCTGGCAACGGTCCGGATTCTGGATGGCAAGCTGATAGCCGATGCCGTAGTCAGCGGCGGCGCGCAGGATCCGCTCGCTGTCATCCACGAACAGGGTGCGGGCCGGATCGAATGCCAGTCGAGCAGCCAGCGCCTGCCAGCAGTGCTGGCTCTCCTTCGACCAACCCAGCTCGTGGGTGCTCACCATCAGGTCCAGATGCCCGGCGAGCCCGAGTCGCGCATCCTTGACCAACAGGCTGGCGGGGTGGGCGTTGGTAAACAGCACCAGCTGCTTGCCAGCCGCCCGCAGCTCGGCAAGGAAGGGGATGACGTTGGGCCGCCACTGGATCTTCTCCAGGATCTCCTGCTTGAGGGCGCGAATATCCAGCCCCAGGGTCTGGCTCCAGTAATCCACACAGTACCAGTCGAGGGTGCCGTTGACGGCGTGATAGTGGGCATCGATCTGTGCTCTGGCTTGGTCCAGCGGCAGGTCGAGTCGCTCTGCGTAGCGTGTCGGCACCAGTTGTTGCCAGAGGTGGTTGTCAAAATGGAGATCGATCAGGGTGCCATCCATATCGAGCAGGACTGTGTCTATCTGGTGCCAGGGCAGCTGGGTCGGCATGGGGCCTCTTGGTGTCAATGTTCGGGAGGAAAACGGGGCTGCATTATAACGGATTTTTCCGTCCGTTTTCCCACCCTTGCCCCGTGGTGTTCGGTGTGGGAGTCGTTTACTCTTGAAGCACTATTTTTTAACGAGCAGCCAACGCCCGATGAGTGACCACCACAAGAGCAAGCCCGAGCATATCTGTGTCGAGACCCTGGATCTCGACAAGAACAAGCCGGAGATCCTCAAGGCCGAGATAGTGGCCGAGAGCCGGCTGTTCAAGGTGGAATCCCTGCACCTCAAATTCTCCAATGGCGAGGAGCGAGTCTATGAGCGGATGCGCGGTGGCAACCGGGGCGCCGTCATGGTGGTGCCCCTGTATGACGCCCACACCCTGCTGCTGGTGCGCGAGTATGCGGCTGGTACTCACAGCTATGAGCTGGGCTTTCCCAAGGGGCTGATAGACCCGGGTGAGAACGCCTTCGAGGCGGGCAACCGGGAGCTGATGGAGGAGGCCGGTTTTGGCGCCAACAGCCTGATCCCCCTCAAGCAGGTGTCACTGGCGCCGGGTTACTTCTCCAGCCGGATGGACATACTGCTGGCGAGGGATCTCTTCCCCGAGCAGCGAGTCGGCGATGAACCCGAGCCTCTGGAGGTGATCCCCTGGCCGCTCAACCGGATTGATGAATTGCTGGCGCGTTCCGACTTTACCGAGTCGCGCAGCATCAGTGCCCTGCTGCTGGCCCAGAAGTGGCTGGCGGAGCAGGAAAACTAGCCCGAACGTGGGCAAAGGCAATAAAAACAGAGGATAACAAGATGCAGGAGTTGTTGGCCTGGGTTCCAGGGGTCAAGGAGATCGCCCGCGAAGCGGGACGTATCCTTCACGAAATCTATCACGGCGGTCAGTTCGAGCGTCAGCTGAAGGAGGATGCGACCCCGGTCACCAGTGCCGATCTTGCTGCCGATGCCTACCTCAAACAGGCGCTGTCGGCGCTCATCCCCCATGTACCCGTGCTGACCGAAGAGGCGGCCGATGTGCCCTTCAGTCAGCGATCCAATTGGCGGCAGTACTGGCTGGTGGATCCCCTCGACGGCACCGGTGAGTTCATTGCCGGCAGCGGTGATTTCGCCACCCTGATCGCCTTGGTACGGGACAATGTGCCCGTGCTTGGTGTCATCTACGCCCCCGAGTCTGACGTGCTCTACTGGGCGGTGCGTGGTCACGGCGCCTTCAAGGAGGTGAACGGCGAGACCTTGCCCATCAGCGCCATGCATCACGAACATGACCAGCCAGACTCTCTGGTGGTGGCCATCAGCCGTCGCCAGAAGCTGGAGAACCTGACCCGTCGCCTCAATCCGGCCATCAACTACGAGCTGATACCGCTCGGTTCCAGCTCCCTCAAGTCCTGCCTGGTAGCGGAAGGGGCTGCCGATTGCTATGTGCGACTCGGCCCCACCGGCGAGTGGGATACCGCCGCTGCCCAGTGCATCGTCGAGGCGGCCGGTGGTCGTATCCTCAGCCTGGCGTTGCAACCGCTCAGCTACAACGAAACCGAGTCGCTGGAGAACCCGGACTTCATAGTGATGGGAGATCCGGATCTCGCCTGGGGCACTATCCTCGCTCACTGAGTTGGCTGACATTTCACTGCAAGACTCAATCAGGCGACCTCATGGTCGCCTGATTGTCTGGTGTGATCCGCTGCTTTTATCCGGCATGCATAGGAGTATCCACTGGCAAAGAACGTGAATGACAGTGGAACGTCATCATCGAGCGGGAAGATTTGGCATGGATTTTCAGGTAATCCTGCGAACGATCATTTGGTCAAAATAAAAAAGTGAGTATGAATGTAAATTTGGATTTATATATCGCATTTTTTCTTATTTGTAGTTTTACGCGATTATCCAATCCCGATTGAATTCCCTATCTCACTGGCTTGAGCGCGTTATGGTAGTGATATGTTTCAGTCCCTTATTTTGAGAATTAAATCCTGATAAACCACAATATGCTCAGATTAAAACACTGACAAAAAGTGGATTAGTAATGAGTTTATCTGTAGATGTCGTCAAGGAGCTGTCTGCTTCCCAGCCAGCCGCTACCAGCACTGCCCGTTGGCGCAGTCATGATACCCACTGGGTGATCAGCCTGTTTGGCACCGCCGTTGGCGCCGGCATACTCTTTCTGCCCATCAACCTGGGTCTGGGCGGTATCTGGCCCCTGGTCATAGTCGCCGTACTGGCTGGCCCCATGACCTTCCTGGCTCACCGCGGGCTGGCCCGCTTCGTGCTCTCCTCCTCCCGCCCCCACGCCGACTTCACCGAGGTGGCCGAGGAGCACTTCGGCAAGATGGCCGGTCGGCTCATCTCGGCGCTCTATTTCCTCTCCATCTTCCCGATACTGCTTATTTACGGCGTCGGGTTGACCAACACGGTCGAGAGCTTCATGGTCAACCAGCTCGGTATGGCGACCCCGAACCGGGTGATGCTCTCCGGCATGCTGGTGTTTGCCATGATCGCCGTGATGATGGCCGGGGAGAAGGCGATGCTGCGCGCCTTTGCCTTCATGGTCTATCCGCTGGCAGCCATTCTGGCGGCGCTTTCCTGCTATCTCATTCCCCAGTGGCAGTGGCCGGAAGTCACCGCCTTTGATGGCGGCAGCTTCCTTAATACCGTCTGGCTGGCACTGCCGGTGACAGTGTTTGCCTTCAGCCATGCCGCCGCCATCTCCGGCTTTGCCAACGTGCAGCGCCGGGAATATGGTGAGCAGGCCGAGGCCAAGAGCGGCCTGATCCTGCGCAACACCACCATAATGCTGGTGGGCTTCGTGCTCTTCTTCGTCTTCTCCTGCGTGCTGAGCCTCACTCCGGCCCAGCTTGCCGAAGCCAAGGCCCAGAACGTCTCAGTGCTCTCCTATCTTGCCAACATCACCGACAACCCTGTGATAGTGACGCTGGGGCCGCTCATCGCCTTTATCGCCATCAGCTCCTCCTTCCTCGGCCACTTCCTCGGTGCCCGCGAGAGCCTCAAGAGCCTGATCGCCAAGCCCACCGGCCTGTCGCTCGCGAAGGCGGACAGACTCGGCATCGCCCTGATGTTCTTTGCCATCTGGGGTGCAGCCGTCATCAACCCGGGTATCCTGGGTCTGATGGAGACCCTCTCCGGCCCCGTCATCGCCATGATCCTCTTCATCATGCCGGTGATAGCGGTCTACAAGGTGGAGGCGCTGGCCCGCTTCCGCCAGGGCTGGACCAACGGCTTCATCCTGCTGACCGGGTCGCTGGCGGTCTCGGCGCTGATCTTCAGCCTGTTGAAGTAACAGCGAGCTGCGGCAACAAAATGAGAGAGGCGACCCCGGGGTCGCCTCTCTTTTTTCATGGGGCCAAGGGCATCAGCCCAGCTTGGCGCCGTTCTCCACCGCCTGCTCAGGGATGGCCATCACAACCGCACCGTCAGCCCGGTAGAAACCGGTCAGCAGAAACTCCGACTGTATGGGGCCTATCTGTTTGGGGGGAAAGTTCACCACGGCGACTATCTGGCGGCCCACCAGATCCTCCGGCTGATAGAGATCCGTTATCTGGGCGCTGCTCTTGCGTACCCCGAGCTCGGGGCCGAAATCCGCCCACACCTTGTAGGCGGGCCGGCGTGCCTCGGGGAAGGGCTCGACCCGCACCAGGGTGCCCACTCTCAGCTCTATCATCTCGAACTGCTGCCAGCTTATGGTCTGCATCTTGGCTCCTCGTTTCATCCACCTTGCATTGGCCTCAGCATGCCTCGAAACGGCGCTGGCTGTCTTCGGTGACTGGCCGCCCTGTTACGGCAAAAGGCCGTTTTGCTGGCGCCAGAGGGAAGGGGTCAGCCCGCTCTCGGTCAGGAAGCGCTCGGCGAAGGCTCCCTGATTCTGGTAGCCGCAGCGACTGGCGATCTCGCCTATGGGCAGTTGGGTGTGGGAAAGCAGGGTGCGTGCCAGCGTCATGCGCCGTGCCCGTATGTAGTGGGAGACGCTCATCCCCAGCTGCTGGCGAAAGGTGTGCTTGAACTGACTCTGACCGAGGCAGGCGATGGCGGCGAGCTGCTCATTGCCAAGGGGCTCGGCGAGGTGGGCCTCGATATGGCGCTGCACCTTGAGGATACGGGCGGCAAGGCGAGGAGGAACAGAGGAGTGCATTTCTTGTCCTTGTGCCAGCAGGGAGAGCCACACCTGCTCCATCCCGGCGACCAGTCTCCCCTCGGCCACCATGCGGTGCAGGAAGGCGAGGTAGTGGCGCTGGGGCTCGTCCAGCGCGATAAAGGGGCGGGCCGCCAGATCGCCGGGGAGCCAGTCGCTCTCTTGCACCAGAAACGAGAGGGCCGGATCGGCGGCGTAGTCGTGCCGCTCGCCGGGGGCTATCACGCAGACAAAACCGGGGGCAAGGCGACGTCCCTGGCCCTGCACCTCGATCTCGAGGGGGCCGTCCAGGGGGATCACCAGCTGGGCGAAGTCGTGGCTGTGGCTGCTGATGTCGCTCTGGTAGTGGCGCAGGCTGAAGGGGGAGGCGGCAGATAGCAATGACGCGGCCTGGGGCCGCGTCATCTTCAAAGAGGGATTGCTGTTTGGCATAGGTCGCAGGTATTACTCTGCGTCGAAATCTTCGATCTCTTTGCCCAGCGCTTCCATGATGGCGCGCACCTCGGCGGGGACGCTGTCCGGATGATCCTTGCGCAGATCGTCGTCGCAGGGCAGCGGCTGACCGGTGAAAGCGTGCAGGAAGGCTTCACAGAGCAGCTCACTGTTGGTCGCATGACGCAGGTTGTTCACCTGGCGACGGGTGCGCTCATCGGTCAACACCTTCAACACCTTGAGCGGGATCGAGACAGTAATCTTCTTGACCTGTTCGCTCTTCTTGCCGTGTTCTGCGTAGGGGCTGACGTAGTCGCCGTTCCACTCTGTACCCATGATTCACCTGTTCTCATTTGGCCGTGAGCGCGGATTTTAACCCTTAAGGAAATTAATGGCAATCCAACAGCAAAGCCATTTAGACGTCCAGAAGTGTTGACGGCTTTTTTGCAGTGGCGTAGTGTGGTTCACCATGAGCCAGCAATGGCGGGGATGAGTGTGGCAGAGAAACCGCAGACACAGTCCCGAGACACATCAAGGAGAGCGGAAATGACCCACAAGGCTACCCTGCCGGTACGTTGCATCGGAAATCGAGCCGGATCAATCGCCCAGTCACAAAGCCAAGGAGAGCAGCATGAGTCATAAGGCCACCCTGGCGGTACGCACCGGGATTGAAACAGACACGCAGCACGGTGCCGTGGTGCCGCCCATCTACCTCTCCAGCAACTACACCTTTGCCGACTTTGGCGAGCCCCGTCAATACGATTATGCCCGCTCCGGCAATCCGACCCGCACCAATCTGGCGGACGCCCTGGCGGCGCTGGAAGGGGGCGCGGGCGCCGTGGTCACCGGCACCGGCATGGGGGCCGTCCATCTGGTCACCACCGCCCTGCTCAAGGCGGGGGATCTGCTGATCGCCCCTCACGACTGTTACGGCGGTACCTGGCGCCTGTTCGAGTATCTGGCTGCCAAGGGCCACTACCGGGTGCAGTTTGTCGATCAGGGTGACGAGGCCGCACTGGCAGAGGCGCTGACACAGAAGCCGGCGCTGGTGTGGGTGGAGACCCCTTCCAACCCCTTGCTGCGGGTAGTGGACATCACCGCCATCGCCGCCGCCTCCCATGAAGTGGGTGCCCAGGTGGTGGTGGACAACACCTTCCTCTCTCCGCTGCTGCAACAGCCGTTGTCGCTGGGTGCCGATGTTGTGGTGCACTCCACCACCAAGTACATCAATGGCCACTCCGACGTGGTGGGGGGCGTGGCCATTGCCAAGGATCCCGCGCAGGCTGAATCACTGGTGTGGTGGGCCAACTGTCTGGGACTCACCTCCGGTGCGTTCGACTCCTACCTTACCCTGCGCGGCCTGCGCACCCTGGCTCCCAGATTGCGCGCCCATCAGGAGAACACGGACCGCATTCTCGCCTTCCTGCAGCAACAGCCGCTGGTCAAAAAAATCTATCATCCCAGCCTGCAGAGCCATCCAGGCCATGATATTGCGCGCCGTCAACAGTCCGGCTTCGGCGCCATGCTAAGTTTTGAACTCGATTGCAGCGAGGCGGGATTACGCACCTTCCTCGCGGCCCTCACCCTCTTCTCGGTAGCCGAGTCTCTCGGCGGGGTGGAGAGTCTGGTGGCCCATCCGGCCAGCATGACCCACAGGGCCATGACACCGGCGGCGCAGCAGGCGGCGGGCATCAGCGCCCAGCTGCTGCGTCTGTCGGTGGGTATTGAACACGGTGAAGATCTGGTGGCCGATCTGGCTCAGGCTTTTGAACAGGCGCAGCTGGCAGAACAGGTGGCGAAGTAATGGAACAGCAGCAAGGAGATATAGCGGTGGCAACACAAGCAGGGTTGAAGCGGCGGCAGGTACACAAATTCGGTGGCAGCAGTCTGGCGGATCCGGTCTGCTATCGCCGGGTCGCCGCTATCGTCGAACAGCAGGTTGGCGGGGATGAGCTCGTCGTGGTCTCCGCCGCCGGCAAGACCACCAACCGCTTGATCCAGCTGGTGGAGCTGGCCGATGCGGGGGATGAGGCGGCCGGTGAAGCCATCTCTGCGCTGCAAGCCTATCAGCAGAGCCTGATCGATGGCCTGCTGGAGGGAGAGCTGCAGCTCGATCTCAGCCAGCAGCTGGCCGACGACATGCAGCTGATCGCCAAGACCCTGGAGGGGCAGTTTGACCGCTTCGCCCGCAACGGCCTGCTCGCCTTTGGCGAAGTGTGGTCGGCGCGCCTGCTGGCCGCCCTGCTCACCAGCCGGGGTGAGAAGGCCATCTGGCTTGATGCCCGCAGCTTCCTGCGTGCCGAGGATGGTGCCCTGGTCAAGGTGGATACAGCCCTTTCCAGTGAACTGCTCAAGGCCCGTCTGGCCGAACATGCCGGTCGCATCGTGGTGACCGGTTTCATCGCCGCCGACATGGAGGGGCGCTCCCTGCTGCTCGGGCGCAACGGCTCCGACTACAGCGCCAGCCTCTTGGCAGCCCTGGCTGATGGCGAATCCACCACCATCTGGAGCGACGTGGCCGGTGTCTACAGCGCCGATCCGCGCCGGGTGAAGGAGGCGCGCCTGCTGGAGCGTCTCAGTCTGGCAGAAGCAAACGAGCTGGCTCGCCTCGGTTCGTCCGTGCTGCATTCGCGCACTCTGCAACCGGTGGCGGACAGTCGCCAGCGCCTCACCCTGCGCTGCAGCTACAACCCGGATGAGGGCTGCACCCACATACTGCGCCGGGCGCCGCGCTCCGGTGGTGCCCGCATCGTTTCTTCGGTGGATCAGATCGCTCTCATCGAGCTGAAAGTGTTGCCGCAGACCCACTATGAGCAGACGGTAGCGGCCATCGAATCCCATCTGGCCCGTCATCGCCTCAATCCGCTCACCCTGCAGCGACAGCCTGATCGGCGGGTGCTGCGTCTGGCCTATACCCTGGAAGTGGCGGAAGGGGCCTTCGAGATACTGCGTGACTTCCAGCTGCAGGGCAGCTTCACCGGTCTCATCCAGAAAGAGGGGTTCAGTCTGGTGGCCCTGGTGGGCGCCGGTGTCACCGACAACGCAGAGCAGTGTCACCGCTTCTATCAGTTGCTGGCGGATCAGCCGCTGGAGTTCGTGCAGGTGGCCAGAGATGGCCTGAGCCTGGTGGCCGTAGTGCGTCAGGTGGTGCTGGAGCCCCTGCTCATCGCCTTGCACAGCGCCCTGTTCAGCCGTCCTACCCGGGTCGGGCTGGTGGTATTTGGCAAGGGCAACATAGGCGGCCACTGGCTCACCCTCTATGCCCGCGAGAAGGCGCGGCTCGAACACGAGCTCAATCTGGCGTTGACCCTGTACGGGGTGTTCAGCTCCGAAGGGGGGCTGCTGGACGAAGAGGGGCTGGATCCCCTCAAGGTGCAGGACAAATTCAACCCCAAACCGCTGATCTGGCCCGAACTGCTGACCCAGCTGGAGCAGCACAGTTTCGATACGCTGATTGCCCTGGACTTGACCGCCAGCGAGACGGTGAGTCGTTACTACCCAGACTTCGCCCAGCTCGGTATTCACATCATCGCCGCCAACAAGTTTGCCGGTGCCGCCGAGAGCGAGTTCTACCAGCGCATCAAGCAGACCTGCCGCGATCATCAGGTGCAGTGGCGCTACAACGCCACAGTGGGCGCCGGGCTGCCGATCCAGTCCAGCATCCAGATGCTGCGCCAGAGCGGCGACCGCATTCAGGGGGTCTCGGGTATTTTCTCCGGCACCCTCTCCTGGCTGTTCCAGCAGTATGACGGCACGCGCCCCTTCTCCGAGCTGGTGGACGAGGCGTGGCAGCACGGTCTGACCGAGCCGGACCCCCGTGAGGATCTCTCCGGCCAGGATGTGCGCCGCAAGCTGCTGATCCTGGCGCGGGAGGCGGGCTTCGAGCTGGATTCCGCGGATATCGAACTGGAAAACCTGGTGCCGGTGACACTGCGCAAGGTGAGCACGGATCAGTTCATGGACAGGCTCAAGGATCTGGATGACCCGATCCAGACCGCATTTGAGGGCGCGCGTCGGGTTGGCAAGGTGCTGCGCTACGTCGCCCGCTTCGAGCACGATGGCAAGGCCAGGGTCGGGCTGGAGGCGCTGGAGCCTCACCACCCGTTTGCCAATTTGCTGCCTTGTGACAACGTGTTCGCCATCGAGAGTGACAGCTATCGTACCAACCCGCTGGTGATACAGGGGCCGGGGGCAGGGCGTGAAGTAACGGCCGCCGCTATCCAGTATGACCTGTGGCAGATCTGCGCCAGCCTCTGAGAAGATCGCTGAGGCGGGAAGAGTGACGGCCGCAGCCATACACAGCACGTTCTGTGGCAGGTCTGCGTCCGTCTCTGGGAAGATCTCTGCGGCGGGGAAAGTGGCGCTCGGATCTGGTGCTGTCACCGCAAATAAACAGGGGGCGCCCGGTTGGCGCCCTCTTGCTATGGCTCGCCCGGCCCGAACCGACTGTGGACCGGATCGTAGAAGTAAGCCTGGTAGTTGAAGCCTATCCCCTTGATGAAGGGGTTCTCAAGCCGAAACAGGCGACGTGTATCGAGGTGGGCGAAGGTGAGGGAAGGTTTGAATGTGTTGAGCCAGAGGGTTTGCAACGAACCGTCTTGCCAGGCGGCTTTCAGCCCGGCCTCTACTCTCTGTATGGCCTCCCGATTGGCATTGTGGGCGAAGAAGACCCGGGGCAGGGGATAGTAGAGGGCTATGCTCTCATCCATGACCAGGTCCGTGATCTCCTTGTGGTTCAGTTTTTCCTGCGGCAACTCGCTGATCCCGCGACAGAAGAGATCGAAGCGACCGCGCGCCACCATCTTGAACAGCAGCTCATAGCCTTCTACTTCCTGCACCTTGAACCCTGCCTGCCTCAGGATGTGTACATCGAGCCAGCCCTTGCCTTGGCCGAGAGTCAACTTCTTCAGCTGATCCAGGGTGGTGACGCTGGCGACGGCTGCCTGCTGTTGGGGGCTGACGAAGCAGATGCGGTAGCTGACGATCCCGAGATGGATGGGGAAACGAACATAGTCGACCCCCGTCATGTCACGGTCTGAGCGGTAGCTGTCCATGGCAAACAGGTTGGGATAGTGGTTGAAGCGCAGGCTGATCCACATCCTGGCCAATGTCATGGGGGGGGCGGCTCGCAATTGAAAGTCACCATGGCTGGCGCGAGTCTTCTCCAGCGCCAGTCGCAGCAGTTCACGGTCATAGGTGACTCTGGGATCCCGTTCACTCTCCGGGCTCATGTGGGTGAACAGAGTCGGTGTGGCAGCCTGCGCTGACAGGGTCAGCAAGAGGAGAAGCAGAGAGAACCAGATCATCACGACCTCCTGTCGAAAAATAGACTCTTCTGAATATAGTGGCTGCGGCCGTGTTACTGCGTCTGTGTCACCTGGTGTCAGGGCTCGCCGTTTCTCGTGCCTCCTGAGCCAAAGGTGCCCCTGAGCGGATCGTAGGTGTAGTCGCGGTAGTCAATCTCCAGCTCCCGGAGTTGCGGATTTTCCAACCGGAACAGCCGTCGTTTATCCAGTCTGGCAAAGTCGAGGGCTGGCTTGAAGGTCTTGAGCCAGAGGGTCTGCAAGGAGCCATCTTGCCAGGCCAGTAACAGTCCTGTCTGGATGCGTTTGAGGGCGTGCTTGTTCCCCTTGTGGGTATAGAAGAGGTGGATGAAGGGATAGTGGAGGGCTATGTGTTGATCGACAGTGAGGCGGGTGAGATCCCTGTGGGTTTCCAGCTCGGTAAGCAGCTCGTTGGCCCCCCGGCAGAACAGGTCGATCCGGCCCCGCTCTACCAGCTTGAACAGGCGCTCGTAGTTGTCGACCTCCTGCACTCGCATGCCTGCATGACGCAAAATGGTGACATCCTGCCAGCCTCGCCCCTGGCCATGGAGGAAGCTTTTCAACTCATCAAGGCGGGTCAGTCTGGCTAGTGCCTGTTGACGCTGGGGACTGACAAAACAGATCCGATAACTCAGTATGCCGAGGTCTACCGGGAAGGGAACATAGTCGAGAGACTCGGCTTCACTGGCCGGACGCTGGCTATCCACCGCAAAAAAGTTGGGATAGCTTCCCTGCTGTATGGCTAGCCGCAGCCGTACCCGATTCATGGGCGGCGCGGCCTGCAGTTCATACTCGCCGTAGCTGTCACGGGTTTTATCCAGCGTCAGCTGCAGCAGGTCACGGTAATAAGATGCCCGCTTGTCCTGTTCGCTCTCCGGGCTGGCATGCGTAAAAATCTCGACCGCCAGCAGGGGCTGGGTCAGCAGCAGGTTGCCAAGCAGCAACCAGAACGGGAACAGGCCATAACGGATCATGCGATGTTTCCAGACACACACTTGTTTGAGTGTAGTGTGCCCAGCCTGTTTGCCCGTGCTACCAGAACATCCGGCCGAGCAGGGGGGCGAGCAGCACCGTCACCATGCCCGCTATCATCATCACCATGCTGGAGACGACGCCCTCCTCGTTACCCATCTGGTACGCCTTGGCGGTGCCGGCGCCATGGGCCGAGGCGCCGAAACCGGCCCCCTTGCCGAGGCGGCTGCGAATGGCGAGCAGGGTGAGCACGCTCTCCCCCACCGCCATGCCGATCACCCCGGTCAGCACCACAAACAGGGCGGTGAGATCTGTCTGGCCGCCGATGGCGCGGGTCGCTTCCACCGCGAACGGTGTGGTGATGGAGCGCATCGCCAGGCTGCGCTGCAACATGTCGGAGAGGTGCAACCAGCGCGCCAGCAGCACTGTGCTGCCCACGGCCATGATGACGGAGGCGACGACCCCGACCGAGAGGGAGAGCCAGTGCCGGTGGATCAGCTTGCGGTTCTCATAGACGGGCACGGCGAAGGCGACGGTGGCCGGTCCCAGCAACCAGAGCAGCCAGTGGGATTGAGCCATGTAGTCCTGATAGGGGATGTGAAACAGCAGCACCACGGCCACCAGCAGGGTGGGCGCCAGCAGCAGCGGCATCAGGGGCAGTATGCGCTTGCGACCATAGAGCCATTTGCTGGCGTAGTAGAACAGCAGGGTGAGGGCGAAGCAGAGCAGGCCGAGCAGGGTATCAGACATGGCGGCGACTCCGGCGGGCGAGCTTCAGTTCGAGGCGATAGACCCTGTCCACCACCAGGGCCGTGGTGCCCAGCACCAGGGTGGTGCTGATCAGCAAGACCAGCATGATGCGCCACCCCTCCTGCAACAGCAGATCCTGATAGTTGACCACGGCCACCACGGCCGGCACGAAGAACAGCAGCATCTCGGCCAGCAGCCAGCGGGCACCGGCGTTGAACCACTGGGTCTTGACCACGCCTAGCAGGATCAGGACCAGCAGCGCCAGCATGCCGGTGAGGTTGGCGGGCAACGGCAGGTGGAAGGTACGTACCGCCGCATCGGCCAGCAGCCAGATGGCGGCCAGCAGGGCGATTTGAAAGGGCGTCTGGAACCAGCGAATGCAGAGGGCTTTCATGATGGGTGTCTTTCTGTGAACTGGCTCACAGTATAGAGACGGGTTAAACCTGCAAAAAATGAATTTAAATTATCAAATTCATGCCAAAGAGGCATGATCGAGATTCCAGCCAGCATAGAGAGCACCATGGATATTCGAGCCCTGCGTTACTTTGTGGAACTGGTGCGGGAGCAAAGTTTCACCCGAGCCTCCGAGAAGCTGTTCGTTACCCAGCCCACCATCAGCAAGATGATCCGCAATATCGAGGAGGAGCTGGGCCAACCCTTGCTCAACCGCGAGGGGCGCCGCTTCACCCTGACCGACAGCGGCCAGGTGCTGTTCAATCGGGCCCAGACCATACTGGCCGAGATGCAGCAGCTGGAGGCCGAGCTTGCGGATCTGCAGAGCCTGCAATTTGGCCGGTTGGCTCTCGGCATACCGCCCATGGTGGGTCACGTCTATGCGGATCTCATTCGTACCTATCGCAGCCGCTACCCCAAGGTGGAGCTCTCCATCGTCGAGTATGGCGGTCGGCGCATCGAGCAGGCTGTACTGGCGGGGGAGCTGGATCTCGCCATCACCATGCTGCCAACCCGGGAGGGGGGGGCCCTGAGCGCGCTGGAGCTGGATCAGTATCCCATTCAGGTCGTGCTGCCTGACTTGCCGCGCTGGCGCGCGTGCCTCGAGATCCGGCTGGAGGATTTGCGCGATGAACCCTTCCTGCTTTACACCCAGGCCTTCACCCTGAGCGAGCGGCTGGAGCAGGCGTGCCAGCAGGCGGGCTTCGTGCCCCAGGTGGCGGCTCGCAGCAGCCAGTGGGACTTTCTCACCGCCATGGTGCGCAGCGGCATGGGGGTCGCCTTCCTGCCCGAGCCCATCTGTCGGCGGCTGACACCGGACGGGCTGGTGCTGCGGCCACTTTTGCCTGAACTCAGCTGGCGGCTCGGGGTGATCTGGCCGAGCGATCGCTATCTCTCCCGCACCGCCGAAGCCTGGCTCGCGCTCTGCCGCGAGCAGGGCTGAAACCGTGCTCAGTCTTTGCCGAAGCGATCCGTCATGGGGTTGTAGAAGTAGGGGAGATAGTCGAAGTTGATCCCCTCGAGGAAGGGGTTTTCCAGTCGCAGCATGCGCCGCTGCTTGAGCCCGGCAAAGGCGATGGCGGGGCCGAAGCTGTGGCGCCACAGCGCCTGCAGGGAGCCGTCCTGCCATGCCCGGTGCAGGCCGACCTCTACCCGTTTCAGGGCATCACCATTTGCCATGTTGGTGTAAAAGAGCCGAGGTAGCGGGTAGTAGAGCAGCAGATGGTCGTCTACCAGCAGGTCCGCAACGTCCTTGTGGGTAAGCTGTTCGCTGCGCAATTCGCTCGCGCCGCGGCACAAGAGATCGAAACGGCCACGAGCCACCATTTTGAATAGCATCTCGTAACTCACCACCTCCACGACCTTGAGACCGGCATGGCGCAGTATCTCCACATCCAGCCAGCCTTTGCCCTGGCCAAAGGTGAAACGGCGCAACCCGTCCAGATCGGTTACCCCAGCCATGGCAGCCTGCTGCTTGGGGCTGACGAAGCAGATGCGGTAACTGACGATGCCCAGATGAATGGGAAAGCGGACATAGGCCAGCCCCTTCCCATTGCGCCTGCTGCTGTAACTGTCCATGACGAACAGGTTGGTAAAGCTGTTGAATTGCAGGCTGAGGCGCGCTCTGTCCTTGGTCATGATGGGGGCGGGCACCAGCTCATAGTCACCAAACATGTCGCGGGTTTTGTCGAGCGCCAGCCGTAGCAGCTCTCTGTCATAGGTCATGCGGGGATCCCGTTCGCTCTCCGGGCTGATGTAGGTGAAACGGGTGGCTGCCATCAGAATGGAAGGGAGGAAAAGGCAGAGGGTCAGAAACAGGAGTCTATACATCTCGGCTAGGCTCAACGACTATCTTGCATCCAGTATAGTTCGCTGTTTTCGGGTCTTGCCCGGTCGCAGGCCACGCATCTGCTCGGCGAAGAGTGCGTTCACACCGCCGTCAGGACGACTTCATCAAGTTTCCCAACTGGCGACATAGCTGGCGCAGTGTCTGGTTGTCGAGGGCGCCAAAGCCGAGCAGCCAGCCCTCCAGATTTGGCTCGCCGAGGTAGAACTGTCCGAGTGGACGCAGACCTATGCCCCGGGCATTGGCGGGGTTGGTCCAGCGGGTCTCGCCGCCAGTGGGCAACAGCACGGCGCATTGCAGCCCGGCGCCGCTGTGAACCGGGGTGAGCTGGGGGCAGTGACTGGCCAGCTCGGCCAGCAGCAGGTCGCGCCGACTCTGGTAGATGAGCCGGCTCTGTCGCAGGTGGGTAGCGAAGTGACCGGCACGGATGAAATCTGCGGTGACCGCCTGCTGCAACTGGTTGCTGTGGCCATCAAAGGCCGCCCTGGCCTGGCAGAAGGCACTCATCAGTGGCCTTGGCAGCACCAGATAGGCGAGTCGCAACGAACCGAACAGCACCTTGCTGAAGGTCCCCACATAGATGACTCGCCCCTGGTTATCCAGCCCCTGCAAGGCGGGCAGCGGGCGCTGATCGTACTGATATTCCCCATCGTAATCGTCCTCCAGGATCCAGGCGCCGTGTCGCTCGGCTTCCCTCAGCAACGCCATTCGGCGGGCGAGGCTCATGGGCACGCCCAGGGGGTACTGGTGGGCCGGTGTGGTGTAGATGAGGCGCGGCGCCGGGTGTTGCCCCAGCGGGTTGAGCCCCTCCCCATCCACTGGTACGGGGTGGACCCTGGCACCGGCGCTCTCCATGGCGGTACGGGCCCCGGGGTAGCCGGGATCCTCTACCCAGACGGTATCACCGGCATCGATGAGCAGCTGGGTCGCCAGCAGTATCCCCTGCTGGGAACTGGTGAGGATCAGGATTTGATCCGGTTCGCACACCACGCCGCGGGACTGCACCAGATAACTGCTGATGGCGGCCCGCAGCTCAGGCAAGCCTTGCGGATCGCCATAGTTCATCCAGCGTTCACCCTGCTGGCGCCACTGCTGCTGCATCAGCCGACCCCAGAGCGCATGAGGGAAGAGGCGGGAGTCAGGCTGACTGGACGCAAACGAGGTGCCGACGTGTGGTGTGTCATGACAGGCGCCGCCTGCGGCCATCTCCTGACCACGGCGGGAGAGTCCGGCCGCCGACTGGGGCGGACGTGGCGCCGGGCATACCGCTGCCAGGGCTACAAAGCTGCCGGCCCCCACCTTGCGCACCAGATAACCTTCCGCCTCCAGCCGACCATAAGCCAGCTCTACCGTGCTGCGGGAGACCCCCAGATCCCCTGCCAGCATACGGCTGGCGGGCAGCCGGCTGTGCTGGGGCAGATGGCCGGCCAGGATGGCACCGCGCAGGGTGCGCACCAGCTGCTCGTGCAGCGGCAGCTCGCTGGCTTGCTGAGTGGCAAACAGGGTTGGCAGGGCGGGCATGGCTATCTCCGGCGCTTGGCATAATTGGTCTGCCCATATTGGCAAAATTGGTCGGCGTGGCAAGTCCATTATCCCGTTACATTGGTGCGCAAGGAACATGATCAACCATATTGGCAACGAAAGGAGTCTGCATGTCGGAATACAGCGCCATCATCAGCTGGGAGCGAGGTGCCAGCGAGCGCTTCCTCGATCAGCGCTACAGTCGGGCCCATCAATGGGAATTCGACGGCGGCGTCAGGGTGGCCGCTTCTTCATCCCCTCAGGTCGTGCCCTTGCCCTGGTCGGTGGCCGAGCACGTCGATCCGGAGGAGGCCTTTGTGGCCGCCCTCTCCAGCTGCCACATGCTGACCTTTCTCTGGCTGGTGGCCAAGCAAGGCTATCTGGTGGACCGCTATCGGGATCAGGCGATTGGCGTCATGGAGGAGGATGAACGGGGGCGTCAGTCGATTACCCGGGTGACCCTGCGCCCGCAGGTTTTGTTTGGCGGCGCACGCCAGCCGACCCTGGCCGAGCTGGAGCAACTGCACCACCAGGCCCACGAGGAGTGCTTCATCGCCAACTCGGTCAGGACCACAGTGACCACCCAAATCGTACTGTGGCCACGGGAGGCTTCCCTATGAGCCATGTATTGGGCTCCGACCTCATCAGCCTGGTCAACACCATCGCCACCACCCGGATCCGGGTTTAGCCACAAGGAGCTTCACCATGAGTCATGTATTGAGTACGGGTCTTGCCAGCCCGATGGACGCCAGCGCCTTTTTCGAGGCCCAGCTGAGATTTCGCACCGACTCGGCGGACCTGGCTGCTGATCTGCTGGAAAAAGAAGAGCGCATCGTCGTCATCGACACTCGATCCGCGCAGCATTACCGGCTGGGGCATATTCCAGGGGCCGTCTCTTTCCCCCATGGCTCCATGAATCCGACGACAACGGCCACCCTTGCGCAGGACAAGGTTTATGTCTGCTACTGCGATGGCATAGGCTGCAACGGCTCGACTCAAGGGGCCTACAAACTGGCGGCGCTGGGCTTTCAGGTCAAGGAGCTGATAGGTGGTCTGCACTGGTGGCGTCAGGACGGCTTTGCCGTCGCCCTCGGTGAGGATGCGGGCGTTTTACTGGAAGGGGGAATGACCTGTGGCTGCTGATCATCATCTGAACGAGTTCGACCAAGCGGTTGGCGTCCCCTTGCCCGACTGGCGCGGGGCCGAGTTTCCTCCCCATCAGCCACTGTCAGGCTGGGGCTGCCGGCTGGAGCCGCTTGATCCCGAGCGCCACGGACCCGCTCTCTGGCAGGCGTTCGGCACCGACAGCGGGGCCATGTGGACCTATCTCACCAGTGGCCCCTTCGCCGATGAGGCGGCCATGCAGGCTTGGCTGCAACAGTGCATCGCCAAGGCGGATCCTCAGTTCTACGCCATAGTGGACGCAAAAACGGACGCCGACAGCGGCAAGGCACTGGGGCTGGCCAGCTACCTGCGCATCGATCCCCAGGCGGGCAGCATTGAGGTGGGCTGGCTGCACTTCTCGCCGGCCCTGCAACAGTCGCGGCTGGCGACGGCGGCCATGGCGCTGATGATGGCCAACGCCTTTGCCCTCGGCTACCGGCGCTACGAGTGGAAGTGCAATGCCCTCAACAAGCCCTCCTGGCGGGCGGCGCTGCGGCTCGGTTTCAGTTATGAGGGGACATTTCGCCAGAACAGGGTAGACAAGGGACGCAGTCGGGATACCGCCTGGTTCTCGGTGATCGACAGCGAGTGGCCCGCCCTGCAGGCGTGTTTCGCGCGCTGGTTGGCAGAGGAGAACTTCGATGAGGCTGGCAGGCAGCGGCTGCGGTTATCCGATCTGACCACCGCCTGTCATGGGAAAGCCGGGTGATATGCAGAGGCTCAGGGTTGGTCTGGGCCTCTCTTTTTGACTAGTCCCCCTGGTGTTCACCAATCGGGGCCGCAATCCATTTCATCAGCGTCAGCATGTCCTGTGGCGCCACCCCGACCGAGAGGCCGCGTTTGCCGCCGCTCACCAGGATTTCGTCAAACGCCATGGCGGAGTCATCGAGTACGGTTGGCAGCAGCTTCTTCTGGGCCAGCGGGCTGATGCCCCCCACCTTGTAACCGGTCAGCTTCTCGGCCTCCGCCGGTTTCATCATCTCCACCTTTTTCAAACCCGTGGCCTTGGCCAACTGTTTGAGACTGCACATGCCGGATGAAGGCACTATGGCCACCACTGCCTGCTTGTCATGATGGGCAATCAGGGTCTTGAACACCTGGGCTTCCGGCAGGCCGAGCCGGGTCGCGGCGTGCTTGCCGAAATCGTCGTGAGCATCGCACTCATAGGGGTAGAGCTTGTGGGGTATCTTGAGCTTTTTCAGCAGGTTGATGGCAGGAGTCATGGTGGTTGCCTTGAGTCAAAACAAGGCCAAACAGTCTGCTCTCGCGAGTCGATGGATGCAAGTCACCGCTGGCCTGTTCTGATGAGTGCCGAGGTTTCGTCAGAAGGGCTAAGGTGTTGGGCTTGACGCCCACTGAGATCCGGTTTCCCGTGCGCAATGGGCACAAGATAGCGTCATAAAAAAGGGGAACCGCAGTTCCCCTCATCATGAGTTGCCAATAACAGCGTTATCGCAGCAGCAGAACGGATGCCTGCGTGGTTTTCACTATGCCAGTGGTGGTACTGCCCACGATGAATTGCCTGATCCGTGAATGACCGTAAGCCCCCATGACGATAAGGTGGATCCCCATCTCGGTGGCATACTGACAAATCCCGGAGACAACCTCTCCCTGAAGCAGTTTGGCTTCGACCCTGATGCCGCCACTCTTCAATACCTGTTTGGCCTGCGCCAGCTGACGCTCGTGCTCGTCACTCGGCTCGGCGACCATCACCAGGTCACATTCAAGTCCTTTGAGCAGGGGGCTGCTTGCGATCAACTCCAGCACCTTTTTGGCGGTCGGGCTGGCGTCATAGGCAAACAGGAAGCGGTCTGGTGCCTCAAATCCCGGCTGCACCACCATGATGGGATTGGCCAGGGTGCGGATGATGTTCTCGATATTGCTGCCAATCAGGTCGTGATCATGGGAGTGGGTCGTCCCTCTCTTGCCCATGATCATCATGCGCATCCCGGGTGACAGCGCCTGGGCAGCCTCCACCAGTTGCCCGTGGCGTTGCAGGGTATCGACCTCTGTCATCCCCAAGCCAGTCAGGTACGCCTGGCCGCTCTTGAGCAGCATGCGTCCCTGTTCATGGGCGAGGCGGCTGCGTTGATGATCCAGCTCGGCGAGCTCCTTGAGCAGATGCTCACGGCTGCCCAGGCCAATGTTGCCGGAGAGATCGGCCTGCCCTTCAAACTCGTTCTTTTCCAGCACATGCAGCAGGGTGACAGGCAATTCGGTCGTGGCGCTGGCCCATGCCGCTGCGTCGCACACCGCCGTCATGGCATTGGAGCCATCGATACAGGCAAAAATTCGTGTCATGGTAAATCCCTTCTTGTTATCAGTGGCCAGCCAGCAGCTTTTCAACTTCTTCGGGTTTGTCGTGCACACCGAAGCGGTCGACTATGGTGGCGCTCGCTTCGTTCAGGCCTATGAGTTCCACGTCGGTTCCTTCACGACGGAACTTGATGACCACCTTGTCCAGCGCAGTGACGGAGGTGATGTCCCAGAAATGGGCATGGGTCAGATCTATCACCACCTTGTCCAGCACTTCCTTGAAATCGAAACCGGCAAAGAATTGTTCGGCACTGGCGAAGAAAACCTGGCCCCGCACCTGATAGGTGCGCACCTCGCCACTGCGCTCACTGTCGCTCTTGACCAGCATGAAGCGAGCAACCTTGTTGGCGAAGAACAGGGACGCCAGCAGCACACCGACAAATACCCCGAGTGCCAGGTTATGGGTAGCCACGACCACGGCTACTGTCGCGACCATCACTATATTGGTGGAGAGGGGGTGTTTTTTCAGATTGCGAACCGACTCCCAAGAGAAGGTACCGATAGAGACCATGATCATCACGGCCACCAGTGCCGCCATGGGGATCTGGCGGATCCACTCATCCATGAACACCACCATCAGGATCAGCAGGGTGCCTGCGAAAAATGTAGAGAGACGGCCACGGCCGCCGGATTTGATGTTGATGATCGACTGGCCAATCATGGCGCACCCCGCCATGCCGCCCATCAGACCCGCGCCTATGTTGGCTATCCCCTGGCCCTTGCACTCGCGATTGCGATCGCTCTGGGTATCGGTCAGTTCATCGACAATGGCCGCCGTCATCATGGATTCGAGCAGACCAACGACTGCCAGCGCCGCAGAATAGGGGAATATGATGGCCAGCGTCTCGAAATTGAGGGGGACTTCTGGCCACAGGAAGATGGGCAGGGTATCCGGCAGCTCGCCCATATCGCCCACGGTGCGGATATCGATACCCATTGTGATGGCAATCGCCGTCAGGATGACGATGCAGAGCAGCGGGGAGGGAACCAGCTTGCCCACCACGGGAATGAGTGGAAACAGATAGATGATGCCAAGCCCGGCTGCCGTCATGGCATAGACCTGCCAGGTGACGTTGGTCAGCTCCGGCAACTGGGCCATGAAGATGAGGATCGCCAGCGCATTGACGAAGCCGGTGACCACGGAGCGGGAGACAAACCGCATCAGGCTGCCCAGCTTCAGGTAACCCGCCGCTATCTGGAAGAGGCCGGTCAGCAAGGTGGCGGCCAGCAGATATTGCAGACCATGATCTTTGACCAGGGTCACCATCAGCAGCGCCATGGCACCGGTGGCGGCGGAGATCATGCCCGGGCGGCCACCGACGAAGGCGATGACGACAGCAATACAGAAGGAGGCATAAAGCCCGACCTTGGGATCAACGCCGGCGATGATGGAGAAGGCAATGGCCTCCGGGATCAGCGCCAGCGCCACCACTGTACCGGCCAGCAGGTCGCCACGGATGTTGGAGAACCACTCTTGTCTTGCACGTTCTAGCATTCGGGATTTTCTCGCTTGTTATGTGTCCATAGCCGCACACATCCACCAACCTGAAGTCAGATGGAGTGAGAGCATGAACAGATAGTTTTGTTGGTATTCAACGGGTAAACAAAAGCACTCCGGTTGTGATAACCAGAGTCTGGCGGCAGCAGCCGCTAAGGAGGGGGTTAAGGCGGCGTTACAGTCACGCCAGAGCATAAATTAATCATGGAGGCGGCATGTTAACAGCCATTGCATCCACAGGAAAGTGTGGTTGGCATCACGATAGCACTGTGTGTTTGTTGTGATAGCGGTGCCGATCACGTTGAGCCTGGCTGGCTGTATTGATTTCAACCAGTTGATATATAGTCGAAAACTGTTTTATTGGCCCGTCGTCGTATGATGGCGGCAGATATTTCAATCACCCTGATCTATGCCTGCCGTGACTCAGGCTTTCCTCCCGTTTTCCCGCCCATTGGCGCAATGATGAGCTCTGAACGAATGACATCAGGCTGCCAGTATGTCTGTGCTGAGACTGCTGCGGTTGCGGGGGATGGCGGCAGGATCGCATAATGAGCCTCTTCAACGAGCTAGGGAGCCGGGATGAAACTGGACGCAGAGATCGAGCACCTCGCCACCGAACTGGGTAAGGCCCTCGGCCAGCGAGGCTGGTTGGCGGCTACCGCCGAATCCTGTACCGGCGGCGGCGTAGCAACGGCCATCACCGACATTGCCGGCAGCTCTGGCTGGTTCGATCGCGGCTTCGTCACCTACACCAACCAGGCCAAGCAGCAGATGCTGGGGGTGAGTGACGAGAGTCTGCAGCAGCACGGCGCCGTAAGCGAGGCTGTGGTGCTGGAGATGGCCCGTGGCGCCCTGGCACACTCCTCGGCCGCCATCAGCGTGGCCATCAGTGGTATCGCAGGCCCGGGTGGTGCAACCGAAGACAAACCTGTCGGTACCGTCTGGTTTGCCTGGGCGGAACAGGGTGGCCGCCATCACTCCCTGCTGGCCCGTTTCGACGGTGACCGGCGTCAGGTACGCCAGCAGGCGGTCAGACAGGCCTTGTCCGGACTCTTGGCCCTGCTCAGATAAATTGGGCTTGATACTGTATGAATAGACAGTATACTTAGCCCAACTTCACTTATTACTCACGATTTCCAGCGGAGATTGGCATGGATCAGAACAAACAGAAGGCACTGGCGGCTGCGCTGGGTCAGATTGAAAAGCAGTTCGGCAAAGGCTCCATCATGCGTCTGGGCGACAGCAAGACCATGGATATCGAAGCCATCTCTACCGGTTCCCTCTCCCTGGACGTGGCGCTGGGTATCGGCGGTCTGCCGTGCGGCCGTATCGTCGAGATCTATGGCCCGGAATCTTCCGGTAAAACCACCCTCACCCTGCAGGTGATTGCGGAAGCCCAGAAGAAAGGCAAGGTCTGTGCCTTTATCGATGCGGAGCACGCCCTCGACCCCATCTATGCAGCCAAACTGGGCGTCAACGTCGATGACCTGCTGATCTCCCAGCCGGACACCGGTGAGCAGGCGCTGGAAATCTGCGACATGCTGGTACGTTCCAACGCCGTTGACGTCATCATCGTCGACTCGGTGGCCGCTCTGACGCCGAAAGCAGAAATCGAAGGCGAGATGGGGGATTCCCACGTCGGCCTGCAGGCTCGTCTGATGTCCCAGGCGCTGCGCAAGCTGACCGCCAACATCAAGAACGCCAACTGCCTCTGTATCTTCATCAACCAAATCCGGATGAAGATTGGTGTCATGTTCGGCAGCCCGGAAACCACTACCGGTGGTAACGCGCTCAAGTTCTACGCCTCAGTACGTCTGGACATCCGTCGCATCGGCGCCATCAAGGAAGGTGACGAAGTGGTCGGTAACGAGACCCGCGTCAAGGTGGTCAAGAACAAGGTTGCGCCTCCCTTCAAGCAGGCTGAATTCCAGATTTTCTATGGTGTCGGTATCTCCAAGGAAGGTGAGCTGGTGGATCTCGGCGTCAAGCACAAGCTGATCGACAAGGCCGGTGCCTGGTACAGCTACAACGGCGAGAAGATAGGTCAGGGCAAGGCCAACGTGATGAAGCTGTTCACCGAGAACAAGGTGATGGCGGCAGAGGTGGAAGCCAGACTGCGTGAGTTGCTGCTCTCCGGTGATGCGCCGGCCGAGACGCCGGTCGTGGCGGATGCCGACGAGCTCGAAGCCGAAAGCGAACAAGAGTTCGAATAAGAGTGAGGCCGGGCTAACTGTGTAAACCCACCAGGTTGTTCACAGATTGAAGACGACTGATGGGGGGCTTATAGCCCAGACTTGCATGAGGACGATGCCAGTTGTACTCATGCAGCCACGGTTGCAAGTGTTCTGCCCGTTGCG
>NZ_JAACFY010000027.1:0-46571 GCF_029237305.1 Aeromonas sp. 2MA4 | reverse complement strand
TTACCCGTGAGGCTTAACCATACAACACCCAAGAAGTGTTCTAAGGCTTGTAGCAAATACCAAGCGAACTACTAATTCAGTGATAACGACAAGCCACGAGCAACATCGTTATTCACGTCAGCTTTCTCAGATTGAAGTAATTTGCCTGGCGGCCATAGCGCCGTGGAACCACCTGATCCCGTGCCGAACTCAGAAGTGAAACGCGGTAGCGCCGATGGTAGTGTGGCATTCGCCATGCGAGAGTAGGACACTGCCAGGCACCCAACACGAAAAACCCTGCTCATCGAGCGGGGTTTTTTATTGCCTGAAATTTATCATTCCTGCGGTGTCCTCTGCGCTATGCCCCTTAGGCTCTCTCCGCACAGGGCAACTCCATATTGACCACCCCATCTTCCAGCTGGATATCGATCTTGAAACCAAGACGCTTGGCCAGATTGATCATGCCGCGATTGCTGGGCATGGTCATGCCGGATAGCTGGCCAATCCCTCTCTCTCTGGCGTAACGTACGATTTTCTCCATCATCAACTTGCCGAGCCCCAACCCCTTTAGGTCGGATCGCACCAGAATGGCAAACTCCGCATCGGACTGATCCGGGTTTGAAATGGCTCGCACCACCCCCAGGATTTGCTGGTTGAAGGCGCCATCCTGTCCTACCGCGACGAAGGCCATCTCCCGGTCGTAGTCAATCTGGGTCATGCGAGCGAGCTCCTCGTGGCCCAGTTCTCCCACGTCAGCAAAGAAGCGCTTGTACCTGTCTTCATCGGAGACCTTGAGTACAAATTGCTTGTGAGCGGGTTCATCCTCCGGCCGGATCGGGCGAAGCAGCACATGGCTCTGGTCCTTGAGCCAGGCCCCCTCTTCCAGCTCGGTGGGATAGGGGCGTATCGCCAGGGGGCAACGCTGCTGCGTTATTGGCATCAGTGTCAGGCTGGCATCCAGGATCACCATCTCGGCCCCGCATGCTTGCAATGGATGCAGGTCCAGCTCCTGGATCTCGGGAAACGCCAGCAGCAGTTCTGACAGCTGGCATAACACCTGACCAAGCGCATCGATATCGAGTCTTTCGGGGGTGGCCTGCTCGCGGATCTTGCGGCTCTTGAGAGCACCGATGACCTGGTAGCGTGCGAGAGCCTGGTTCAGTGGCGGGAGTGCGGCGACCATCTCCTGGGGTTCTGCTCCCGACTCGCCGAGCAGGATGACAGGACCGAAGACGGGATCCTGTTGCAGGCGGATCCTCAGCTCCAGGCCGCCGCTGCGGCGTGCCATGCGCTGCACCAGCAAGCCTTCGATACGCGCCCCCGCATCGTGTTGCCTCACCCTGTCGAGAATGGCATCTGCTGCCTGGGCGACTTCGGCCGAGGTGCGCAGGTTCAGCATGACGCCGTGCACCGCAGACTTGTGGGCAATATCCGGCGAGCGCAATTTGACCGCTACCGGATAGCCGATCTGTTCAGCCGTCAGGGTGGCTTCGATGGCGTCGGAGACAATCCAGGTCGGCAGGGTTGCGAGCCCGGCAGCTTGCAGTATGGGTTGCACCAGATGGGTATCGAGGGTGAGTTGCTTGCGTTCCAGAGCCTGCCGGATCAGTTGTTGGCAGAGTTCGACGTTGAGCTTGTCCCCCTGCAGGGACGCGGGTGTTTCCATCAGCTGCTTCTGGTTGCGACGGTATTCCACCATATGCATGAAGGCGGCCACTGCACTTTCGGGAGTGCGATAGGTCGGAATGCCCGCCTCGGTGAATAGCTTGCGTCCTTCCTGTGCCGAGTATTCCCCGGCCCAGTTGGTCAGGATATTGAAGCGCCTGGCTCTGGGATGCTGCCTGAGGTAATCGATCAGACTGCGCGCCAATTCGGCCCCGCGTGCTGTGAGGGAAGGCGCATGAATGAGCAGGATGGCATCTGCTTCATTCCCTTGCAGCAAGGTATCGAGTGCCTGCTGATAGGCGGTGATATCGGCATCACTACCTATGTCTTTTGGCGGCATGGCCAGTTTTCCGCCCCGCTCAAGCAGCACATCGACCGCCATGTTGGCCAGTCCGCGGCCGTTGGAGATGATGGCCAGCCGTTCCCCCTTGAGGGTCAGCGAATGGCTCAGGGTTTCGACCGCGGCAAACAGCTCGTGGGTATCTCGTACCCGCAGCATGCCTGCTCGCCGGATGGCGGCATCGTAGACGTTGTCCAGCCCCTTGGCCGGATCGTGGCGACCGCTCTTGAGCACCAGTATTGGCTTGTTGCGTGAGGCCGCCCGCGCTGCCGAGAGGAAGTGGCGGGCGTCGTGCAACTTGTCCATATAAAGCAGGATGGCGCGAGTGGTGCCGTCGCGAGAGAGCTGATCCAGCAGTTGGCCGAAGTCGATGTCACAGTGGTCGCCGAGGGAGATAAAGGCGGAAAAGCCCAGCTCATGCTGTTTGGCCCAATCCAGTATGGTCGTGCTGACGGCCGCTGACTGTGAGACAAAGGCAACCTGCCCAGGTTTGGCGGCGATGGGGGAGAAGCTGGCGTTGATGCCCTGCGCTGGCAGCAACATGCCCATGCTGTTGGGGCCAAGCAGGCGAATGTCATATTGGCTGCTCAGGCGCTGCAACTGTTCCCTCTCTTCCTGCGAAAAATCGGCGGCCAGTATGATGGCGGCCCCGGCCCCTTTTTTGCCGAGCGCTTCGATGAGCGACAGTACCCGTTCGCGTTTGGTGCAGATGATGGCGAGATCGGGGGAGAGTGGCAGGCTGGCAATGTCGGGATAAGCCAGCACTCCGGCGATGGCTTTGTTATGGGGGCTGACCGGCAGTATGGGGCCTTTGAACTGACCCGCAAGCAGGTGTCTGATCACCACGTGACCCGCTTTCTGCGGGTCGGTCGAGGCACCGATGACGGCGATTGACTGGGGTTTGAAGAGCCGATCCAGGCCGCTTGGTTTCATGGGCACTCCTCATGGCGACCCCCGGAGGCGAGGGTGACGGATGGTGCCAGTGTAATACGCTTTGATTGCCTGTTCTGTGACCGGTTGCGGATCACTGTTTGGTCAGGGCGCTGGCTCGCAGATAAAACTTCATCTTGCCCTGAATTTGGCGCACTGCCGCCAGCGGGCGCTCTTGCAGATAGATATCCTGTTCGTGATCCAGCAAGGTTTGTGGCACTCCCAGACTCTGCAGGTACTCTTCAAACAGCTGTGAGCTGTTGATTTCGATCAGGTGACGCATCATGGCGAGGCTTTTTCCATTCAGGTTGAACACCGAGCCTAGTCTGTGATCTGGATCTTGCTCTGACCATTGTCAGATTTGACACCAAGTCGCTCACACATCTGTGGGTCCATGCATCAGAACTGGGCGCTCAAGCGTTATAGTGAGTGCATCAAGATCAGAGGTACGAGGCGCAATGCTCAGGATTTGGCTGTGGTGCATCACACTGTTTGCGGGGAGTGTCCTGGCTGCCGAGTCGCACATTCGGGCCTGGAACCTGCTGTTGGAGCACCCCAATCCGGCTGTGGCGGGCTTGCTGCGGTTGTCGCTCGATCTCACAGTGCCTGAATATGGTCCCTATCAGCTGATTGCGAGTCCGCCAATGGAGCAGGGGCGGGCAGTCAAGGCGTTACAGGAGGGCGCCCTGGTACAGATAGGAGTTTTTGCCCCTGATGAAGAGCGGGAGCGTTCCCTGCTGGCGGTCCATATTCCGTTGGCGAAGGGGTTGCTGGGCTGGCGGGTCTGCCTCATCCGGCCGGGGGATGAGGGGCGCTTTAGCGGCATAGGGTCGCTGGCGGACTGGCATAGCGCCGGACTCACCATCGGTCAGCACAGATCCTGGCCCGATACCCGCCTGCTCAAGGCCAACGGCCTCAAGGTAACGGTGGGCAATCTCTACGAGGCGCTGTTCAACATGCTGAGCAAGCGGCGTTTTGACTGCTTTCTGCGTTCCGTCATCGAGATAGAGGATGAACTAAAGCAGCATCCGGAGCTCGCAATCGAGCCCCATCTGGTGTTCCGTTATCCGCTGGCGCTGCTGTTCTTTGTTTCCCCCCAATATCCCGAACTGGCACAGCGCATCGAGCTCGGGCTGCAGCGGGCTCGCCAGTCCGGTGCCTTTGATCAGATCTTTGAAGAGGAGTTTGGCAGCACGATTCGTCGGTTGAAGCTGGACGAGCGGGTCATGCTTGAGCTGCATAATCCGGATCTGCCCGCCAGGAGCCGCAACATGATGGCTGACCCCTCGCTAATCTATGCGCCGGTCACTGCCACCCCGTCAGCGCAGTGAACCCTGGCCGCGCGCCGTATCCCAGAAGGCGCGGATAAGAGGCTCTTCCAGCCGCTTCTTGAGTACTGCGATACCGACGTCGAATGGCTTGAGCGCAGGTCTGGGCTCGACGATGCGTACCTTCTCCCCCATGGGGCTGTGATCGATCACGGCGGCAGGCACCAGCCCGACGCCAAAACCGAGTGCCACCATGGCGACTATGCCCTCGTTGCCCGCCACCTCGGCATAGATATTGGGGGCAATTCCCTTGTTGCGAAACCACTGGTCACAGCGCTTTCGTGCCAGACCCTGTTCGGAGAGGATCAGCGGCAGCCGCTCCCAGTCCGGCTCACCCTGCAAGAACCACTGGCTCTGTTGCGGTGCGGTACGCGGGGCAATGAATACCAGCGGCACCTGCTGCAGGCTGGCAAATTCCAGCTTGGCGGAGAGCGCATCCGGCCGCGCGGCGATGGCGAGATCGGCCTCATCGGCCAGTATCTTGTCCACCGCCAGCGCCGGGTCGCCGGTCTCCAGCTTGATCTCCAGCTGGGGGTAGCGGCGGCGGAAGCGCTCCAGCACCTCTGGCAGCAGAAAGTAGCTGGCGGTGACCGAGCAGAACACCCGCAGCCTCCCCTGCAGCGGTTCGTCGCTGCGTTTGAGCTCCTGCTTGAGCTGGCGCCACTCCTGCAACAGGCTGCCGCCAAACTCCCGCAGTTTCTCACCCGCCGAGGTGAGTCGCACGCTGCGGTTGTCCCGCTCGAACAGCACGCAGCCGGTCTCCTGCTCCAGTCGCTGAATGGCGCGGCTGAGGGTGGAGGGGCTGACCGCCATGGCATCGGCACTCTTGCCAAAGTGAAGGGAGTCGGCGAGGTGGAGAAACAGCTCGAGATTGCGGAGGTCCATCTTTCTATTCCTGCGGCGGCGCGTTTGCTGACGTGGGGGAGAAACAGCTTGAGATTGCGAAGAATCATCTTTCAATTCCTGCAACATACTGTTTCGAATATATCAGTTCAGGCAATGAGTGTCCCGCGCTATAGTGGTTCAGACAACGCCGCTACCCGGCATGGAATCAATCGAACGGAGCAATCACCATGGCTAACTATTTCAACACCTTGAACCTGCGTCAGCAGTTGGCCCAGCTGGGCAAGTGTCGTTTCATGCAGCGGGCGGAATTCGCCGACGGTTGCGACGTGCTGAAGGGCAAGAAGGTGGTGATTGTGGGCTGTGGTGCCCAGGGTCTGAACCAGGGTCTGAACATGCGCGACTCCGGGCTGGATATCTCCTATGCCCTGCGCAAGGCTGCCATCACCGAGAAGCGCGCCTCCTGGCAGAAGGCAACCGACAACGGCTTCGCGGTCGGCACCTATGAAGAGCTGATCCCGAGCGCAGATCTGGTGTTGAACCTGACCCCGGACAAGCAGCACTCCGACGTGGTGAAAACCGTGATGCCGCTGATGAAACAGGGCGCCGCGCTGGGCTATTCCCACGGCTTCAACGTGGTGGAAGAAGGTCAGCAGATCCGCGCCGACATCACTGTCGTCATGGTTGCGCCAAAGTGCCCGGGAACCGAGGTGCGTGAAGAGTACAAACGCGGCTTCGGCGTGCCGACTCTGCTCGCCGTCCACCCGGAGAACGATCCCAAGGGTGAAGGCATGGCCATCGCCAAGGCGTGGGCTTCTGCCACCGGCGGCGACCGTGCCGGCGTACTGGAATCCTCCTTCGTCGCGGAAGTGAAATCCGACCTGATGGGCGAGCAGACCATCCTCTGCGGCATGCTGCAGGCCGGTTCCCTGCTCTGCTACGACAAGCTGGTTGCCGAAGGGACAGACCCTGCCTACGCCGGCAAGCTGATCCAGTTCGGCTGGGAAACCATCACCGAAGCCCTGAAGCAGGGCGGCATCAGCCTGATGATGGACCGCCTCTCCAATCCGGCCAAGCTGCGTGCCTTCGAGCTGTCCGAGCAACTGCGCACCCTGATGCGCCCGCTGTTCGAGAAGCACATGGATGACATCATCGCTGGCGAATTCTCCCGCGGCATGATGGCCGACTGGGCTGAGGATGACGTCAAGCTGCTGACCTGGCGTGAAGAGACCGGCAAATCTGCCTTCGAGAATGCTCCTGCGTTCACTGGCAAAATTGCCGAACAGGAGTATTTCGACAATGGCGTGGTCATGGTGGCCATGGTCAAGGCGGGTGTCGAGCTGGCGTTCGAGACCATGGTGGCTTCCGGTATCTACGAGGAGTCTGCCTACTACGAATCCCTGCACGAGCTGCCGCTGATCGCCAACACAGTTGCTCGCAAGCGTCTGTACGAGATGAACGTGGTCATCTCCGACACCGCCGAGTACGGTAACTACCTGTTCGCCAACGCCGCTGTGCCCTTGCTGCACGAGCACTTCATGCCGACTCTGAAGGCTGGCGATCTGGGTGCCAGCAAGGCGGAAGGGCAGAGCGTGGACAACCTGGCACTGCTGGCGGCCAACGAGGCGACCCGTAACCATCCGATCGAGAAGATCGGTCAGGTACTGCGCGGTTACATGAAAGACATGAAGCGCATCGCCGTCGGCGGTTAATCAGGCATGACCCGCAACCATGCCTGATGCGAGAAGATCGGTCAGGTACTGCGCGGTTACATGAAAGACATGAAACGTATCGCCGTTGGCGGTTAAGCCTGCAGCGAGCTGGATGATGAAGGGGCGGGGATGACGATCCCCGTCGCCGGTCGGGCTGGACACCCGACCGGTCAGCCAGAAAAACCAGCCCGACCCGCCATAAAAAAGCCCCGCTCATCGAGCGGGGCTTTTGCGTTCAGGAAGGCCGGAGAACTCAGGCTTTCCAGGCTTTCCAGGTGTTGATGAGGCCATTGGTGGAGCCGTCGTGGCTGGTGACAGCCGCATCGGTGTTGAGCTCTGGCAGTATCTTGTTGGCCAACTGTTTGCCCAGCTCCACGCCCCACTGGTCGAAGCTGAAGATGTTCCAGATTGCGCCCTGTACGAAGATCTTGTGCTCGTACATGGCAATCAAAGAGCCAAGCGTCTTCGGGGTCAGGCTCTTGAACAGTATGCTGTTGGTCGGGCGGTTGCCTTCGAACACCTTGAACGGCACCAGATCCTTGACCTGCTCCAGGGTTTTGCCGGCCGCCAGGAACTCGGCTTCGACCTGTTCTTTGCTCTTGCCGAAGGCCAGTGCCTCGGTCTGGGCGAAGAAGTTGGCCAGCAGTTTCGGGTGGTGGTCACCGATCGGGTTGTGGCTGATGGCAGGCGCCAGGAAGTCACAGGGGATCAGCTTGGTGCCCTGGTGGATCAGCTGGTAAAAAGCGTGCTGACCGTTGGTGCCCGGCTCACCCCAGATGATGGGGCCAGTCTGGTAATCAACCGGCTTGCCGTTGCGATCCACGTATTTGCCGTTGGATTCCATGTTGCCCTGCTGGAAGTAGGCAGGGAAGCGGTGCATGTACTGATCGTACGGCAGAATGGCTTCGGACTCGGCACCATGGAAGTTGTTGTACCACAGGCCAATCAGCGCCAGCAGCACAGGCACGTTCTGCTCATAGGCGGCAGTGGCGAAGTGCATGTCCATCTCGAAGGCGCCTTGCAGCAGGGCTTCGAAGTGCTCGAAACCGACGGACAGGGCGATGGGCATGCCGATGGCAGACCAGGAGGAGTAACGGCCGCCAACCCAGTCCCAGAACTCGAACATGTTGTCGGTGTCGATGCCGAACTCGGCCACGGCCTTGCCATTGGTGGAGAGGGCAGCGAAGTGCTTGGCAACGTGGGCCTTGTCACCGGCGATGTTGATGAACCAGTCGCGGGCGGTCAGGGCGTTGGTCATGGTCTCCTGAGTAGTGAAGGTCTTGGAGGCCACCAGGAACAGGGTGGTTTCCGCATCAATCTCTTTGAGCGTCTCGGCGATGTGGGTGCCATCGACGTTGGAGACGAAGTGCATCTGCAGGTGATTTTTGTAGGGGCGCAGCGCCTCTGTGATCATTACCGGGCCCAGGTCTGAACCACCGATACCGATGTTGACCACGTGCTGGATCGCCTTGCCGGTGTAGCCTTTCCACTCGCCGGAGATGATTTTCTCGCAGAAGCCCTTCATCTTGGCCAGCACGGCGTTAACTTCCGGCATCACGTCCTTGCCGTCGCACTCGATAGGGCGGTCGGAGCGGTTGCGCAGGGCCACGTGCAGTACGGAGCGCCCTTCGGTCATATTGATCTTGTCGCCATTGAACATGGCATCGATCGCGCTGCGAAGATCAGTCTCTTTGGCCAGATCAACCAGCAATTTGAGGGTTTCCTCGGTGATCAGGTTCTTGGAGTAGTCGACCAGAATGTCGCCGCCAAAGGTGAGGGAGAACTTGTCGAAGCGCTGCGGGTCCTGCGCGAACAGGTCCTTGAGTCGAGTCTCTTTGTTAGCTACAAAATGGGCTTCCAGCGCCTGCCAGGCCTGGGTCTGGGTTGGATTGATATTTTTCATAGGATTACCGATCTTCCAAGTTGTGTTTGAACCTTGCAGGCAAGGCTCCCGCCAAACCTTATTATTCGAGCACTATACCGGGCCCATTATACCGAGCCCATGGCGCGGCCCGTGTAACAGAGCTTTACCAATTGTCTGCCATCGAAGGAGTTTACAACCAAAACACTGCGATTATGAGTCACTCATGGCCAGGGGATCTTGAGTTTGCTCATACTTCACCCGGCTTGCCCGGGGTGAAAGGGTTTTCATCTATGGCTGCCTGCCTGGCAAGTTTGTATTACAGCTAAAGGAGTATCTGACAGCCGTTTTTCGGCTCGTTTTATGAGCAAACGCAACTTGTCGGGGTTGGGCGTTGGCTAGTATGTGCACCGAATGGACGAGATCTCCCAGGGATGGCCACTGTCTGGAATGAGGAGATCGATATGAAACATGTTTTATCCCTGTTTGCCCTGAGCCTGATCGCCACAGGCCTCATCGGCCTGTTGACCCTGGCGCTGACCGCCGCCGCGCCGACTCTCGAGATTCGGGTGTTGGCCGTGATCGGGGCCGTGCTGGGGGGCTATGCGCTGGTGCAGCCACTGCTCAACCGGGTCGCTCGTCGACTGGTATGAAGGTAGGCAAGCCAACCTGGCTGCCCGGATTGACAGGTTTTCGACCCCATGGTGCAAGGTGAGCTGCGGGTCGAATCTTTATGCCTTGCCGCATGACCTGGGTTTCAGAAACAACAATGCCAGCCCCGGGGCTGGCATTGTTGTGATCGTCTGCGCAGGTATCAGGCCTGAGGCTTTTGCATGTGCATGACCATCTGCGGGAAGGGGATCTCGATGCCTTCGGCATCGAAGGTCAGCTTCACCTTTTCGTGGAAGTCGAACCAGACGCCCCAGTAATCGGCAGTCTTGACCCAGGGACGCACTACGATATTGACCGAGGAGTCGGCCAGGGCGGCAACGGCTATGGTGGCTGCCTGTTCCTTCAGAATGCGCGGATCTTCACTCACCAGGCGCTCGAGGAGCTGTTTGGCCTTGCGCAGGTCCGAGCCGTAGCCGATACCGAAGGTCATGTCGACGCGGCGGGTGTCCATGCGCGAGTAGTTGACTATGGTGCCGTTGAGGATGGCGGAGTTGGGGACCACTACCATCTTGTTGTCACCCGAGGTGAGAGTGGTTGTGAATAGCTGCACCGACTGCACGACACCACTGGTGCCCGCCACTTCGATAAACTCACCGGCCTTGATGGGGCGGAAGATGATCAGCAGGAAACCGGCGGCGAAGTTGGAGAGCGAGCCTTGCAGTGCCAGACCTATGGCCAGACCGGCGGCACCGATAATGGCGACGAAGGAGGCGGTTTGCACCCCGACTCGCCCCATGGCTGCAATCACCACGAACACCAGAATGGTGTACTTGAGGATGCTGCCAACGAAATGAACCACGGTGGCATCCAGCTTGCGAGCATGCATCACCTTGATCACGCCATTGCTGAGAAGGTTGGCGGCGATGTAACCGACCAGCAGGGTGATCAGGGCGGCCGCAATATTGACGGCATACTCGATCAGCAGGCCCTGATTATTGACCAGCCAGGTCTGCGCTTCTGTGATGATTTCGGGTTCCATAGGATGTCCTGTCAGGCAGTAAAGGTTTATGACGCATGAATCTAACACTGGCATGCGACAGTTTGGGTCGCATCTGGTGCTCCCTTCCATTTTTTGCCATAAAAAACAAGGGAGGCCAAGGCCTCCCTCTGTGTATCCACCCGAATGGCGTCAGCTTTGCAGCAGTTGACTGCGGATGAAGAGCCACTGATCTTCGAAGCCGGCGGTGGGCTTGAGTTTGAACTCGGAGCGGACAAACTGACTGATCCGTCCCTCGGTATAGGCCAGTAGCAGATTGGCGAGCATGGTCTCGTCGAGCTGGAAGCCCTGACCTTCCCGCAGCCGTTTTTCCCGCAACACCTGCTTGATCTGGGTTTCCAGCTTGTCGAACAGGATGCTGATGCGATCCCGCAATCGATCGTGCTCACCCAGCAGGGCATCGCCGTTGAGGATGCGGGTGATGCCGGGATTGCGCTCGGCGAACACCAGCAGCAGCTGAAGGATATGATGGCAGCGGGCCATGGTGTCCTTCTCTTCGGCCATGATCAGGTTGACCCGTGACAGCAGGGAATCCTCGATAAAGTCGATCAGTCCCTCGAACATCCGCGCCTTGCTGGGAAAATGTCGATAGAGGGCGGCCTCAGAGACACCCACCTCGGCCGCCAGACGTGCCGTGGTGATACGCTGGCCAGGGCTGGTCTCCAGCATATGGGCGAGTGCTTGCAGGATCTGATCGCGCCGACTCTGTTTCTGATTACTGCTTGCCATGGATTCCCCTAAAAAAAACAATGGCTTGATTCTGTTATTAGGCACAGCCCCGGGGGCCTGTGTGGTCTGTTATTGGCGACCAGAAGAACCAAAACCGCCTTCACCCCGTTCACTCTGATTGAACTCATCGACCAGTTGGAAGCTGGCCTGCACCACCGGCATGATCACCAGTTGGGCGATGCGTTCACCGGGTTGCATGGTGAAATTGTCGTTGCCGCGATTCCAGACCGAAACCATCAGCTGGCCCTGGTAATCGGAATCGATGAGGCCCACCAGATTGCCCAGCACTATGCCGTGCTTATGGCCGAGGCCGGAGCGGGGCAAAATGGTGGCGCACAAGCCGGGATCCTGAATGTGGATGGCCAGACCGGTCGGTACCAGAATGGTGTCGCCTGGTGCCAGCGTCATGGGCGCATCCAGCAGCGCACGCAGGTCCATACCGGCAGAGCCCGGTGTGGCGTAGGCGGGCAGCGGGTACTCGGTGCCGATGCGGGCATCCAGAATTTTCAGCTCAATTTGTGTTGTCATGAATCGTTCGTTTTTCAATGGGTTCTTGTGTGGACACCCGGAATGTTCGGTACAGTCCGGGCAGTCATGAACTGATCGTTGCTTAGCGAGTGTTGATGTGGGCGTCCTGCATGGGCAATGCCAGCGGGGTGCCATGTGTCTGCACTCAGCGCCGGTAGTTGCGCGCAATCAGGGCGATGAGGTGGCGAGCCAGCGTCAGCTTATCGGCCAGTGGCAGAGGGGCTTGACCCCCTTGCCAGAACACGGTCAGAGCGTTGTCATCGGCATTGAAGCCCTGGCCCGCACGAGACACATCGTTGGCGGCGATCATGTCCAGCCGTTTTCGCTGCAGTTTGTCGAGGGCGTATTGTTCCACATCCACGGTTTCGGCGGCAAATCCGACGGTGAAGGGCTTGTCTGATAACGCCCCCACTGCGGCTATGATGTCGGGATTCTTGACCAGGGTCAGCACCATCTGATCGTTATCACCGGTCTTCTTGATCTTCTGGCTGGCAACTTGCTCGGGCCTATAGTCGGCCACCGCCGCGCAACCGATAAAGAGGTCGCACTCGCCGACCCGGCTCATCACCGCCTGATGCATCTGTTCGGCGCTCTCCACATCGACACGCTCCACCCCGCTCGGTGCAGGCAGGGCGACCGGCCCGCTCACCAGCGTCACTTCGGCCCCTGCCTCACGGGCGGCGCGGGCGATGGCGTAACCCATTTTGCCCGAGCTGTGGTTGCTGATGTAGCGCACCGGATCCAGTGCCTCGCGGGTCGGCCCGGCGGTGAGCAGCAGTCTGACGCCCGCCAGCAGTGGCTCGGCGGCCAGTTGCTGGCAGCAGTGCTCAACCAGTTCCAAGGGATCCAGCATCCGGCCCGGGCCTACGTCGCCACAGGCCTGGCTGCCGGAATCCGGCCCCCACAGCAGTATGCCGCGGCTGGCCAGGGTCTTGAGATTGGCCTGGGTGGCGGCGTTGAGATACATCTGCTGATTCATGGCGGGAGCCAGTGCCACGGGGGCCGGGGTTGCCACGCAGAGGGTGGTGAGCAGTTCGTCGGCCATGCCGGCGGCCATGCGGGCCATCAGGTTGGCGCTCGCCGGGGCGATCAGCACCAGATCCGCCCACTTGGCCAGCTCTATGTGGCCCATGCCCGCTTCGGCAGCCGGATCCAGCAAGCTGTCAGCCACTGGATGACCGGAAACCGCCTGCAGGGTCAGCGGGGTGATGAACTCCTTGGCAGAGCGCGTCATCACTACCCGTACCTCGGCCCCCTGATCTTTCAAGCGGCGTACCAGTTCGGCACTCTTGTAGGCGGCGATCCCGCCACTGACACCCAACAGGATGCGTTTATCGGCCAATCTCATCTGCTGCTTCTCTTCCGGCTCACTCTGACTGGTCGGCTAAGATACCACAGGCAACGGACGACGACAGAGGCTGACATGGGGGACTTGTGGCCGGCCTCCCGTGATTTTTTGCTATGTTTTCTCTCAATAGGCATTAGGGAGAGACAAATGAGCATCAAGGAGTGGCCTGAGGATGAGAGACCCAGAGAGAAACTGCTGCGGCAGGGGCCAGCGACGTTATCCGATGCCGAATTGCTGGCCATCTTCCTGCGAACCGGCGTCAACGGCCTGAGTGCGGTGGATCTCTCCCGTCAGCTATTGCAGCAGTTTGGTTCGCTGAGGGCACTGCTCGGGGCCGATCAAGGCGCCTTCTGTCATGCCCATGGACTGGGGCCTGCCAAGTATGCTCAATTGCAGGCGGTGCTGGAGATGGGCAAGCGCCATCTGGCCGAGCAGTTGCAACGGGGCGATGCCCTGACCTCGCCCCAGCTGACCCGGGATTACCTGCAAGCCCAGCTGCGGGATCGGCCGCGGGAGGTGTTCGCCCTGCTGTTGCTGGATAACCAGCACAGAGTCATTCAATTCGTTGAACTTTTTTACGGCACCCTCGATTCTGCAAGCGTCTGGCCCAGAGAAATCGTGCAGATCGCGCTCAAACATAATGCAGCCGCAGTGATTCTGGCGCATAATCACCCGTCCGGCGTGGCCGAGCCCAGTCGGGCCGACCGCCAGATCACGGATCGGATCTTGGCCGCCTTGGCCTTGATCGATATCAGAGTGCTGGATCACTTGGTGATCGGTGACGGCATCACGGTTTCTTTTGCAGAGCGTGGTTGGTTGTAACTGGGCTCTGGCACTGTATTAGTTGATCTTTGATCACGGATGCTGTATAAAATGCCGCCTTCTGTTTGCCCCGCAATCGAAGGCCAGCGGGGCAGATATTTGCTCGAGCAATGAAGTAAGATTTGGAGAGACTGACATGTCTAGAGTATGCCAAGTAACCGGCAAGCGCCCGGCAGTTGGTAACAACCGTTCGCACGCTAACAACGCTACCAAGCGTCGTTTCCTGCCGAACCTGCACACTCACCGTTTTTGGGTTGAGGGTGAAAAACGCTTCGTAAGCCTGCGCGTATCCGCAAAAGGCATGCGTATTATCGACAAGCGTGGCGTTGAAGTGGTTCTGGCTGAACTGCGCGCCAGCGGTGTTAAGGTATAAGGAATTAGATCATGGCTAAAGGTATTCGCGAGAAAATTCGCCTGAACTCCAGCGCCGGTACTGGTCACTTCTATACCACTACCAAGAACAAGCGCACCATGCCCGAAAAAATGGAGATCAAAAAGTTTGATCCCGTTGTTCGTCAGCATGTGATCTACAAGGAAGGCAAAATCAAGTAATTACTTGATGCTGCTTTCCCAAAAGCCCGGCCCAGTGCCGGGTTTTTTTATGGCTGGAATTCAGTACACTGCCGGTTCAACGGAGGCTTGCCATGTTCAAATTGAGCCGTAAAGGCTGGAATAACGTGATCATAGTGGCCGTGCTGGGGGTCGTGACCTTGTTGCACCGGCTGGAGGTTGCCCAGCAGGAGAACAGCGCCCAGCGGCCTCGTACCCTGTTGCCGGACAGTGCAGTCGTTCTCACCTGGCAGGGGCCGAGCTGGCAGATAGAGCGCATCGGCCAGGGCTGGCGCAGCGGACCGGATCTGGGGCTCACCAGTGCCCAGCTGGCGGCCCATGTCGAGGCTTGGCAGGCTTGGTTGCTGCCCCCTGGCGATGCAGTGCGCGGCGCGCCGGTTACCCTCAAGGTGTGGATCGCCGGTCAGAGCGATCCGATTGAAGTGGGGATCTATCAGGACAACGGCAAGTTTGCCGCCCTGTTGCCGCCCTCGACCTGGCTCACCCTGAGTCAGGAGCAGTATCGCAGCCTGTTGCGCCCCTCTCCGTAATCCACCCTATTTGTTGGAGGCCCCATGCCTGAATTACCGGAAGTTGAAGTCAGCCGCCAGGGCATATCTCCCTGGCTCACCGGCATCAAGGTGACCCGCGTCGTGGTACGGGATGGCCGGCTGCGCTGGCCGGTACCTGGCGAAATCCAGGAGCTGGTGGATCTCACCATCCACAGGGTCAGCCGTCGTGCCAAGTATTTGCTGCTGGAGACCGACTTTGGCACCGCCATCCTGCATCTGGGCATGTCCGGCAGTCTGCGGGTGCTGAACATCGGTACGCCGGCCGAGAAACACGATCACGTGGATATAGAGCTCGCCAACGGCAAGCTGCTGCGACTCAATGACCCGCGCCGGTTCGGTGCCCTGCTGTGGACCCGTGAACCGGCCGAGGCACACGCCCTGCTGGCCAAACTGGGCCCGGAGCCGCTGACCGATGGCTTTAACGCCGAGTATCTGCAAGGGCGGGCCAAGGGGCGCAGCACTGCCATCAAGACCTTCCTGATGGACAATCATGTGGTGGTCGGTGTGGGTAATATCTACGCCAATGAGGCGCTGTACGCTGCCGGTATTCACCCCAAACGGGCAGCGGGCAACATCAGTACCGAGCGACTGGCGACACTGGTGGCCGAGATCAAGCGGGTGCTGGCTTCTGCCATCCAGCAGGGGGGAACCACCCTCAAGGATTTCACCAGCGCCGATGGCAAGCCGGGCTATTTCGTGCAGCAGTTGCAGGTTTATGGTCGCGGCGGCCAGCCCTGTTTGCACTGCCACACCCTGCTCAGCGAAATACGGCTGGGGCAGCGTACTACCGTTTTTTGTTCTCATTGCCAGCGCTGAACGCAGTTATTTTGACCAAAAACAGCCAAGTTGTAAGAGAGTATTTCCGGTCTGTTGAATATTTGGCCTGCTGTCACTAGTATCTCGACCGTTCAGGCGGTTTGAGAAAATAAAATGACAGCTAAATCAATGGACTGGGATCATTTATCCCGGCAGGGGCACTATTGTGCCCAAAAAATGGCCCGCTTCCTCTATCCCGATGACAGCGCCCGCAAGACCTTCAATCGCGCCAAGTTCGTGCTGCGCAGCCTACTCTATCGGCAGCAGATGAGCCGGGTGTTCGAGCTGTTTCAGGCCGAACCGCTCAAGGCCCTGCCTGCCCACTATCCCGAGCTGCTCGACAAGCCGATGCGACCCTATCGGTTTGCCGGCTCCACCGCGACCCAGCGGGCCGAGATGCTGGAAAACCACTATCGACTGCTGCTGGCCCGTTACCCCGAGCTGATAGATCCGCTCTATCTGGACGAGGGCATAGAGCTTGGCCACTATCCCCAGAGTGGATGTCGCATAGTGCTGCGCCACGATGGTACCTTCCGTCGTGAGGCCGAGCTGGCGCTCTCCATCGTCGATCAACAGGGCAAGCGCCTCTATAGCTGTGCCTTCTCGCTGGCGGGCACCCCCGGCAAGCTGTCGCTGGTGATCGGCTCGGTACAGGGGCCGGAACCCTGCGTCGAACAGGCACAGGACAAGGTTCGAGCCCTGACCAAGGAGGGCCATGGTTTGCGGCCCAAGTCACTGGTGGTGATGCTGGTGATGCAGCTGGCCGAGGCGATGGGGGCCGAGCATATCTCGGCGGTGCGGATGAAGGCACACATCTACCAGGCCAAGCGTTACAGCAAGAAGAAGAAAGCCTGTTTGCAGGCGGATTATGACGAGCTGTGGGAGGAGTTTGGCGCCATCGATCAGGATGACAACTTCGTGCAGCTGTTGCCTGCGGTGCGCAAGCCGCTGGAGGAGATTGCCTCCAAAAAGCGGGCCATGTACCGGCGTCGTTACGAATGGCTCGACGAGCTGGCGCTCTCCTGCCAGCAGGTGCTGGGTCGCGCGGCGGGCTGACTGCCAGTGCGGACAATGGCGAGCGCGGCTCATGTGCGCCGCACTAAACAGGCTACCCTCGGGTAGCCTGTTTACTTGTTACTTGTTACTTGTTACTTGTTACTTGTTACTTGTTACTTGCCTTGCTTGGCGGCAATCGCCTTGGCGACGATCGGGTCGACAAACTGGCGGATATCACCGCCATGCAGGGCGACCTCCTTCACCAGGGTCGAGGAGATGAAGGAGTTCTCTTCGGCAGGGGTGAGAAACACGCTCTCCAGCTCCGGCATCAGGCGGCGGTTCATGTTGGCCAGCTGAAATTCGTATTCGAAGTCGGAGACGGCCCGCAAACCACGGATCAGCACGTTGGCTTGCTGCTCTTTGGCAAAGTCCACCAAGAGGCCGGAGAAGCCCACCACCTTGACGTTGGGCAGGTGGGCCGTCACTTGCCGGGCAAGCAGGACACGTTCTGCCAGATCGAACAAGGGGCGCTTGCTCGGGCTGTTGGCTACCCCGACGACCACTTCATCAAACAGCCTGGCGGCACGACCTATCAGATCGGTATGGCCGTTGGTGATGGGGTCGAAGGTGCCGGGATAAATTACCTTGTTGGTCATGCTGTTGATTCCTGCAACCTGGAAATTTGGTCGCATTATAGGGTCTGTTGACGTTTTGTCGCGACCGGGACGATGTCCGTTTTGTGCGGGACCTGGCGCGAGAGGCCTGGTTTGGTCGTCCAAATCAGTATCGTCTGGTGTCTTCGCTTGAGAATAGCTGTGCATCAGGCAAGAATACCCGCACCGCGCATCAAGCCTCCTTGCATTGGTGACAGGGAGCAAAGGGATTTTTTATGAAACGTATTCTGGTAGTACGCAACGACAAGATTGGTGACTTCATGCTGGCATGGCCGAGTTTTGCCATGCTCAAGCGCTCCATGGATTGTCATGTGACTGCCCTGGTTCCTGCCTACACGGCGCCGTTGGCCCGTCTCTGTCCCTGGATCGACGAAATTATCCTGGATCCGGGGTCAGGAGCCGACAAGGAACAGCAACGCGCCTTGCTGGCCCGCATCAAGGCTGCAGCCTTCGATGCCTCAATTTGTCTGTTCTCCAACACCCGTAACGCCAAGCTGGTGTGGAAGGCGCACATCCCCTACCGGCTGGCCCCGGCCACCAAGCTGGCCCAGGTGCTCTACAACCAGCGGCTGGTGCAGCGCCGCTCCCGCTCCCAGAAGCCGGAGTACGAGTACAACCTGGATCTGGTGCGTCGCTTTCTCGCCGACCAGCAGGTAAGCGTGGTCGAGCCACAGGGCCCCTACCTCAGCTTTGACCCCCAGAGCCTGCAGCTGGTGCGCGAACAGGTTGCAACCAGACTGAAGCTGGATGCCAGTCGCCCCTGGCTGATGGTACACGCCGGCAGCGGTGGTTCGGCCAACAACCTCTCCATCGAGCAGTACTCGCGCCTCATCATCAAGCTCAATCAGGCATGCCCGGAATTGCAGTGCATCCTGACGGCGGGGCCGGGGGAGGAGAAGATCGCCGAGCAGCTGGCGGCAGAATTGCTGGCCCACGGCGGCAATGGCTGGATCTATCGCTCCGACGAGGGGCTGCCCAAGTTCTGTCAGGTGATGGCCAACGCGGCCCTGTTTGTGGCGGGCAGTACCGGGCCGCTGCACATAGCGGCGGCGCTGGACGTGCCCACCATAGGTTTCTTCCCGGCGCACCGCTCGGCCACCCCGCTGCGCTGGCGTCCGCTCAACAGCGAGGGGCGTCACCTGGCGTTCAGCCCGCCGGAAGACAGCGATCATCCGGAAGACATGAGCCAGCTCGATCCCAAGGCAATGGCGGCGGCGATAGCTCGCTGGGCACCGCCCTTCTGGCGAACAGAGAGCTGACAGATGCAAACAGGGCCCTTTCGGGCCCTGTTTCGTCATGCTGGCTTGAGCGGCTGCGCAATTAGTTTAGTTGCCGGTCTGGTCCGGTGCTTGCGGCTGCTGGCGGATCCAGAGATCTGCGTACTTCGCGAAAGTGGAGTGGGCCGAGAGGATCGCGAGCAAGAGTCCCTGCTTGCCATCGAGGAAGCCGGCCTTGAGCAGATACATCTTGAGGAAACAGCCCACGGCATGTACCAGTCCCTGGCCGAGGGAGCCCTTCTTGCCACGGGCGGTGCGCTGATCGGCCCAGGCCTTGGCATAGCCGGCGGACTTCACCAGATAGTGCTCCAGATCCCGGTAGGTGAAGTGGAGCAGGTCGCCATGGATATTGACGATCTTCATGTTGGCGCGCACCTCCACCTTCTCGTGTACCAGCACCTCGTTGTAACGGGTGAGCGCCTTGGGATAGAGGCGCAGCACCCGATCCGGATACCAGCCGCTGTGGCGGATGAAGCGGCCAAATACCCAGGAGAGGCGCGGGATAGAGTAGATGGTGTCGCTGGCCGGATTGGCCATGACGGTCGCGATGGCCTCTTTCAGCTCAGGGGTGAGCCGCTCGTCCGCATCCAGCCACAGTACCCACTCTGACTGGACATGGGACTGGGCGAGGCGGCGTTGGCGGCCGAAACCGGGCCACACCGTATTGACGAAGAAACGGGCGCCGAATTCGGCGGCGATGGCGGGGGTCTCGTCCTGGCTACCGGAGTCCAGAATGACGATCTCGTCCACCAGACCGTCGAGTGAGGCGAGGCAGGCTTTCAGGTTGTCGGCTTCGTTCTTGACGATCAGGACGGCCGCCAGAGTCGGTTTTTTCACGGGTTGAAGGCTCTTGTTGGCGCCCGGCTGGCGGGGCATGCTCGAATTGGCGCCCATTCTAGCCTAAAACGGCTGGCGGAGCATGGTTCCGGCGCCCGTAGCAAGTCAGTTTCAAAAGGGTTCTTTTTTGGCATGAGCGCGGGTGATACAGGGATCTTCTGTTATTTCTCGGGCCATTCTTGGGGCATAATCTCGCCCAGCAATGATTAACCGCAGGGCTTGGCCCCAAGAGAAGCGTGAGATGAAAATATTGGTGATCGGCCCCTCCTGGGTCGGCGACATGGTGATGTCCCAGAGCCTCTACAAGGCGATCAAGACCAATCACCCTGACAGCGAGTTGCATGTGATGGCGCCAGCTTGGTGCGGTGCCCTGCTGGAGCGGATGCCCGAAGTGGACAAGGCTATCCCCATGCCGCTCGGCCACGGTGACTTCAAGCTGGGGGCCCGCCGTCGGCTCGGCAAGCAACTGGCGGCCGAGAAGTACGATCAGGCCATCATCCAGCCCAACTCCATGAAGTCGGCGCTGATCCCCTGGTTCGCCAGGATCCCGGTGCGCACCGGCTGGAAGGGGGAGCACCGCTTCGGCCTGCTCAATGACATGCGCAGCAACAAGTCCGCCTTCCCGCTGATGGTGGAAGCCTATCTGGCGCTGGCCTATCCCAAGGCGCAGATGAAGAGCCGGGTCGATATTCCCGCCATTCCCCACCCCTCGCTCAATGTGGATCTCATCAATCAGGGGAAGGCGCTGGAGCGACTCGGTCTGGATCGCGTTCGTCCCGTGCTGGTGCTCTGTCCGGGAGCCGAGTTCGGCCCGTCCAAGCGCTGGCCTGAAGGGCACTACGCCGTGGTGGCGCAGAAGTATCTGGATGAGGGCTGGCAGGTGTGGATCTTCGGCTCCGGCAAGGATGTGCCTGTGGCCAACACCATTCGCGAGCGGATCAATCCCCTGTCGCGCCCCAACTGCCACGTGCTGGCGGGCAAGACCAACCTGTATGAGGCGATCGATCTGATGGCGCTGGCCGGGCGGGTCATCTCCAATGACTCCGGCCTGATGCACATAGCCGCCGCCCTCAACCGGCCGTTGATCGGCGTCTATGGCTCTACCTCGCCGCTCTACACGCCGCCGCTGGCGGACAGGGTCGAGATAGTGCACACCGACATAGAGTGCCGCCCCTGTTTCAAGCGCACTTGCAAGTTCGGCCACCTCAAGTGCCTGATCGAGCTGATGCCGGAACAGGTGATAGAGGCAGGCCGACGGCTGGAGTGCGCCGAGTCGCCAGATCAACCGATCGTGCTGCAAGTGGGTGAGCCGCCACGGTTTGTCTCCGATGCGAGCAAGCGATCGGAGCCGACATAACATGGGCTATCGGCTGCTCTACAACCTGCTGATCCATCTGGGCTTGCCGCTGGCGTTGCTGGCACTCTACAAGCCGAAGAAGGGCAAGCCTGGCTTTGGTGCGCGCTGGGCCGAGCATCTGGGACGGACGCCGGCCAGCGGGCAGGAGGCGCCGCTCTGGATCCATGCGGTCAGCGTGGGTGAAACCCTGGCCATCAGTCCCTTCATCCGTGCACTCAAGGCCGATCGGCCGGATTTGCCGATCCTGCTCACCACCACCACCCGCACCGGCGCCGAGCAGGCAGCAAAGCTCGGCAACCTGGTGATGCATCGCTACGCCCCCCTCGATTACCCCTGGGCGGTTGCCGCTTTTCTCAAGTGCATCAAGCCTCGCGCCCTCTGGGTGATGGAGACAGAGCTGTGGCCGAACTGGCTGGCGGCCTGCGAGGCGCGCCATCTGCCGGTGACCATCATCAATGCCCGTCTCTCCGAACGCTCCTGCCAGCGCTATGCCCGTTTTCAGGGGGCGTTCGATACCCTCAGTCGGCCGCTGACCCATCTGCTTTGCCAGCATCAGGACGATGCCGAGCGCTTTGCACGGCTCGGCATCGGTCGTGAGCGGCTGGCGGTGACCGGTTCCATCAAGTTCGATATCCAGCTGGGTGACGAAGTGCAGGCCAGGGGGCACGCCCTGCGTCAGCAGCTGGGGCAGAGCAGGCCGGTCTGGATCGCCGCCAGTACCCATCAGGGTGAGGATGAGCAGGTATTGGCGGCGTTTGACCTGGTGCTGCAACGCCACCCCCAGGCCTTGCTGATCCTGGTGCCGCGCCATCCGGAGCGCTTCGATCGGGTGGCCGAGCTGTGCGCCCCTTACGGCTGTGTGCGGCGCACCGGCGGCGCCCCGATCCGCGAGACGGACAAGGTCTATCTCGGCGATACCATGGGCGAGTTGCCGCTGATGCTGGCGGCGGCCGATGTGGCCTTCGTCGGCGGCAGTCTGGTGACGGTCGGCGGTCACAACCTGCTGGAACCGGCGGCGCTGGGCAAGCCCTGCCTGACCGGCCCTGCCTACTTCAACTTCAGCGACATCACCCGCCAGCTGGTGGCTCAGGGTGGCGCGGCTCTGGTGGCCGATGCCGCCGCGCTGGGGGAGAAAGTGAGCGAGCTGCTGGCCGACGAGGGCGAGCGCCGGCAGATGGGCGAACAGGCCCGCGCCGTTGTGTTGCGCAATCAGGGCGCGCTGGCGCGAGCCCTCTCTCACTGTCTTGCCAGTCTGGAAAGTGACTGAGCCCAGAGTGGCCATAAAAAACGGAGCGCCAGGCGCTCCGTTTTTGTTTTTCGTGCAGGCGTCGGTCAACGCATTATCAGGCCGAGCAGTATGCCCACCACGCCGAAGTCGGCATCGCTGAAGGTGGTGTTGGCAAAGCCGAGATCCCCCAGCACAGGCAGCAGAAATACCGGCAGGAAGGTGATCAGCAGGCCGTTGGCGAAGGCACCAAGCAGGGCCCCGCGGCGACCACCGGTGGCGTTGCCGAATACCCCGGCCGCCGCGCCGACGAAGAAGTGCGGTACCACGCCCGGTATGATGACGGTGAGCCCCAGCAGGTAGAGCAGCACCATGCCCACCAGACCGGCGGCAAAGCTCGACAGGAAGCCGATCAGCACCGCATTGGGGGCGTAGGGGAAGACGATGGGGCAGTCCAGCGCCGGCTTGGCGTTCGGCACCAGCTTGTCGGAGATCCCCTTGAAGGCCGGCACGATTTCGGCGATGACCATGCGCACCCCCTGCAGGATCACATAGACCCCGGCGGCGAAGGTGATGGACTGCATCAGGGAGAACATGAACCAGTGCTTGCCCTTGGCAACGCTGGTGACGAACTCGGGCCCGGCAAAGGCGGAGGTGATGAGGAAGATGATGCCCATGGTGAAGGAGATGGCCACCGGGGTATCGCGCAGGAACAGCAGGCTCTTGGGCACCTGCACCTCTTCGCTGCTGTGGGCCTTGTTGCCGAACTTGGCGCCGATCCAGCCGGCCAGCACGTAGGAGATGGTGGAGAAGTGGCCGAGTGCCACCTCGTCGGAGCCGGTGATCTGCTTCATGTAGGGGTGAGCGAGGGCCGGGAACAGCACCATGGTCACGCCGACCACCAGGCTGCCTACCGCGATCAGCGGAATGCCGCTCATGCCGCCGGCGGAGAGGATCGCCGCCACCATCATGGACATGAAGAGGGTGTGGTGACCGGTCAGGAAGATGAATTTCCACGGGGTGAGGCGGGCGATCAGTATGTTCACCAGCATGGCGAAGAACATGATCATCGCCATCTCCTTGCCGAATGACTGCTGGGCGATGGAGACGATGGCTTCATTGTTGGGAACCACGCCCTTGATGCCGAAGGCGTGCTGGAAGATGGTGGCAAAATCGCCCAGCGAGTTCACCACCAGGGTGGCACCGGCCCCCAGGATGACGAAGCCCATTATGGTCTTGACCGTGCCCTTGATGCACTCGGTCACGGGTTTCTTCTGGGCAATCAGGCCGATGAGCGCGATCAGGCCGACCAGCACGGCCGGCTCGGACAGCACGTCAAACATCAGAAAATTGAAAAATTCCATGGTCAGCTCCAATCAGATGGAAAAGGCGGCCCGCAGGCCGCGAAGTCAGGTGGTCAGAGAGCGCCCAGTTCGCGCAGGGCAATGGAGAGTTTCTCTTTCATGGCGGCCTTGTCGACCATGTTGTCCAGGGATACCAGTCGGCCGTTGACCCCCATGCTGATGAGTTGCTCGGCGATGTCGCGGGTAGCCACGAACATCTCGGCGGTTTCGCTGCCGGCGGAGGCGAGATCCCTGTGATCCACTTCGGCAGTGACTGCCAGCTCCTTGAGGATGCTCTTGATGCTCATCTCCATCATCAGGCTGGTGCCCAGGCCGTGTCCGCATACAACCAGAATTTTCATCGTCTCTTCCTTTGTCGGGCGCAGGGCGCCGCTCAGTAACGCGCCAGAATGCGCAATATGTCGTCTTTGGTGTCGGCCGCCATGATGGCCGCCACGTCCTCTTCGTTCATGAACAGCTCGGCCAGCTGGGCGATGGTCTCCACGTGGGAATTGCTGTCGCTGGCGGCCAGGGTGACGAGCAGCCGGATCGGGTCGTTGCCCTCGGAGCCGAAATTGACCCCGGTTTTCAGCACTGTCAGCCCAAGGCCGAGACGATTGACGCCATCTTCCGGGCGGGCGTGGGGCATGGCCAGACCTGGGCCCAGCACGTAGTAAGGGCCGAGCTCCTCGTGGGAGCGAAACAGCGCCGCCACATAGGAGGGCTCTATGGTGCCGTTGGCCAGCAGGGGAGCGGTGGCGAGCTCGATGGCATGACGCCAGTCGCGGGCTCCCGTTTCGATGGAAATGACCTCTTCGGTCAGCAGTTGAGTCAGCATGGCAATGATCCGGCTGGATGAGATGGCGCCAATCTAGCGATCTTGCCCCGCGATAACTGTGAGCCTGATCCCGAAAGTTAGCGCTACCAGATAGCGCTAACATGAAATTGTGATAGCGCTATCATTTATGCCATGAGTGGGATTCATCTTGCCCCGTCACTCGCTCAAAGGGGGTAAAATCCGGTTTGAGCAAATAGTCAGTGCCGCACTTTTGCCTTAAAGTGAGCACCCGTATGTCGAGGAAGGGAAGGGATGTCAGAAGCGAAGAAGCGCCGTAGCACGGGTCGGGTGACCCTCAACGATGTGGCCCAGCTGGCCGGAGTGGGTGCCATGACGGTGTCCCGTGCCCTGCGCACCCCCGAGCTGGTGTCAGACAAGATGCGCGAGCGCATCGACGCCGCCGTGGGTGAACTCGGCTATATTCCCAACCGGGCGGCGGGTGCGCTCGCCTCCGCGACGTCCCAGACCATAGTGGTGATAGTGCCCAGCCTGACCGAGCGCGGTTGCGGCGACGTGATCGCCGGCCTGCAGCAGACCCTGCTCGATGAGGGCTACCAGATAATGCTGGGGGATGCCCAGCACCTGAAGCAGCAGGAAGAGAGCCTTCTGACCAGCTTTTTGCAACATAACCCGGCTGCTGTTGTGCTGTTTGGTGGCGATCCCGGCGAGACCATCCGTGCCCGCCTGAAAGCATCCCGCCTGCCGGTCGTGGAGGTGGGAGCCATGGCGCGCAACCCTGTCGACATGAACGTGGGGGTCTCCAACTTCGATGCCGGTTATCAGCTGACCCGGCATCTCATCGAGCGCGGCTATCGCAACATCGGCTTTCTTTGTGCCCGCCAGGAACAGTGGATGCTGCAACAGCGCATGCAGGGCTGGCAGAAGGCACTGCTGGACAACTACCTCTCCCCCGATGCCATCATCAACACCTCTGAGCTGCCGAGTTTCAGCACCGGGGCCGCCATGCTGGGGGAGTTTTTGTTGCGCTGGCCCGAGCTGGATGCACTGGTGTGCGTCAATGACGAGCTGGCGGCGGGGGTGCTGTTCGAGTGCCAGCGTCGTCACCTGAGCGTGCCTGGCAAGCTCGCCATCGCCGGATTCGACGATCTGGATGTGGCGCGCGCCTGCTATCCGGCGCTCACTTCGGTCCGGATCCCCTATCGCAAAATGGGGCAGGAGGCGGCCGAGCTTATCTTGCGCCAGCTGGCTGGCGAACCTGTCATGGGCACGGCCCTGACCCTGGATTTTCAACTGCAGAAGCGTCAAAGCAGTTGATCCCCGTTTCACACTTCATCAAAGAGGCAACCATGTTCAAGGCTCTGTTACTGGAAAATCAAGACGGCAAGACTGCTGCGACTCTGACCCGGCTGGCCGAGAGCCAGTTGCCGGCAGGCGAGGTGCGGGTGGCGGTGAGCTACAGCTCTCTCAACTACAAGGATGGGCTGGCCATCACCGGCAAGGGCAAGATAGTGCGTCAGTGGCCGCTGGTGCCCGGCATCGATTTTGCCGGTACAGTGCTGGAATCGGCCGACAGCCGCTATCAGGTCGGCGACAAAGTCGTGCTGACCGGTTGGGGCGTGGGGGAAGGACACTGGGGCGGCATGGCCGAGCAGGCAAGGGTCAAGGCCGACTGGCTGGTGCCGCTGCCCGCCGGGCTGGATGAGCGCCAGGCCATGTGTATCGGTACCGCCGGTCTCACCGCCATGCTCTGCGTACTGGCGCTGGAGGAGGCAGGCGTCACCCCCGACAGCGGCGAAATTCTGGTGACGGGCGCCGCGGGTGGCGTGGGTTCCACCGCAGTAGCCCTGCTGGCCGCACTGGGTTATCAAGTCGCGGCCCTGACCGGTCGCCCCGACGAGCAGGGGGATATGCTGATGGCGCTTGGTGCCAGCCGCATAGTGCCGCGCGGCGAGCTGCTGGAGCCTGCCAAGCCGCTGGAGAGGCAGCTGTGGGCCGGGGCGGTCGATACCGTCGGCAGTCAGGTGCTGGTCAAGCTGCTGGCCCAGATGAACTATGGTGGTGCCGTGGCCGCCTGCGGGCTGGCTGGCGGTTTCGATCTGAAGGCCACTGTCATGCCTTTCATCCTGCGCAACGTGCGGTTGCAAGGTGTCGACTCTGTGATGTGCCCGCTGGCGCGCCGCCAGTTGGCGTGGCAGCGACTGGCGCGGGATCTGCCCGCCAGCTTCTTCGAACAGGCGGTGACCGAGATAGCACTGGAGCAGGTGGTGGCGGCTGCCGAGGCCATCACGCAAGGCCGGATCGCGGGTCGCACTCTGGTCAAACTTTGATCCAGCCTTGACTGGCGAGCCCCATTTTTCTGGATAGACTTTGAGGGCGGGTGCACTATCCAAGGAGAATGAGCATGGGTGGACACAAGCCGGATTACGATCTCGATGATGAATGGGAACCGGAATCCTGGGAAGAAGAGCTGGATGAATGGGAAGACGAGAGCTGGCAGGATGATGACCCTCTCGACGATCAGTAATCCACGCATTGAGAGAGCAGGCGGGCCTTGGGGCCCGCCTGATTTTTTTGTGCGGCTCACAGGAATGGGGATGATCCCTTGGTTGCCGCCATCAGGCTGACTAGAATGAACAGCCCAAACGACACTCAAGGATGACTATGAGACTCACCATCATACTGTTTGCTGCCCTGCTGGGAGGCTGTGCCTCCAAGGATGATCCGTGCGAGAAGGTATGGAGCGAGGTGGGGGAGGCAGATGGCAAGCTGGGCTTCACCACGGAACGGGTCGCGTTTCATCAGGACCTGTGCGGCAAGAAGGTGGATGTCGAGCTATGGAAACAGGGACGCCAAAAGGGACTGGCCTGGTATTGCCGGCCTGAACACCTCTATCTGGCCGGGCGTTCCGGCAGTGAATACCGTGGGGTTTGCCCCAATGACGGGCAGGCGCGCAGATTGTTCGAGCAGGGGCGCCAGGGCTGGACCGATCAATAGCCGGTCACGTGGTGGGGATGTCCAGTCTTACTCCTCTTTCAACCGCAGCGGCTGACATAGATAGCTTTTGTCATTGGCGCTACGAGCACACTTGCCACAGACAAACTTGGGTTTGCGCACGATTTTGCGCAGTGTCTTGAGATCGGCGGGGATCTCGCTGCGGCGCCATTCACACAGGGTTTTGTTGCCCATAACGACTACCTCGACAACTCGGTGGGGGCCTAGTGTAATCACTTTTCATTTCGAAAACAGCGACAGGGCCACCTTGGGGTGGCCCTCGCTTAAGGCTTGTATCTGTTACTGGTAGAGGAACTTGGTGAAGATGAGCTCGCGCACCGCCTTCTTACCGGTTTCTTTTACCAGCAGCTCGTTGACCTGGGTCTGGCACTCCTTGCGCAGCTCCTCACGGTTTACCAGCGATTTGACCTGCTCGGCGGTCTTGCTGCCCATCAGACGTATGATGGCGTCGCGGATCAGGGGGTCGTGCTGTTCCAGCAGTTTGAGGTCGCTCTCATTCTCGGCCATCAGCTCGACCGTGATCCGGATATAGCCGAGAGTCTTGCCGTCGCTGATGTAGTTGGTGATGATGTCGGGATCGAGGGCGTGGTAGGAAAAGCCGGGCTTGGCAGCAGCGTCGGCGCCCTCTGCCGGCGGTTCCTCTTCGGACGAGGCCTGCACATGCAGGGAGCCACAGCTCAGTAACAACAGCAGCAGAATTTTGAAGATCTTCATATAGATGGCTCATCAGCGGCAGGTACCCCATTTTTGATGTTGCCATCGGGGCCGTCAAGCACGGATGTTCTTACAATTCTCGAATGATTTACGGATAATAAACCGGATTTTAACCTGATAACGTAAATCTCCGGATGGTGAAGCCGTGAAGTCCGAGTTGACTGTTCCCCTTATCCAGCTAGCGCCGTGGCGGGTTCCCGTAGAGTGCGAGCTGCCCGAGGCATTGCGGCCCTGGTTGCTGGAGGCCGATTCCATGACCCGGCGTCTGCGCCACCACAATCGCCACTTCTCGGTGCAGCTGCTGGGCAATCGCAGTGTCACCCTCTGCGCCGATGAACAGCAGCTGGTGGCCGCCGAGCAACCCATGGGCTTGTGCCGCGAGGTGATACTGCACGGTGATCGGGGGCCGGCTGTGCTGGGCTGGACCCTGTTTGCCGAAGCCGCCCTGCAAGAGAGCGGGCTGGGCGAGCTGGGTGAGCAGCCCCTGGGCGAGCGTATTTTCGGTGACGAGCCCACCCGCCGCGATCACCTGCAACTGGCCTGTTTCGAGATTGCGAGCAATCCCTGGTGCCCGGCCGCCACCGTCTGGGGACGTCGTTCCCGTCTGTTTCTGGGGCAATGGCCACTGTTGGTCCATGAACTCTTCTTGCCCTCTCTGTCATGCAACAAGGAGCTGGAGTGAATCTGTTAACCAAGGAGCGGGGACTGGCCTATGTGCAGCTGGCCCGCATCGACAAGCCTATCGGGACCCTGCTGCTGCTGTGGCCGACCCTGTGGGCGCTCTGGCTGGCGGCCGGCGGCCTGCCGGATCTCTGGACCCTGCTGGTGTTTGTGGTGGGCGTGTTTCTGATGCGCTCGGCCGGTTGTGTCATCAACGACTATGCGGATCGCAACTTCGATGGCCATGTGAAACGCACCGCCGGTCGGCCACTGCCCATGGGCAAGGTCAAGCCGCGGGAGGTGCTGGCGCTGTTCGCCGTGCTGGCGCTCATCTCGTTCGCGCTGGTGCTGACCATGAATTCCCTCACCATAGCACTGTCGTTCGCGGCCTTGCTGCTGGCAGTCTGCTACCCCTTCATGAAGCGCTATATTCCGATCCCGCAACTGGTGCTCGGCATGGCCTTCTCCTGGTCTATCCCCATGGCCTATGCGGCTCAGGCCAACGCCTTGCCGCTGGTGGCCTGGCTGGTATTCCTCGCCAATCTGCTGTGGACCATCGCCTACGATACCCAGTACGCCATGGTGGACAGGGATGATGACCTCAAGCTCGGCTTGAAATCGAGCGCGATTCTGTTTGGTCGCCACGACAAGCGGATCATCGGCGTGTTGCAGCTGGCCACCCTGCTGATCCTGCTGGCGGTAGGCCAGGTGATGGGGCTGGGGGCTTGGTATTACTGGGGGCTGTTGGGGGCTGCGGCCCTGTTTGTCTACCAGCAGCGGCTGATCCGGGAGCGGCAGCGGGAGGCCTGCTTCCAGGCGTTTCTCAACAACAACTATGCGGGGGCGCTGGTATTCATCGGCCTGGTGCTCAACTACCTGTTGCCGTGACGCATGTCAGGATAAAAAGAAGGCCGCATCATGCGGCCTTCTTTGTTTCCGGTCTCTGTCAGAGCCGGTTGCCCGCCTGTATGGTGCGGCGGATCTTGTTGCTCAGCAGCGGCACTATGTTATCGGCCAGCGCCTGGAAGCGGCCCAGATCCGGTTTGCACTCGGAAGAGAGGTAGCCCTCCTTGCGCAGGGTGTGGATCAGGGTGCTGAACAGCTTCTGGTCGAAGAACTCGGGGGCATTGATGCCGTGCAGGGTGCCGAGGCGCTCCGCCATCATCAGGCCGTCCGCCTCCAGCTGCTCCGCCTCGACATAGGGCTGGGCCAACACCCGGGTCAATACTATGGCGTAGCGTTGCAGCGTCTCCTGAATGCTCTCGGCCAGCAGCAGCAGGCGCATCTGGTTGCCCGGATTGACCCAGAAGCCGCCATCCCGTGCCTCGACCAGTTGCTGGCGTTGCAGTTCGGCCAGCAGGGCATCGACCAGCTCGGGCAGCTCATCCTCTTCGTAGTGGAGGAACAGCTCCGTCTTGAGCAGCGGATAGATGTCGATGCAGCGGGCGACGATCTCGCCGCGGGATATCCCCTCGCAACGTTCGATCAGCGCGGCCACCAGGGATGGCAATGCAAACAGGTGCAGTATGTTGTTGCGGTAGTAGGTCAGCAGGATCGCCTGATAGCGGTCCAGGCTGATGATCTGGCCCAGCTTGTCCTCGCTCACCTCGAACTTGTTGAGCTCCATCGCCTGATCCAGCAGTGTCTTGGCATCCTCAGCCGGGATTGTGCTCTGGGGGCTGTAGGGCACCTGCTTGAGCAGGTCCAGATAGGTGTTGAGCTGTGCCTGCAGTTCATCGCGAGTCAGGGCGTGGCGTTCGGCGGCCAGCAGTGCCAGCGCGCTCAGGGTCAGGCCATTGACGGCGGCGGCAGCGTTGATGCGGGTCATCAGCAGCTCGGCCAGCCGGGTGACTGTGGGTGCCATCCACTCTGGGCGCTCCTCCTGACCTATGTGGTCCTTCCACTCGGGCACATGTTCATTGAGGTAGCTGTTGAGGGTCAGGGGTTCGCCGAAGTTGACGAAGCCGCGGCCATAGTTGCGCAGCTTGCGCAGTATGCCGAGCACCTGCAGGAAGCTCTCTTTCTCCTTGCGGCTGCCCTTGAGCTCGTTGTGATAGGTGTTCACCTCCATCACGTGCTCGTAGCCCAGATAGACGGGCACCAGGGTCACGGGTCTGTCCAGCCCTCGCATCATGGCCTGCAGTGTCATCGCCAGCATGCCGGTTTTGGGTGGCAGCAGACGACCGGTGCGGGAGCGCCCACCCTCGGTAAAGAACTCCACCGAATAGCCCTTGGCAAACAGCAGGTTGAGGTATTCGCGAAATACAGTGCTGTAGAGCGGGTTGCCCTTGAAGGTGCGGCGGATGAAGAAGGCGCCGCCGTGGCGGAAGATGGGGCCCGCCGGCCAGAAGTTGAGGTTGATGCCCGCCGCTATGTGGGGCGGCACCATCCCCTGGTGGTAGATGACGTAGGAGAGCAGCAGGTAGTCCATGTGGCTGCGATGGCAGGGCATATAGACGATCTCGTGCCCTTCTTGCGCCAGCTGGCGTACCTTCTCGGCGCCGTTGACCGAGAGGCCGCGATAGAGCTTGTTCCACAGCCAGCCGAGGAAGCTTTCACTGAGGCGGATCAGCCGGTAGGAGAAATCGGAGGCGATCTCGTCCATGTAACCGTGGGCGCGCTTTTGCGCTTTCTCCAGGCTGATGCCCTCGCGCTGGGCCTCCTCTTCTATGGCCTGCTGGATCACGCTGGAATCCAGCAACTGCCTGAACAGCAGGTTGCGGTTCGGCAGCTTGGGGCCGGTGGCCGCCAGCTGCTGGCGGCTGAAGTGGGTGCGGGCCACCCGCGCCAGTTTGTGGGCAATAGCCTCGTCGGTGCCGTGCTTGTCCGCCATTTGACGCAGGGAGAGCGGCGGAGAGAAGCGCACCAGGTTCTCGCGGCCCTTGAGGATCACAATCAGTGCCTTCTTGAGCCGGTTCGGTGCCAGGCTGCTGATGATGTTCCAGCCGGAGGCCTCTTCCCCTTCCCGGCCGGGGGCGCGGCCCCAGAACAGGGTGACGGGCACCACCTGTATATCCAGTGCCGGATCCTGCTTGTGCAGATCCAGCAGCTGGTGGAACTCCTGCAAGAAAGGCAGCGGTTTGCTGCGCTTGCCGAACAGGGGAGGCGGGCGGTCCAGACAGACATAGCGCGGCAGCAACTGACCGTTCAGTTCCAGCGGGGTGAAGGGACCGGGCAGGCCGAGATCCTCGCAGCACTGTTGCAGTGTCATCAGGTCGGTGATCGAGCTGGTTTTCAGGGCATAGACTATGGGTCTGGCCGGATCCAGCTTGAGCTCTGTGATGGGATTTTCCGGCAGGCTCTTGTGATTGACCAAGCCACTGACCGGCCATTGCAAGATGGCTCTGGAAATCTTCTGTCCAAGGGACATGTGCGTCTGCTCTCCAAAAAAATGCGGCGTGAGCATAACAAATCACCGGCGCCTTGTCGCCGAGAGGTACGATGAGTCGGCTGCGCAGCCGTAAAACCATGGCAAATAAGGGGTTGGCCGCGACAAATGTCAGCCGCGCCTTGCCTTGGCCACTGCACTGTATATACTGCCAGTGTGCTGTATAAAAAAACAGGTGCCAATGTTATGAAACCCCTTACTCCACGCCAGGCCGAAGTGCTGGAACTGATCAAGGTGAATATGAGCGAGACCGGCATGCCGCCGACTCGTGCCGAGATTGCCCAGAAGCTTGGTTTCAAGTCGGCCAATGCGGCCGAAGAACATCTGAAGGCCCTGGCCAAAAAAGGGGTCATCGAGATCATGCCGGGGACCTCTCGTGGCATCCGCCTGCTGATTGAAGAAGAGGCTGTGCTGGAAGAGACCGGCCTGCCTCTGATCGGCAAGGTCGCGGCCGGTGAACCCATACTGGCTCAGGAGCATATCGAGAGCCACTATCAGGTGGATCCCGCCCTGTTCCATCCGCGGGCAGACTTCCTGCTGCGGGTGCAAGGCATGAGCATGAAGAACATCGGCATCCTGGATGGCGACCTGCTGGCCGTCCACAAAACCCAGGAAGTGCGCAACGGCCAGGTGGTGGTGGCACGTCTCGACGAAGACGTCACCGTCAAGCGCTTCCAGCGCAAGGGCAGCCAGGTGTGGCTGCTGCCTGAAAATGAAGAGCTTGAACCCATCGCGGTTGATCTCTCCTGCCAGCAGCTCACCATAGAGGGGCTGGCCGTCGGCGTGATCCGCAACGCCGACTGGATGTAACAGCACGGCCTCCCTCGGGAGGCCGTCTCGCTTCTGTACCTCTTTCCCCATGATTTCAATCAGATCCTGATACCCGTGATTTTTGTCTGTCGCGCCCGTCCGCATCCGCCTCATTTCAGATATATCCTTGGCTAAGGCAGTCACTTGCTTGATCTGCCCCGAATGCTCGACAAGACGATCCTCTCCCACTTGGCAGGTGGCAGGAATCAAGGTCAGCAGGGATGCATAATAACAGCCTCAGGCGGAGCGCCGGACAGCAAGGGCGCTACCAGCCCAGTTGATGGAGGCGTTCGCGGGATAGAAGGGAGGGTGGCCAGCATTGCACCGGCGGCATCTGCCGTCTGGAGGATAAAGGCACACCTGCGCAGTCGACACGCGGCAGTCATCGATCTGGCCACCCAAGGGGGCTGTCGATGCTGACCGGCGTGACCTGTTGGTCAAGGAGGACAGGTATGGCTTCAAGCTCGCCATGGGATCCGGGTCTGGCATCGCCCGCTTCTTCCATCACCCGTTTCATCAAGGGTAACCGGATGACCCGCTTCTATGCTCTCTGGGTACATCACAAGGGTGCCTGCTGGACTGTCTGGCTTGGCTGCCCCAAAGACAAGATAGTCCGCCTGGTGCGTCTGTTTCACCGTCATAGCGACACGGGACAAACGGATCTTCCCTGGACGGCTCCCGTCATACCGCTGCGAGCCTTGACAAAGCGCGCCCATGAGCGGCGCAGACAACAACCCTGATGTTTCCTGGCCCTTGTCTCACAGCCCCACCTTGATGGTGGGGCTGTTGTTTTATGGCCCAGCCCGGCTGACCAGTGGTGATGGGAGCCTCTTTTGACCAAAGCGGCATCCGGTGCAAGGGATAACCCGGAGCGCGATGGGCTGGGTTACAATGGGCCATCCATTCGTGCCCACTCTGCGGGCATGTCGCAGTGAAAAGGTCTGTTGTTATGGTTAAACCGCGTTATCCCTTGCTGTTCCTGCTGCTGGTCGGGGGCATGATGGCTGCATTCCACTGGAGCCGGCCCTCCCTGCCCGAGCAGGCCGACTATTACCCGGCGGGGCGGGACATCAATCCGTTTGCCTTCACCGACGAGGAGGGGCAGCCCTTCGTTCCAGCCAGTCTGGTGGGGCACTGGACCTTTCTGTTTGTCGGCTATACCTTCTGCCCGGATATCTGCCCGACCACGCTGGCGGATCTGCGCTCCGTCTATCCGGCGCTGAAGAAGATTGCACCGGACAGCCAGGTAGTGTTCATTTCGGCGGATCCGCAGCGCGATGACATCACTCGCCTCAAGACCTATACCGCTTTCTTCCATCCCGAGTTCAAGGCGGCAACCGGCCCCCACGAGAAGTTGTTCCCGTTTGTGCGCAACCTGGGCCTCATCTACTCCATTGCCGAACAGGGAGAGAAGGATTACCTGATCGACCACTCCGCCTCCATAGTGCTGATCAATCCGGAAGGCAAGCTGGAAGCCGTGTTCCGCCCCCAGATGAGCGAGGGGAGAGTACCCCACGTGGTCATGGAAACCCTGGTCTCCGATTTCGCCAAAATTGTGCGACTGGAGGGCGAATGATGCCGGATGAGTGGCTGCTTTCATGCTGATCCCGTCCTGGTTGACAGACAGGCGGCGCCATGGGGCCGTGTTTGCTTTGGCACTGCCCATGGTGCTCTCCAATATCACAACCCCATTGCTGGGGCTGGTGGATACCTGGGTGATAGGCCAGCTCGGTCAGGCCTGGTTTTTGGGAGGCGTCTCGGTCGGGGCGACCCTCATCAATCTCATCTTCTGGCTGCTCGGCTTCCTGCGCATGTCCACCACAGGGCTGACCGCCCAGGCTCATGGCGCCGGTAGTCCAGGTGGCCAGCTCGACACCCTGGCGCGGGCGCTCGGTCTCGCCGTCGGGCTGGGCGTGCTGCTCTTGCTCTTGCTGCTGCCCCTGCTGCCCGGGCTGATTGCACTCAGTGGCGGGTCAGCCGAGGTGCAGATTTATGCCAGCGAGTATGTGTCGGTACGTATCTGGAGTGCGCCTGCGGCGCTCTGCAATCTGGTGATCATGGGCTGGTTGCTGGGCATGCAGGATGCCCGCAGCCCCATGCTGTTGCTGATCTTCACCAACCTGATCAACATGGCGCTGGATACCTTGTTCGTACTGGGGCTGGGCTGGCAGGTGAAAGGCGTGGCCGCCGCCTCTCTGCTGGCGGACTACAGTGCGCTGGGGGTCGGGCTCTGGCTGGTGAGCCGCCATCTGCGCCGCCTCTCGCCCGAGGTGTGGCAGGGGGCCTGGCAACGCTGGCGTCAGTGGCCCGCGCTGTTGAGATTGCTCAGCCTGAATCGGGATATTTTCATCCGTTCCCTCTGCCTGCAGCTCTGCTTTGCCTTCATGACCTTGCAGGGCGCGCGTTTGGGGGATGTGGCAGTGGCCGCCAATGCGGTGCTGCTCAACTTTCTGATGCTCATCTCCTACGGGATGGATGGCTTTGCCTATGCGGTGGAGGCCATGGTGGGCCGGGCCATCGGCCGGCGTGATCGGCAGGGGCTGCGCGAAGCCATCGTCTTGAACCTTGGCTGGGCGCTGATCATAGCGATTGGTTTCAGCCTGCTGTTTGCGGCGGGTGGCAGTCAGCTCATCGCCCATATTACCGACATACCGGCGGTGATCGCCGAGGCAAACCGCCAGTTGCCCTGGCTGATCCTGATGCCGTTACTGGCGGTCTGGTGCTTCCTGCTGGATGGGGTCTTCATTGGCGCTACCCGTGCCCGGGAGATGCGTAACAGCATGCTGGTAGCGGCGTTTTGCGGCTTCTTCCCGGTCTGGTGGCTCTGTCAGGGCTGGGGCGTTGCCGCCTTGTGGGCCGCCATGGGCGCCCTGATGGCGGGCCGAGGTCTGACGCTGGGGTATCTGTGCTGGCAACTGGAACGTGATGGCCGCCTGTTGCATTCACCCCATGGGGTGAGTCAGGCTCAGAGCGAGCCCTCATAACCCAGCTGGCGCCAGCTCTCGTACACGAATACCGCCACCGCATTGGAGAGATTCATGCTGCGGCTCTGGGGCAACATGGGGATGCGCAGCCGCTGTTCGAACGGCAGGCTCTCTATGATCTCCAGTGGCAGACCTCGGCTCTCCGGGCCGAACAGCAGGGCATCACCGGGCGCGAACTGCGCTGCAGAATGGGCGGTGCTGCCCTTGGTGGTGCAGGCAAATACCCGCTCGGGAGCAACGGCAGCCAGAAATGCCTCATAGCTCGGCCAGCGTTTCACCTCGGCAAACTCGTGATAATCGAGCCCGGCCCGCTTCACCCGCTTGTCATCCCACTCGAACCCCAGCGGTTCTATCAGATGCAGCCGGTAGCCGGTGTTGGCGCAGAGGCGGATGATGTTGCCTGTGTTGGGCGGGATTTCCGGTTGGTAGAGCACGATATCGAGCATGGCGGGATCCTGATGCGGGCTGAGATGGGGCTGAAAAGGGCGCCAGCATACCCAGCGCCCACCTGGATGAAAAGAGATGGCTCAGCCAATAGGCAGACGTATGGTGATAGTCAGCCCGGTGGGCTGATTGCAACTGGCGCGAATGGTGCCGCCATGGCGCTGGATTGCCTCCGAGGCGATGGCCAGCCCCAGCCCGGTGCCGCCGGTCTTGGCGTTACGGGCATCATCCACCCGAAAGAAGGGCAGGAACAGCTGCTCCTGTTGCGCCACCGGCACACCCGGGCCGTCATCACGAATGGTAATGACCCACTCTCTTCCTTCCCGATACCAATCCAGTTTGATGAACTTGTGAGCGTACTTGAGTGCGTTGCGCAGGGGATTTTCCAGCGCCCGTGCCAGCAGCTCGGGCCACATCCTGATCGACTCGGTCGGCAGTGGCGGCAGCCGGAGTTGCTTGCCGTTCTGGTTGGCCTCGAACATGGCGTCGTCCAGCATGGGCTCCAGCAGTTCGGCCAACGGCATCACCACAGGTGCCTCCACATGCTGCTGTACCCGTGACAGGTCGAGCAGGTCACCGATCAGCTTGTCCAGCCGTCCAATCTCCGACTCTATCCGTGCCAGCTCGTTGCTGTCGCCCTGCTTGCGGCGGATCAGCGCCTGCGCCAGCTGGATACGGGTGAGGGGGCTGCGCAGCTCGTGGGATATATCGGACAGCAGCTGTTTCTGCTTCTGGATCATGCTCTTGAGCGTGTCGACCATGTGGCTGACGTGATCCGCCAGCTGGCCGATCTCGTCACGCCGCCCCAGATTGGGGATCTGTACTTCCAGGTTGCCCTCCGCCAACTGGGAGACTGATCGCTGCAACTGCAGTATGGGGCGAGTTAGTCGCCAGGCCAGCAACAGGCAGAGTGGTGTGCTGACCAGCATGGCGATCCCCAGGATCTGGATCGGGTGATCCAGGATCTGGATAAACAGGAACAGATAGGAGTTTTCGACATTGAGGCCGAAGTAGACGTGATAGGTCTGACCGTGGTGCTCCATCTCGAAGGGACCTGCGATGGCTCTCTGGTGCTCGCTGCCCAGCATGGGTTTGGCCGGGTTGTCCGAGTCGACCATGAAGCGGACGACGAACTTGCTGAGCCGCGTGCTGGATTGCATCTGGCCCTTCTCGTCGCGCAGGTAGATATTGTCCACCGGCAACAGACCAGCAGCCTCTATGGCCTTGGCCAGATCGAAATCCTGATTGGGGTCGGCACCCCGCTGCAGGGCTTTCAGGTTGTTGTTCATCCGCACCATCTCGTGGGCGGGTAACGGGATTATGTTGCGGGGATCCAGGGTCGGCAGTATCACGACAGCGGCGACCACTACCAGCAGCATGAACCAGAACCAGAGGAAAATCTGGGTGGAGAGGCCATTGAGGGAGCGAGCCGTTTTCATGCCTGTTCCAGCCAGAGGTAGCCGCGTCCCCGCACGGTTTTGAACCGCGGCTGGCCATCGGCGCGTTCCGGCAGTTTCTTGCGCAGGTTGCTCAGGTGCATGTCGATGGCGCGATCGAAGGGTTCCAGCTTCTTGCCGAGCACCAGCTCCGAGAGCTGGCTCTTGCTGACGATCTGGCCGGGATTGCGCAGCAGACACTCCAGCAACCCGAATTCGGTGGCGGTGAGCTCCAGCAGCTGTTCGCCGCTACTGGCTTGCTGCAAGCCCGGTTGCAGCACCAGATCCATGAAGCGGATCTCTTCGGAAGTGCCGCCACGTTGGGGTTGCGCACTCTGGGTCCGGCGCAGTATGGCGCGGATCCGGGCCAGCAATTCTCTGTCATCAAAGGGTTTGGCAAGGTAATCATCGGCGCCGGCCTCCAGCCCGTTGACCCTGTCCTGGCTGTCGCCCCGCGCAGTCAGCATCAGCACCGGGGTGTCGTGGGTCTCACGCAGCTTTGCCAGCATGGCGAAGCCGTTGAGCCTGGGCATCATCACGTCCAGCAGCACCAGGTTGAAGTCCTGCTCGGCCAGCCGCAGCAACCCCTCTTCGCCATCCTCGGCGACAGTCACCTGGAAGCCTTCCAGGGTCAGAATTTCGGTGAGCAGCTGAGTCAGCTCGAGATCGTCGTCGACCAGGAGTATTTTGTGCATCTAGGGTCATTCCGCTGATTTTTCGCGCCAAAGTGACGCAGGGGTCAGGGTATAATAGATTTTTAACCGCAAGAGGAAAGCCGGTTTTGAGCCATCAACAATATTCCCGCTGGGTGACGCTGGCCAGCATGGCCGCCGTTACCACCGCCACCCTGCTGATCACCGGCAAGCTGATCGCCTGGCTCATGACCGACTCCTCAAGTCTGCTGGCGTCGCTCACCGACTCCTTCATGGATGTCAGTGCCTCTATCATCAACCTGCTGGCCATTCGCTATGCGCTGGCCCCGGCCGATGATGAGCACCGCTTCGGCCACGGCAAGGCGGAATCGCTGGCGGGTCTCATTCAGTCCGCTTTCATATCTGGGTCGGCCCTGCTGCTGGTGATGCACGGCATCTCCTCCCTGCTCAATCAGGCCCCCATTCTGCGACTTGAAGCGGGTATCTGGGTCAGCGGCGGCTCCATAGTGCTGACCTTGCTGCTGGTCAGCTTCCAGGGTTTTGTCATCCGCAAGACCAACAGCGTGGCCATCAAGGCCGACATGATGCACTACCGCTCCGATCTGCTGCTCAATGCCGGCGTCTTGCTGGCGCTGGTGCTGGCGGGGCGGGGCTGGTTCTGGGCCGATGGCCTGTTTGCCATCCTGATCGGTCTGTTCCTGCTGTGGGGCGCCATCCATATCGGCTATGAGTCTGTGCAGGCGCTGCTCGATCGTCAGTTGCCAGCCGAAGAACAAGCGAGAATAATGGCCCTCTGCTGTGAAGTCGAAGGTGTCCACGGGGTGCATGATCTGCGTACCCGCCAATCCGGTCCGACCCGTTTCGTTCAGTTGCATCTGGAACTGGACGATCAGCTCCCTCTGGTCAAGGCCCATCAGATTGCCGATGAAGCCGAACTGGCGGTGCGTCAGGAATTTGAACGCATGGATGTCATCATTCATATGGACCCCATCTCTGTGGTGCACAAGGAACAGCAAGGCACTCCATCAGAACAACAGTAGGCTGCAACATGGATGATCTGGTTGCCAGAACCTGGCAAAAAATTGAGCGAGAAGCGGCATGCATGGCGACCGAAGAGCCCATGCTGGCCAGCTTCTTTCACTCCACGATTCTCAATCACAAGAACCTGCGTTCGGCTCTCAGCTTCCAGCTGGCCAACAAGCTCGACAGCGCCACCATGCCCGCCATCGCCCTGCGTGAGGTGATCGAGCTGGCCCTGCGCAGCGAGCCCGAGTTGCTGGCAATGGTGGCGGCGGATATCTGCGCCGTGCAGGAGCGCGACCCGGCGGTCGATCTCTTCTCCACCCCGCTGCTCTACCTCAAGGGTTTCCATGCCCTGCAGGGGTATAGGGTTGCCAACTGGCTGTGGCGCCAGGGTCGTCGCTCGCTGGCGCTCTACCTGCAAAACCAGATTTCGGTGGTATTCGGGGTCGACGTGCACCCGGCTGCACGGATCGGCAAGGGCATCATGTTTGACCATGCCACCGGCATAGTGGTCGGTGAAACCGCTGTGATTGAAGACGATGTCTCCATCCTGCAGAGCGTGACCCTGGGAGGGACCGGCAAGGAGAGCGGCGATCGCCATCCCAAGATCCGCGAAGGGGTCATGATAGGGGCGGGCGCCAAGGTGCTCGGCAATATCGAAGTGGGGATGGGTGCCAAGATAGGTGCCGGCAGCGTGGTGATCAACCCTGTGCCCCCGCACACCACTGTCGCCGGCGTACCGGCCAAGATAGTGGGCCGCCCGGAGTGCGACAAGCCTTCGCTGGATATGGATCAGTGTCTCTGATCCCCTGACCGAGACGATTCGATGGCCAAGCGCTGGTCAGGTTACCTGATCCTGGGGATGTGGCTGCTCAACCTGCTGCACCTCTATCTGGGATTCTCCCCCTGGCCGGCGGCCATCGCTGCCTGGGGGGCATCGCTCCTCACCTGGCCCTGGCTGGTGGGGGCTGCCAGGCGACAGGCCCTTGCTCTGTATGGGGCAGCCCTCTTGCTGCTGATCTTCTCAGGGTGGCGGGGGGCCAGTCTCAACCCGGGCGACTGGCTGTTGCCCAACATCAATATGCTCACCATGTTTGCCGCCGTGAGCACCCTCAATCTTGCAACGTCCGGCCTGCTGACCGGTACTGCCTCCTGGTCCGGTCGCAAGGGGCTGTGGAGCACCATGGCCAGCCTCAATCTGCTGGGATCCGTCATCAACCTCTCCGTGTTGTTCATCATCGGCGATCGGCTGGAACGTAACGGCACCCTGGAGCGACGCCAGGTAATGGTGCTGAGCCGGATCTTCTGTGCGGCGGCTTTCTGGTCCCCCTTCTTCGTCGCCATGGCGGTGGCGCTCACGTACGCGCCGGGTCTGCAGCTCTCCAGCATAATGCCGTTTGGTGTGATTGCGGCTCTGCTGGCCATGGGACTGACCGCCTGGCAGGTGGAGCGACTCGGTGTACAGGATTTTGCCGGCTATCCGCTGCGACTGCAGACCCTGGGGCTGCCGGTGGCCTTGGCGCTGCTGGTGCTGCTCATCAAACAGATCTGGCCAGCACTTGGCATTCTGGCTGTGATTGCGCTGGTGGCACCGCTGCTGGCGCTGCTGTTCATGCCCAGAGCCGGGCGAGGCGCCGCCCTCAAGCGGCAGGTGGTGGAGCGTTTCCCAGCCATCGGTGGCCAGCTGGTGCTGTTTCTGGGGGCCGGTTTGCTGGCAGCCGGCATCAACAGCGCTCTGTCTGTGCTCGAGCTCGGCGGTGAGCACGGGCTGCCACTCTTCAACCACTTCGGCTGGCTCGAGTCATCCCTGACGCTGCTGTTGATCCTGCTGGTGGCCATCGTCGGTGTGCATCCGCTCATCAGCATCTCCGGGCTGGCGCCGCTGCTGTGGCCCTTGTCACCGGATCCCAGCCTGCTCGGCATGTGCTTTTTGCTGGGGTGGGGGCTTGCGACCGGTACCAGCCCGCTCTCCGGCTCCAACCTGGCATTGGCATCGCGCTACAACCTGAGTGCGGGGATGATCCTGCGCTGGAACCTGCTCTATGGCCTGCTGATGTACGGGGTCGCCTGCTTGCTGTTGGGGGCTTATGTGGCGCTGCACGGATGAAGGCATAACTGGGGGGAAGTGCCCGGCAACATGCCCGTGGTGACTGGATTGGCAGGGTGTTGCCTGCTGGTTATGAGGCTCTTGTATCTGCCAGGGCGCAGGATGCGAGAAAAATAGACGCATATTTAGACAATACATCTATGGAAGGCGCATTTTACAGCGCGCTGGCTTGTTTGTGCCGATGTGCTCGGGGTATGCTGGCTTTACGCGCTTGAATCGCCCTCTGTGGGGCATCGCAATTGAACATACAGGTATGCATATGTCACTAGAAGTCCTTGAGCAACTCGAATCCAAAGTACAATCCGCCGTCGACAACATCTCCCTGCTGAAGATGGAGCTGGACGAACTGAAAGAGCAAAACAGCAAGCTGCAAGACGAGAACCATCTGCTGCGCAACGAGCACGTGGCATGGCAGGAGCGTCTGCGTGCCCTGCTGGGCAAGATGGAGCAGATGGGCGAATCCATCTAACCGGCAGCCAGCTGCAAGATTGAAAACGGGCCGCTCCATGAGCGGCCCGTTTGTTTTTGGTGGGGTGGGGATTACAGCGCCAGCAGCTGCTTGACCGTCTTCTCTATGCCATCTGCCGCTTCCACAATGTTGTTGGCCAGCATGTAGGCGGGGGTGGAGATCACCTTGCGCTCCTGATCCACCACGAACTCGTTGACCGGGCAGTTGAGATGGCTGCCCCCCATGGCCTCCATGGCATTGGCGGTGCCTTCGTCATGACCTATGGTCGCCAGAGTGCCTGCGCCATAGATGAGCGGTATCATGGCGGGCGCGATGCAGATGTATGCCGCCGGCTTGTTGGCGTTGGCAAAGCTCTGGCAGGCTTTGAGGACATCTGGCTGAATTTGGCACTCGGCTCCCTTGATGGCGAAGTCGCACAGGTTCTTGGCGGCACCAAAGCCGCCGGGCACCAGCAACGCGTCGTAATCGGCCGCATCCAGCTCTGCCACATCTCTGATCTGACCGCGACAGATACGAGCGGCTTCAACCAGCACGTTGCGGCTTTCCCCCTCGCTCACGTCACCGGTCAGGTGGTTGATAACATGGAGCTGCGCCACGTTCGGAGCGAAGCATTGGGTAGTCGCACCCTGGCGGGCCAGCGCCAGCAAACTGATGACGGCCTCATGGATTTCGGCACCATCAAAGACGCCACAGCCACTCAAAATCACGGCCACTTTTTTCATGGCAAACCCCTCGTTGTTGAAAATGTGAGCCAGGATAGATTGTTGTACTTTTGTATGGTTATCGTTCGCCATCCGCTGGTCAAGTCATCTCGCTGTGCTAGGATTGTTTCGTTTTCGATCCTGCCGTATCTACTCCCTTAAATCTTTTTCCACATTGATCGAGATCATCTCAACCGTCTCAAGATCAGTTTTTACGATCTCATCGTATTGTTTTATATGTACTTTTATATTGTTATGCACAGCTTTGTCACTGTGGTCCGTACTGAGCCCCATTTTTGAACACAGAGTTATCCACAGCGCGCCCCTTTTCAATGGCCTGTTGATGGTGGCGCTAGCCCCCTTGGTGTGAAGGGGGCCCTGTGGCATCCTAGCGGCTGTTTATCTCTGGCAGGACGATTTCATGGCCCCTAGCAATCCCCTTATTCTGGTCGACGGCTCTTCTTATCTTTACCGCGCCTTCTTCGCCTCCCAGCAGGCTGATCTGCGTACATCGACCGGTTTGCCGAGTGGTGCCGTCCGTGTCATGGCCAACATGATGCGCAGCCTGCGCAAGCAATACCCTGACTGCCATGTGGCCGTGGTGTTCGACGCCAAGGGCAAGACTTTCCGTGACGACATCTATCCCGAGTACAAGGCGACCCGTGCCAGCATGCCGGACGATCTGCGCAGCCAGGTTGCCCCCATCCATCAGATGATCAAGGCGATGGGCTTCCCCTTTTTGATGGTCGAAGGAGTCGAGGCGGACGATGTGATCGGCACGCTTGCCCGCCAGGCCACCGAGAAGCAGTTACCTGTGCTGATCAGTACCGGCGACAAGGACATGGCGCAGCTGGTCTCCGACCATGTCACCCTGATCGACACCATGAAAGATGTGAAGACAGACAGGGAAGGGGTGATTGAAAAGTTTGGCGTGCCGCCCGAGCTCATCATCGACTATCTGGCCCTGATGGGGGACAAGGTGGACAACATCCCCGGCATGACGGGTGTCGGCGAGAAGACAGCGCTGGCCCTGCTGCAGGGGATTGGCAGCATAGACGAGATTGCAGCCAACCTCGACAAGGTGGCGGCCCTCGGCTTCCGCGGCTCCAAGGCGTTCGCCGACAAGTTCCGTGAGCAGGAGGAGCAGGTTCGCCTTTCCTATGTACTGGCGACCATCAAGACCGATGTCGAGCTGGAACAGAGTCTGGAAGAGCTGCAGCTTGGCCCCATCGACAAGGAGTCACTGCTGGCAGTCTACCGTGAATACGAGCTTCGCAACCTGATCAAGGAGCTTGAGTCCGGTGGCGAAGAGGGTGCCGGACAGGCAGAGGCTGGCGATGACAGCGCTCCACCGGTTGCCGCCATCGAAACCGACTACCGCTGCATTCTGGATGAGGCCGAGTTTGACGGCTGGCTGGAACAGCTGAAAGTGGCACCGCTGTTTGCCTTCGATACCGAAACCACCAGTCTCGACTACATGGAGGCGCGCATCGTCGGCGTTTCTTTCGCCGTCGAAGCGGGCAAGGCGGCCTATGTGCCGTTCGGTCACGATTATCTCGGGGCGCCGGTGCAGCTGACCGAGGCCGTAGTGCTGGGCAAGCTCAAGCCGTTGCTGGAAGATCCGACCCGTCTCAAGGTGGGTCAGAACCTCAAGTACGATCGCAACGTGTTGCTCAACCACGACATCGACCTGCAGGGTATCGCCTACGACACCATGCTCGAGTCCTACGTGCTCAACTCTACCGCCAGTCGTCATGACATGGATTCGCTGGCCAAACGCTATCTCGGGGTCGAAACCACCTCTTTTGAAGATATCGCTGGCAAAGGGGTCAAGCAGCTTACCTTCAACCAGATTGAGCTGGAGCAGGCAGCCCCCTATGCGGCGGAAGATGCGGATATCACCCTGCGTCTGCACCAGACCCTGTGGGGCCAACTGGAAGCCGTGCCTGGCCTGTGCCAGGTATTCAGCGAAATCGAGCTGCCGCTGCTGCCGGTACTGGCGCGGATGGAATTGCTCGGTACCACCATAGATCCCAAGCTGCTGCACCAGCAGAGCCAGGAGATAGAGCTGCGGCTGGCCGAACTGGAGCGTCAGGCCCATGAGCTGGCCGGGCAGGAGTTCAACCTCTCCTCGCCCAAGCAGCTGGGGGAGATCCTCTTCACCAAGCTGGGTCTGCCGATCATCAAGAAGACCCCAAAAGGTGCACCATCCACCGCGGAAGAGGTGCTGGCCGAACTGGCCGAGACCTACGAGCTCCCGCGCCTGCTGATGGAGCACCGCACCCTGGCCAAGCTCAAGTCCACCTATACCGACAAGCTGCCGCTGATGATCAAGCCCCAGACAGGGCGGGTACACACCTCCTATCATCAGGCGGTGGCGGCCACCGGCCGTTTGTCCTCCTCTGATCCCAACCTGCAAAACATTCCGGTGCGCAACGAACAGGGTCGCCGGATCCGGCAGGCCTTCATCCCGAGCGCCGGTTACAAGCTGGTGGCGGCGGACTACTCCCAGATCGAGCTGCGCATCATGGCACACCTCTCCGGTGACAAGGGGTTGTTGACCGCCTTTGCCGAGGGCAAGGACATCCACAAGGCAACGGCCGCCGAGGTGTTCGGGGTCGCGCTCGATGCGGTTACCACCGACATGCGTCGCAGCGCCAAGGCGATCAACTTCGGCCTCATTTATGGCATGAGCGCCTTTGGCCTGGCCAAACAGCTGGGGATCGGTCGCGCCGAGGCGCAGAAGTACATGGACCTTTACTTCGAACGCTACCCGGGTGTGTTGGAGTATATGGAGCGTACCCGCCAGCAGGCGGAAGCACAGGGCTATGTCGAGACCCTGTTCGGTCGTCGTCTCTATCTGCCGGATATCAAGTCCCGCAACGCCGGTCTGCGCAAGGGCGCCGAGCGGGCGGCGATCAACGCCCCCATGCAGGGGACGGCCGCCGACATCATCAAGCGCGCCATGATCAATGTAGATGGCTGGATCCGCGGCATCGAGGATGAGTCGATCCGCATGCTGATGCAGGTACACGATGAACTGGTGTTCGAGATCCGCGAAGAGAAGCTGGAAGAGTACACTGCCATCATCAAGGAGAAGATGTCGGCCGCTGCCGAACTGCATGTGCCGCTGCTAGTCGAAGCGGGCACGGGCGACAACTGGGATCAGGCCCATTAACTCTCGGCACTCTGTTGCTATATAGATAGCTATATAAGAAGAGAAGCCCGGCATCATGCCGGGCTTCCTGTTTGTGGGGTCTGCTCAAGCCTCTTGCAGATACTCGTCCTTGAGCAGGACATAGTTGCCGGCTGAGGTCTTGAGAAATACGACCTCGGCAGGTTTGAGGGGGCGGACCTGCTTGACGGGGTTACCCATATAGAGGAATCCGGATTCGAGTCGCTTACCTGGTGGCACCAGACTGCCGGCCCCGATCATCACGTCATCTTCCACCACAACCCCATCCAGGATGATGGCCCCCATGCCGACCAGCACACGGTCGCCTATGGTGCAGCCGTGCAGCATGGCCTTGTGGCCGATCGTCACATCCTCTCCGATCAACAGCGGATAGCCGTCAGGATTGCTGGCACTCTTGCGGGTAAGGTGCAACACGGTGCCATCTTGAATATTGCTGCGGGCACCGATGCGGATATGGTTCACATCCCCCCGCGCCGCCACCATGGGCCAGATGCTGGCATCTTCCGCCAGATCTATATCCCCTACCAGAGTCGCGCAGGGGTCTACATATACCCGTTTGCCCAGTTGCGGGCGTTTTCCCTTGTAGGGTCTCAGTCGCAAGTCCATCTTGGCCTCCTTGTTTTTGGCCATTCTAGCAATCCGGAACTCGTTTCTGTGGATAAGTTTGTACAAAAGCTGTGGTTGGATATGAATAACTAAAAAGATGCCGATTTTTGCAATTTTATTGCCGATAAGGGGTTGCCAGAAAGATTCAACTCCCTATAATGCGCCTCCA
>NZ_JAACFY010000026.1:0-52495 GCF_029237305.1 Aeromonas sp. 2MA4 | reverse complement strand
GTGAGTGCCCACACAGATTGCTTGATTCAAATTGTTAAAGAGCGACGCAACAGTGTGTTGCTGCGGGAGTGGAATTCTACTCAACCGCCTTCTCGAGTCAAGCCTTATTTTCAAAGGCTTTTCGAGGTTATCGACTTCGCTTTCTGCGTTGCCGCTTGCCCTGTCGATGGAGGCGCATTATAGGGAGCTGAATCTTTCTGGCAAGCAAAAACACTGTGTTTTATTGAGGAAGACGTTCAAGTGTTCAATCAATAGCCAGATCGTGCAAGATGCATCCATTTATGTGCCTCAGAAGAATCTCCATTTCCTTTTTACAGGCCAAGAACTCCGTTGATGCCTTTATAAGGATGCGACGCTTTATATAGGAAGGCAGAGAGGGATAAATAGAAAAGGGCCCTGTTGGGCCCTTCAATCGCGCTGTTACGGCAAATCAGATGGAGAAACTGGAACCACAGCCACAGGTCGTGCTGGCATTGGGGTTGGTCACTGTGAAGCGGGAACCTTCCAGGCCTTCGGTGTAGTCCACGCTGCCGCCTACCAGATATTGCAGGCTCATGGGATCGATCACCATGGTGACGCCACTCTTCTCGACTACAGTGTCCCCTTCATTGATCTTCTCATCAAAGGTGAAACCGTACTGGAAACCGGAGCAGCCACCACCCGTGATGTACACCCGCAACTTGAGCTCGGGATTTTCTTCTTCGGTGATCAGGTTCTTCACCTTGTTGGCTGCCGCATCCGTCATCTGGATTGGCAACGGGGCTTCTGCTACTGCACTCATTACTGACCTCACAACCGTTAAATCCACAAACATGGAAACCGCGAAATTATCTAATACCCGACTATTTAGTTCAAGTATTCACCAATCTTCTTACTGCGCAGCAGGCGGAGCAACCAGGGGTTTGATCAGGTCACCCCATTCGGCCAGCAGCTCCTGGGCCGGCTGTCTGCCCTCTTTGCCAATAGTGACACGCACCCGGTCCGGTATAAAGCCTTCCGGCAGCTGCCAGTTGCCCTCCAGCAGCTGGAAGTAACGCAAGGCATAGCGCCCCTCGCCCACTTTCATGCCAAGCTCACGGCTACCGAGGGTCTTTGGTTTGTCACCCAGGCTGCCCTCTACCTTTATCTGTACCTGGCCGCGGAACAGCTCCCGCTTCTTGGCTGGCTGGGTCAGCGCCAAGCGGTAGTGATAACGGCCGGGGATACTGGTCTCCTGCAATGTGAGGTTATCGATCACCACCCCTACCTGTTCACCCGTGGGTCGCATGATCCGCTCGAAGAAGGCCAACTGGCGCTTCTGCTCCTGCACCTGGGCTTCCTGCTCCTTGAGCGTCTTTTGCAATTGCTCGAACGCGGCCCTCTGTGTGGCCAGCAGGGTATCCTTGATGGCAAGGTCGCTCTTGAGCTGACCTATCGCCTTGCCCTGACGCTCCAGGGTTTCTTGCTGCACCGACAGGAGGCTGCTCTGGGCCAGCTCCTGTCGATTACCGACGAAATAACCGATGAGCGCCCCCACGCACAGCACAGTCAACAACTTCAATATCTGGGACATAAGGCCTCTTTTATTACTACGCCATACAGCGGCCATGCTCCCTTCACTATACGCGACCCAACCGGATTCGCGCTGACATACAAGGAGTTAACTGGTAGTAGCGCCGCTGTCTCCCCGCTTTTGACGCGCAGCAAGCCGTAAAGTTCGCTCCAGGATCTGGGAATAGATAGGGCGCCCCCCCAGCCACTGGGCCACCAGAGTTGCTCCGATCGTGGTGATCATCATGGGCAGGATCAGCTGATAGTTATCGGTCATCTCGGTCACCAGCACTATCCCCGTGATGGGAGCACGCACAGTGGCGGCAAACAAGGCCCCCATGCCGGCGATGGCAAAGGCGCCGGGTTCGATGCCAAGCTCCGGAAAAGCCGCATGAAACAGATGACCGAATACCACACCAAACAGGGTGCCAAGGGCCAGGGTCGGGGCAAACACGCCACCTGGGGCGCCAGAGCAGAAGCAGATAAGAGTGGCCACCAGCCGTACAGAGAAGATGAGGAACAGGGTCGCCATTGCATACTCTCCGCCCATCAGATGGGGGATGAGCTCTGTCCCTCCGCCTGTCACCGAGGGGGCAAACAGCGACAGTACGCCAAAGGTCCCCGCCACCAGCATGCCGATGGCCACGAAGCGATGACGCTTGTTCTGGTGCAGTGCCAGATAGCCATCCTGGCAGGCCAGCACCAGCTTGTTGAAGACAAAACCAAGCACCCCGAAGATAGCCCCCATGAAGAGGAACAGCCAAAGCGCCTTCAGTGCAGGGGCATCGTAGTGCGGCAAGGTGATCACCGCCCCCTGCCCTTTCATGTTCTGCAGCATCAGGGTTGCCATGATGGCGGAGATCCCCACCGCCTTGATGGCCAGAAAGGAGTAGCGAAACTGCGGCCGCATCTCTTCCATCACGAACAGGATCCCGGCCAGCGGTGCATTGAAAGCGGCGGCCAGACCACCCGCGGCACCGGCGGCCAGCAAAGCATGACCATGCTCCTTGGGTAGCCGGCAGATATCCGCCACCATCTTGCCAAGGTTGCCACCGATCTGCACCGAGGGTCCCTCCCGTCCCAGCACCATGCCGGAGCTCAGGGTACAGATGCCGCCGAAGAACTTGACCGGCAGCACCCGCCACCAGCGTACCGGACGCAGATCATCCATGGCCCCTTCGATTTCAGGGATCCCTGAGCCCCCCGCTTCCGGAGCAAAGGCATGGGTGAGGAAGTAACCGACAAAGCCTAACAAGGCGCTGAAGCCAAATCCGAGCAGACCGAGCTGCCACCAGGGACGGTCGGCCAGCAGCTCGAGTCGCTGCTCGGCCAGCCAGTGCACACCGGATTCGAACAGCCCGCACACCAACCCTGCCAAGGTACCGACCAGGGCCGCCAGCAATAACACCAGCAGTGGCATTTTGTCTTGATGGATCATGCGCAGCAAGGCGGGGCTGCGTGGATAAGAGGGAGCGTCAGAAGAGGAGATAACTTGTTGTGCCATCTTGTTGCACCATGTTGGAAAGATCACATTTGTCTGCCTGGTGAGGAGCATCTGGCAGACAGCCCGGCTGCCCAGTACAGAGCCTTTCTGCTATAGTCGGCCCGTTTCATTTAGCACGGGGCAGGCCTGGACCAGGTAACGAGAGCGCAAAGCATACTCCAGCTCCCCCAGGCTGCCGAGCCGCAATAGGCCGCCTGCGCCTGTGCGACGACCAAAATCCCATTAAGGATGATCCATGTCAAAATCAGATCAGCTGTTTGAACAGGCCCGCCAGACCATTCCGGGTGGCGTCAACTCACCGGTCCGCGCCTTCAATGGGGTCGGCGGTACACCCCGCTTCATCGATCATGCCGATGGTGCCTACCTCTATGACGTGGATGGTCAGGCCTATGTGGACTACATCGGCTCCTGGGGCCCCATGCTGCTCGGTCACAACCACCCGGCCATCAAGGCTGCCGTCATCAAGGCAGTGGAGAAGGGTCTGAGCTATGGTGCGCCCACCGAGATCGAAGTGCTGATGGCTGAGAAGGTACGCCAGATTGTGCCTTCCATGGAGCAGGTGCGGATGGTGAACTCCGGCACTGAGGCAACCATGAGCGCCATCCGGCTGGCTCGCGGTTACACGGGTCGCGACAAAATCGTCAAGTTTGAAGGCTGCTATCACGGCCACGCCGATTCCCTGCTGGTCAAGGCCGGCTCCGGCGCCCTCACCCTGGGTCAGCCCAACAGCCCGGGCGTGCCGGCCGACTTTGCCAAACACACCCTGACCTGCGTGTTCAACGACCTCGATTCGGTACGGGAAGCCTTCACCCAATACGGTTGTGATATCGCCTGCATCATAGTCGAGCCGGTCGCCGGCAACATGAACTGCATCCCGCCTGTGCCCGGTTTTCTGGAAGGGCTGCGCACCATCTGCGACGAGTTCGGTGCCCTGTTGATCCTGGACGAGGTGATGACCGGTTTCCGTGTCTCGCTGCGTGGTGCTCAGGGTTACTACAACATAGACCCGGACCTTACCACTCTCGGCAAGATCATCGGTGCCGGCATGCCGGTTGGCGCTTTCGGCGGCAAGAAGAAGGTGATGCAGCATATAGCCCCGACCGGTCCGGTTTATCAGGCGGGTACTCTCTCCGGCAACCCGGTCGCCATGGCCGCGGGCCTGACCATGCTGGATCTGCTGCTGGAGCCGGGGCTCTATGAGCAGCTGAATGCCAAGACTGCCCGGGTTGCCGAGGGGCTGAAAGCCGCTGCCGCCAAGCACGGTATCCCGCTCGCCATCAACTATGTGGGCGGCATGTTCGGCTTCTTCTTTACCGACGAGCCGGAGATCACCCGCTATGAGCAGGTTACCCGCTGCGACATGGAACGTTTCAAGCGCTTCTATCATCTGATGCTGGAAGAGGGTGTTTACCTGGCGCCGAGTGCCTACGAGGCAGGCTTCCTGTCACTGGCCCACGGCGACAAGGAGATCGAACATACCCTGGCCGCCGCCGAACGCAGCTTCGCCAAACTGGCGGGTTAATCCAGCCAGAGATTAACGAGAGGGCCCTTTGCGGGCCCTTTTCTCTATCTGATGCGTCTGACGTCCCCCAGCGCCTCTTTCTGGTGCAGCTCTCTGCTCACCCCCTCTGTTTTGTCATCCCCTGGTGCAATATCCCATACCATCCCCGTCATAAAACGGGCCCACTATTTGCACATCTTCAGCAGGAGCCCACTTGACCGAGGTCCATATGGCAGAGATGAGCCCCATCGATGTGCTGCGGCGCTATCAGGAATACGAAACCGAACTGGCCCCCCTGTTGCTGGGGCTGCTCACCGCCCCCCGTGATTCCCTAAAGGGCTACCCCTTTATTCTGACCATAGGCCAGAGCCGTGAGTCTGCGAGGATCCTTCCCCCCGTACCCGCGCCACAGGCACAGCTACGTCTGGTTGTGCAGGGTCATGGTCGGGAACTGACACTTTGCCTCAATCAGCTGATTGCCTGGCTGATGGGCGATCGTGAGCGGCGCCGCGCCATGCCCTGGTTCAAGGCTGTCTATGTGGTGCTGAGCATGGCGCTGTTTCTCATCGTCGCCACCCTGATATGGCATGGATTGGAGCAGCTCTATCTGCTGCTGTGCGGGGAGCAGCAGAACCAGCTAGGTGCCTTTAGCGCCATCATATTCCTGACCCTGGCGCTGGCGGTATTCGATCTGGGCAAGACCATTCTGGAGGAGGAGGTGCTGCTGCATAAGGACATCTTTCGCCACAGCGCCGTTCGCCGCACCATCACCCGCTTTATCGCCGCCATCCTGATTGCGGTCTCCATCGAGGGGCTGTTGCTGCTGTTCAAAGGGTCGCTTGGCCAGAGCGAACTGCTCTGGCCTGCGGTAGGTGTAATGGGATGTGCCGTGGGACTGCTGCTGGCACTGGGGCTCTATGTGTTTCTGGGGGCCAAAGCCGAGGCGGCACTGGTCCAGGCTAACCTGCGATCTCCACCAGCCGGGGTTGAGCCTTGCGTCGCTCTGCCCGCCAGGAGGCGTACATGGTCCAGGAGGTATAGATGACGATAAAGGCCACCAGCCACTTCAACATCGCCATGTCCATGGACTGTACCAGCAGGGCAGCCAGCACCACGCCGATGGGGCCAAAAATTGCCACTGCCAGCACGGCCCTGGCATCAAAGGCCCCCTTGCGAATGAAGGTGCCCGCCGAGAAGACGCTGAGCACGGCGGTGGATCCCATCATGATGGGAAACGCCGCCATGGGGTTCATCCCCAGCAGATAGACGAGCGTCATGCAGGGGGCGAACAGCCCGATCCCCACATTCATCAAGACCCCGAAGATGAAATTGCCGAGCAGGGCAATTCCCAGCTTGTAACCTGTCAGCCCCATGGCATCGCCGCCGAGGGGGAACAGACCCAGCAAGCCCGCAAAGATAAGGCCGGCCACCACCAGCAGAGAGACTGCCATCACCAGCCGTATGGTCTGACGATCAAATGAAGCCACATGACGCGCCCCCCAGGCCGCCCCTGCTGCTGCTGCCACCATCATGCTGATGAGCGTGATCGGGTCCACCTTGACCACGCCGATAAAGATGAGGGACTGGGCAACCGTCGGCAGCACGCACTGGCCATTGAGGGTACCGGGTAGCAGCCGATCGTCGATCAACTTGAACTGCTTGAAACAGGCTGTCTTCACGGCAAAGCTGCCAACCCCCAGGGTATCGAGAAAATTGGCAACAAATCCGATGGCGGCCACCGGCCAGAACGGGGTTGGCTCCAGTGAGCCCTGCTGCCGTTTATGCCACCAGGCCCGTACCAGCATGAAAACGAACGCCAGGGCACAGACGATGAATATCAGGCGTAAAAGATTAATTAGCATACCGACCTCTCCTGCAAGGGCCGGCGATTCTAAGGCAGCGGAAATTAAAAGTCCTGACCAGAATCAATCACGCCCCCATGCAAACGATTGTCTGGATAAAGCTGGGGCAAGCGCGTTCGAATGACTCTGCTAATACTTATCCATGAGGGCCAGCAGGCCTGGGGCCATCGGTGGTAGTCATGGTCATTTCGCGACGACCACAGTCATCGATGGGCTGTAGCCAAAAAGAAGGCCGGTGTAAACCGACCTTCTTTTTTTGATATTAATCGGACGGATGCCCGGTACTGCGCCGTCGTGGCCCAAGAGGCAGCCGGGAGGCAAGCCAGCCGATCAGCGCATCCGACAGCCCCGTCAGCAACAACAAGGGCAAACAGAGCAGGGTCAGGCCCAAGGCGCCAACATAGACATCCGTCAACCAGTGGGCACCAGACAAAATACGGGGCGCCGAGAACAGCGGCACCATCAAGATGGCCAGCACCCCTGCCCAGCGTGGCAGATAACGCAGGGCGAAACCGGCAAAGATCATCAAAAACAGGGCATGATCGCCGGGGAAACTGTCGCTGGAGGAATCCTTGGTCGGGATCGCGCTGAGCTGGGTGACTCGTAGTGCATCCGCAACGGTCAGGGTCGGACTGGGACGACTGACCGGCAGCAGGTGACCAAACTGGTTGATAACCAGGGCCCCCAACAACATGACGATCCCCATGGCGACAAGGCGACGACGATCTCCATCCTCAGAACGGAAGAAGCACATCGCCAGGATGAGCCCCATGCAGCCCAATACGACCAGATCAAACAGACGATTATTGGTCACGGCCACCACATCGGCCCACAACGAAGACTGGCCCAGCCAGCCATTGACCAGATGAAAGACGGCAAGATCCCACTGATCCCAGGGGCCATGGGCAGGCAAGGCGGCCCAACTGATGGCAATGAGGCCCCCAATCAAATAGCACGGCACGAACTTGCTCATGCAGACTCTCCTCTCCCGGAAAAAACGCGGCATTCTAGAACATAATGGGCGCGATTTGAATCCTTAACATTGGAGAGGGGATAACCGGACAGGCGCTATTACAACCGGGCTGTGAAGCTGCCATATCGACACAAGGTCCACTGGATGACGGAACACTACCTTGGTCTGAACCAGGCTTGCAGCTAGTATGAGAGCTCTTTTTAACGAGATGATGAGGAATATGCGCAGCTACCTTCGCATTATGTTGTTTGCCCTGGGTTTGCTGGCGGGCGTTCAGGTACCGGGTCTGATCGACCTCTACTACCAGCGGCTGGATGCACGCCTGCAACAGGCCAACCTCAGCCTGGTGCCATTCCAGGGCACCGCAGATCAGCACTTCAACGGCGATCTGACCGCCCTGGTCAACCACTATCGCACCAACCCGGACCCCGTATTCGCCAGGGATGCCGTCAGTCTGCAACACCTGGTGAGCCAGCAGCAGATGCTGTTGCAGGAGAGTGCTTTCAAGGATCATCCCTGGTATCAGCAGCTGACACACCTGCTGCTGCGCGCCGATCCCCAACTCTGGCAAGATACCCTGCAAAACTACAGCTATCTGGTGCCGCTCAAACAGTCCGCCATCATCTGTGGCATGTCGGTGGGGTTCATCGCGGTCTTGCTGGGAGACCTGCTGCTCGGCCTCATACTATTGCCGTTTCGAAAGCGACAACCGAGATCGCGCCATGCCCTGCGCTAACTGCAACCTATAAAAATCCCTGCAGAGACCAAAACAGAAGGGGCCTGATGGCCCCTTCTGTTTTGGTCTCTGCACTGTCACGCTCACAACTCGTATGGCAATCGCGACTCCGTCACCAGCCGATTGAGCGCCTGGACCACATGAGGATCGAACTGACTGCCGGAGCGGGACTGGATATATTCCATGGTCTGCGCCAGCGACCAGGGCTCCTTGTAGGGGCGCTTGCTGAGCAGAGCATCAAACACATCGACCACGGCCACGATACGGGCTGACAGCGGGATCTGCTGGCCGGCCAGCTGCTCCGGGTAGCCCTTGCCATCGAAGTGCTCATGATGACCACGGGCAATTTCGGCCCCCAGCGACAGGTAGCTGGTGCCTTCCACCATCTCGCCCGCCTTGTGCAATATGCTAGCCCCTATGTCTGCATGCTGCTCCATGATGACCCGCTCATCCGGCTCGAACCGGCCAGGCTTGTGCAGAATGTGGTCCGGTGTGCCGACCTTGCCGACATCGTGCAATATGCTGGCCATGCCGATCATGTCGACAAAGCCGGGAGTCAGTTCATTGGGGTAAGCACCCGCTTGCTGCATCTCGGCCACTATGGCATCGGAGAGTTTCTGTACTCGCAGCACATGTTCACCGGTATCAGAATCACGAAACTCCGCCAGCGCAGCGAGCGCCACCACTGTTGCCTCCTGGGCACGCAGCAGCTGGTTGTAGAGATAGAGGTTATCGTAAGCAGCTGAAATCCGCTGGCAAAATACATCCAGCAGATCGCACTCCAGAGGATCGAGAGGTTGGGTCGGCGTGAAGTTGAGCACGAACTCGCGACCATTCTGGGCAGCGATATAGAGAGCATCTTGCGGGTGCTCAAAGCGGTTTCGACGGTTGGCAAGCGCACTCATCACAGAGTCGTTCAACGCAGGAAAGGCAGCAAGGGATACACCATTGAGCAGAGATTCATAGTCACCAGTGGCCGCCAGCACTTCCAGTTCCTGAGAGTCGGGCCTGCGCTCGACGCAGATGGCCCCTTCAGTGCCGACATCCAGAATGGCGCTGATCTGTTTCAGGACGCCGGAGGCAAATTCCCGCAGGGAGTGCAGATGATAGAGATCCCCCGCGCCTTCCAGGATCTTGCCAAGCCCCTGGCGACTCTTGTCGATGGCGCAGAGGGTCTCGTAGGAGCGTAAAGACGCTATGACAGTGGTGAAGAGCTTCTGCACCGTCAACTCTGTCTTGGTCTTGTAGTCGTTGATGTCGTAGTCGAGGATCACCCGCTGCTCTGGGGCCTGACCGGGCTGGCCGGTGCGCAGCACTATGCGCACCAGGCTGTTGTGCATCTCGTTGCGGATCTGGTGTACCAGTCGTAGACCGGCATCTTCGGTCTCCATCACCACATCCAGCAAGATGAGGGCGATACGTGGATTGGCCAGCAGCATTTGAGCCGCTTCGGCACCACTGTAGGCATTGAGCAGTTCGAGGGGGCGGGACTTGTATTGAATGTTGGAAAGCGCCAATCGGGTAGCATGATGAATGTCAGGTTCATCGTCCACGATCAGCACTTTCCAGGGGTTGATCGCCTTGACCACCACGGCCTCATCATCATCCAGCTCTATGATGTCGTCATCCAGCCAGATTTCGTCCTTGTCTTGGGCACTGCTCATATCGTTCACGCCTCCAGGCGCTGCATGAGTGTATTGACAGTATGTACCATCAGGCCGTGTTGGATCACAAGAGCCCGCTGCGTTCTCCCCCTCGCCAATGGCCAGAAGGCATGACGCTTGCCAGCTTATTCAAAAGGTTCAAGGTAGGCCTGAATGGCCTTCTTCAGCCACGCCAGTACCTTGCCATGATAGGCGTTTTCCGACAGATAGACGCCGTAGTCACGCCACTGCAGACTGAATTTGTGCTTCAGGGTCAATAATTCCCCCTGCCGCAGCTGGCTCTGGATCAAGGGAGAAGGCAGCACGGCCCACCCCAGTCCATCCAGCACAGCATCCCGCATCAGTTCGAAGCTCGACAGACCTATATGTTGACCCCCGATGGGGAGCAGGCTCTTGACCGAAAATTCGTCCACGTAGGAGAGGGTGACCTGAGTATGGCCGGTCAAATCCTGCTGCAATACCCGCTTCAGACTGGCCAATGGGTGGCTGGGTGCCACCACCATCAGGGTACGGATCGGGTTGAGCACATCGATATTGAGGCCACTGCGCTCCTGCTCCTCCGTGATGAGACCGAAGGCGGCATCGACAAACCCCTCCTCCACCAGCGCTGGCAGTTCAGGGGGAGAAGCCAGCACCAGCGAGATACTGGTGCCGGGGAACTGGCGGCGCAGCGCCCCCAGCATGTCGCGCCACACCAGCTCGGGAATGGCATCATCCCGCGCCACCCGCAGCGCCACCTCGGCACCGGAGGCATAGTGCTCGCACTTGAGCTTGAGGCTGTTGGCGGCCTGCAACAGCCGCTTGCAATCATCCAGTACCAGCTCACCGATCTCGGTCAATCGACTCTGGTTGGCCCCCCGTTCAAAAAGTTCGACGCCAAGCTCTACCTCCAGCGCCGCAATCGCCGTGCTGACCGCACTGCGACTTTTGCCAAGACGACGAGCCGTGTTGGCAATGGAGCCACTGTTAGCTGATTCGACAAAGAGTTGTATCTGATAAAGCTTCATGACAACGGGCTGATGGCAGAATATCCGATGTTCACATTACCTCGCCTCCGTTTGGCAAGGCAAACCATTAGCGTCTGAATAACCGACGCTCAGCGATTCCTGACTCAAGTATCACTAGGGTTATCCTCTCATCCGTCTCAGCCACAGAAGGAAATTTTATGTTACTCAGTCGAATGCTTTTAGCCCGAATATTTTTGACGGCCGCCATTTTCACCGAGGTCGCGGGCACCTCAAGCATGGCCATGATCCCCGCCAATGATGCCGGCTGGATCAACTATCTGCCGATGTGGATCCTGATCACCGTCTCTTACATGTTGTTGGCCAAAGCCGCCAAAACAATCTCCATTGGTATTGCGTTTGCCCTGTGGGAAGGACTGGGGATCGGCTTGATCACCATCATCTCCATCCTGTTTCTGGGTTATGACCTCAACACGCAGGAGTTGATCGGTCTGGCATTGGCAATAGTGGGTATTGTTATGGTGACAATGGGTGAGACCCATGATGATCCGGCACCCCGTCGCCGCAGGCCCATTACCCCCGTCAAGATTGAAGGTGCGGTATGAGCCCGATAGTCATCATACTCGGCGCCGCCCTGCTGGATATTGGCGCCAACATGGCGATCAATCGCTCGGTGGGCTTTCGTCACAAGGGTTGGGGTTTCTTCGGTATTCTGCTGGTGCTCTGCGCCTTCACCCTGCTTTCCGAAGCCGTGGGTACCGGCAAGATTGACCTTGCTGTCGCTTATGCCACCTGGGGTGCCATCGGCATTCTCGGTACGGCGCTTGGTGGCTTGCTGCTGTTTGGCGAGCGCCTCAAGCCCATCGGCTGGGTCGGCATAGTGGTCATGGCTGTCGCAGTGGCGCTGCTGACCACGGCTTGATGAACTTGACCCCACAATGAAGAAAGCCGCCCGGTCACAGACCGGGCGGCTTTTTTACTGGTAGCGACGGCATCACAGAAACGCTAGCTAACCTCGTACAGCTCCAGCGGCAGACCGTCTGGATCAGCGAAAAAAGTAAAACGCTTGCCGGTCCATTCATCCACCCGCACCGGCTCTACCTCTATTTGATGATGCTGCAAATGCCGCACGACTCTGTCCAGGTCGCTCACCCTGAACGCCAGATGGCGCAGGCCACAGGCCTCCGGGCGTGAGGGGCGTTCAGGGGGAGCCGGAAAGCTGAACAGCTCCAGCTGACTGCCATCGGGCAGCCCCAAGTCCAGCTTCCAGGATTGGCGCGCCTCACGCAGGGTTTCAGCAATGATGGGCAGTCCCAACACCTGATGATAAAAGTGGCGCGAGCGGTCATAGTCGCTGGCGATGATGGCCACATGGTGGATGGCGTCAAACAATGGCAAAGACATGAGGACTCCAGTCAAACGGGCAGCCTGCGCTGCCCGTTTCATCTATCAGTTGAAGAAACCACCGAACCAGTCATCCAGTGCGCTGCGTGGCGATGGGCTGCTGCAGCTCATGGGCTCGGCCAGAGTGGCCAGCTTGGCAGGCACCTGCAGGCTGCCCGGGCAATCGCTGGCCACTCTGGCCCCGCTGGCGCGGGAGAAGTTGGCCCAGCTCACCCCTTGCGGCATCTTGATGGCAAGGCTGTTGACGCCACGCTGGCCCATGTAACCGCTAAACAGTTGCAGGGCGCCATTGGAGCCTGTCAGCCCCGCCGGTGTGTTGTCGTCACGCCCCACCCAGACACTGACCAGCTCGTTGTTGTCCAGCCCTGCAAACCAGGAGTCACGCAGCTCGTTGGTGGTGCCTGTCTTGCCCGCCATGGTGGCGCCGGGGAACTTGGCGTTGAGTGAGCGGGCCGTGCCCTGGCTCACCGTTTTGGTCATGGCAAACAAGGTGAGCCAGCTGGCCTGCTCGTCCGTGACCCGCTTGGCGGTCTGATCATGCTGATAGAGAGCACTGCCATCGCTGTTGACCACGGCGCGGATGGCCGACAAGGGCTGGGTCATCCCCTGGTTGGCGATGGGCAGATACATCTGGTTCACCTCCATAGGGGAGAGGGCAACAGCCCCCAACACCAGCGACGGATAGGGCTGGATCTCCTGCTCTACCCCCAGCTTGTGCAATGTGTCCACCACCTTCTCCAGCCCCACTTGCAGACCCAGATTGACGGTCGGCACGTTGAGGGAGCTGGCCAGTGCATCCATCAAGGGCACGCTCTGGCGGAACTTGCGATCATAGTTCTGCGGTGTCCAGAGCTGGCCATCCTTGCCACGGATGCGGATCGGTTGGTCCTTGAGCGGACTCGCCAACGTCAGGCCGTTGGAGAGGCCGGTCAGATAGACGGCAGGCTTGACCAGAGAGCCAATCTGTCGGCGGGCATCCAGCGCCCGGTTGAAACCGGCGTAGCGCGGATCCCGGCCCCCCACCAGTGCAACCACTTCACCCTTGTGCCAGTCGGAGACCACCATGGCCGCCTCCAGCTTCTTCTTGCCACGCTGCTTCTCGATGAGTGCCAGTCCCGATGCGACCGCCTGCTCGGCGGCATGCTGGGCGATGGGATCCAGGCTGGTGAAGATCTTGAGGCCGGACTGCTTGAGCAGATCAGGCCCGAAACGGCTCTGGATCTCGCGCTTGAGCAGGCCCATGAAGGCCGGGGTGCGGCCATAACTCATCTGGCCACGGGTAATGATGCCGAGCGGCTGCTTGCTGGCCAGCTCGTACTCTGCCGCTTGCAGGCTGCCGTGATCCATCAGCAGCTTGAGCACCAGATCACGACGGGCTTTGGCCCGCTCCGGGAAGCGCCAGGGATCGTAATAGGAGGGTCCCTTCACCAGCCCCACCAGCAGGGCGACCTGATCTATGTCCAGCTCGTTGACCGGAATGCCGAAGTAGAAGTAGGAGGCGAGCCCGAAGCCATACACACCCTGGGAGAAGTTCTGCCCCAGATAGACCTCGTTGAGATAGGCCTCCAGGATCTCGTCCTTGCTATAGCGGTAGTCGATCAACACCGCCATGTAGGCTTCCTGCAGTTTGCGCCACAGGCTGCGTTCGCGGGTCAGAAAGAAGTTCTTGGCCAGCTGCTGAGTCAGGGTACTGCCCCCCTGCACGGTGCGACCGGCCAGCACGTTGGCCACCATGGCACGCATGATGGCCACCGGCGAGACGCCTCCATGCTGGTAAAAGTCGCGATCCTCTGTGGTCAGCAGCGTGATGAGCAGGCTGTCCGGCACCTCGGCGATGCGCACCAGCAGACGATCTTCCCGATCCTCGGTATTGAGGCGGTCGAGCAGTACCGGGTCCATCTGGGCATAACCGAGTTGACGCTGGTTCTCCAGCGACTGGATCCCTTCCAGGCGAGCGCCGCTGAAGGTAAGGCGCAGGCCACGGGCACCGTCGGCGCCGTCATGGAAGGCGAATGGACGGCGGATGAGCTCGATACGATTGCCACTCACTGCGTACTCGCCCGGAGTATGGGGCTGACGCACCTGCTTGTAGCTCAGCATGTTGAGCTCGCGCAGCATCTGAGCCTGGGAGAGGCGCTGGCTGGGATAGAGCTCCAGCGGACGACTGTAAACCATCACCGGCAGTTGCCACTTCTCCCCGTCAAAGCGCTCGCGCACCTTGGTATCGAGATAGATGCCAAATACCACCATGAAGGCCGCCACCACCAGGGAGAGCTTGAAGCCAAGCCAGAACAGCTTGCGCCAGATGGTGCGTTTGGGCGCCACCTTCTTGGGTGTGCGCTTGCGTCGTTGCGTTGCCATGAATCCTCTTTGCTATTCGTTATATCGCCATCGCGGGCATGATTACCGGTCGACCCATGCCGTCGACCCGACGAAAACCAAGGCTTTCGTCCCTGAACTCGTTTTTACTCTGTTGTCAGGCCCCTGGACCTTAATGGGAGAGGTTAATCCTGCAATCCCATCTTCTTCTTGGTGACCCTGGTTGGCATGGCTTCCAGCGGGTTATCCGGCCAGTAGTGACGAGGATAACGCCCCTTCATCTCTTTTTTTACCAAGGCGTAGGAGCCCGCCCAGAAGGCGGCGAGATCGGCGGTGATCTGCAGCGGCCGCTGGGCCGGGGAGAGCAACTCCACCACCAGCGCCACCCGTCCATCTGCCACGCACGGAGTTGTGCCTTGCCCGAACATCTCCTGAATACGCACCGGGATCACAGGCGCCTGGCCCGGCTGATAACGGATGCGTACCCGGCTGCCGGTCGGTGCCGTGAAATGGCTCGGCAACGCCTCATCCAGCCGTTTGGGCAGCGGCCAGGACAAGGATTGACGCAGCACGTCGCAGAGATTGAGCCTTTTTAGCTGCTCCAGCCGGGTCATGCCACTCACCGCAGGCAACAGCCACGCCTCGAGGCCCACCAGCAGGCTTTCGTCGTCCATGGCAGGCCAGCCATCATCCGGCAGCCAATCGCGGGCGCAACGCAATCGGGCCAGCAGCCCTTCACTCTGCTCATCCCAGGGCAACACATGCAGCCCCTTGCGACGTATGCCCTGCAGCAAACAGCGCCCCTTCTGTTCATCGGTCAGGTCGGTCAACGGCCGCTGGCTCAGCACCAGTTCGCCGATCACCTGCTGGCGCTCGGCCCGTACCCGCTCCTCCCGCTCGTCCCAGTCGAACCACTGGCGCTCGCTTACCAGCTCCGGCAGCTGGCGCGCCAGCTCGTCCAGCTCCACCGGCTCGGCGATGAAGATGCGGCTGCCACGATCGTTTTGCCCCATCTCGATGGCGATCAGGGCCCCTTGTCCCTGGCATGGATGACCTTCTACCAGATCGCAGCTCACCCCACCACTGAGTTGATAGCGGCTGCCACTGCGCAACTTGCCGATCCGATCCGGCCAGGCGAGGGCGCAGAGCAACCCGAGCCACTCCCCCCGGGATTGGCGTTGAGAAGCGTCGGACCTGACACCGAGGCGTTCGAACCAGCGGGCCGCCCCCTGACGCAGGGCGCCCTGTCGGCGATGAAACAGCACGGAGAGGCGCTCCGATCCTCGCAGATCTTCTTCCAGCAGCGCCACCAGGAAAGCCGCATCGGCGACAATCCCTGTCAGACCCTCTGCTTCCAGCTCGCGGGCTCGCAGCAGCATGCGCGCCAACCGGGGGTGCGTACCGAACGCAGCCATGGCGCGGCCAGCGGGGGTAAGTTGTTGCTCACCCTCCGGCGTCATGGCGCCCAGGCTGACCAGCAGCCGCTGGGCGCTGGCCACGGCAGCGGCGGGAGGCATGTCCAGCAGTGGCAAGCTTTCTACTTTTGCCCCCCACTGGGCGGCATCCAGCAGCAGACCGGTCAGCTCCTGGGTCAGAATGTCGGGCGGACTCTGCTCGGCGAGCCGCTCTTGCACCTCGCCGCTCCAGAGTCGGTAGCAGACCCCGGGACCGAGACGGCCAGCACGGCCCGCCCGCTGGGTGGCAGATGCCCTGGCGATCTGGCGGGTCTCCAGCCGGGTGACGCCACTTTTCAAATCAAAGCTGGCGCGCCGCTCCAATCCGCTGTCGATGACCAAACTGATGCCCTCTATGGTAAGGGAGGTCTCAGCCACATTGGTGGTGAGCACCAGCTTACGCTGACCCGCAGGGGGCGGCTCGATGGCGGCCTGCTGGGCCGCCATGTCGAGGCGACCATAGAGGGGAGCCAGGCGCACGTCATCCGGCAAGCGCCCCTCCAGCCATTGCGCCAGCCGCTCTATCTCCCCCTGGCCTGGCAAGAACACCAGAGCACTGCCGGTATGGCTGGCCAGCGCTTCCAGCACCACGGCGCCCACCTGAGGATCCAGCCACTGCTGACGGTTGGCGGGACGGTAGTGGTAGTCGATGGGAAAGCCGCGCCCTTCGGAGCGGATGACGGGAGCATGGGGCAACAGACTCTCGAGCGCCATGCCATCCAGGGTGGCGGACATGATGAGCAGCTTGAGATCATCCCGCAGCCCCTGCTGGCTCTCGATGGCAAACGCCAGCGCGGTATCCGCATGCAGGCTGCGCTCGTGGAACTCATCGAAAATGACCAGGGAAATGCCGCTGAGCTCGGGATCCTGCTGCAACATTCGGGTCAGCACCCCCTCGGTGACAATCTCGAGTCGGGTCCGGGCGCTGGTACGACTCTCGCCCCGGACCCGCAAGCCGATGCGCTCCCCGACTTTCTCCCCCAACTGGCGAGCCAGGAAGCTGGCGATATTGCGCGCCGCCAGTCGACGGGGCTCCAGCATTATGATGCGACCGGGCAGCCGGTTCTGGCGCACCAGCTCCAGCGGCAGCAGAGTTGACTTGCCCGCGCCGGGAGGGGCCTGCAGGATCACGCTGGCATGGGCATCAATGGCGGCAAACAGCGCTGGCAGCACCGAAACAATGGGGAGTTGGGACAAAGCGGCAAACACCTTACGTTAGCGACCTTAAAACGGCGCCCATTCTGCCATAGCATTCGCGGCCACCGTGAGCAGATGTCGCCGGCACAGGCGACGGCAAGATGATCATCATGGCCGTCATCCCACTCGAACCATAGATATAAACGGGATAACAGGATGGCGAGACATGGCAGCGATGACTGCCATAGAATGGCGCCATGTTATGAGCGTAAAAAGGCATCCTCACCAAGATGGCCAAACTTTTCTTTGCCCTGCCCCTGCAACAGCTCGCCCCCGAGCTTATCGACTGGCGTGATCAGCGCCCCTGGCCCGGCCAACCTGTGCCTGAAGCAAACCTCCACCTGACGCTGGCCTTTCTGGGTGAAGCGGATCAGGTCACCACCGCCCGCCTGATGGCAGCCGCAGAACGTCAGCACTGTCCACCCCTTGCCATCACCCTCGATGAAACCGGCTGGTTCAGCCGCGCCAAGGCGGCCTGGGTGGGCCCCAAAACATGGCCCAACGAGCTCAATGTACTGGCCAGGGCCCTGCGCCGCCACGGCGAAAAGCTGGGACTGGGCAATGGGGAACAGGGCTACCGACCCCATGTGACCCTGTCACGCAAGGCGGGCGAGGCCCCCGCAGATCTGCCAGCACCTGACTTTGTGTTGCAGGCAGACCACTTCTGCCTCTATCAGTCGGTCACGGCGCCGGACGGGGTTCGCTATGAACCGCTCGCCTGCTGGCCCCTGCGCGCCAGAGAGAAGATGGCGTCGTGACAGTCGATCGCCCTCGCTTCCTGCCTATAAAAAAGAGAACCGCACCATGATCTTCGATCCCCCCCTGCAGTCCGGGCAGCTCATCTCCCGCTACAAGCGCTTCCTGACCGATGTGCGGCTCGACAACGGCGAGGTGATCACCATTCACTGCGCCAATACCGGCGCCATGACCGGCTGCGCCGACCCTGGTACCCGGGTCTGGTACTCCACCTCCGACAATCCCAAGCGCAATCTGCCCCATAGCTGGGAGATCGCCGAGAGCCCGGCGGGCCACTTTATTTGCGTCAACACGGTGCGCGCCAACCAGATAGCCCGCGAGCTGATCGAACAAGGGGCACTGGCTCCGCTCACCGGTTATGCGAGGCTGCGCACCGAGGTGAAATATGGCGAAGAGAACAGTCGCATCGACCTGCTGCTGGAAGATGACGGCAAGCCGGATTGCTACATAGAGGTAAAGTCGGTAACCCTGCTCGATGAGCGGGAGCAGCCCGGCATGGGCTACTTTCCCGATGCGGTCACTGCCCGCGGTGCCAAGCACTTGCGTGAATTGATGGTCATGAAGGCAGCAGGTCACAGAGCCGTGCTGTTATTTATGGTTTTACACTCCGGAATAGTGAGAATGCGCCCTGCAGCACACATAGATCCGCACTATAGTCTGCTTATTGAGCAAGCAATGACGGCAGGGGTTGAAATTTTATGCTATCGACCCCATGTTGGGGTGCAGAGCATGGTGGCCCAAGATTTTATCCCGTTTGAATCTTGTCACCTGCTACCCGAGGGCAGCGAATAAATGTAGGTGTGGGTAACATAATTGGTACGGCTTGTTTGCCTACGCGTTACCCTTCTGCTATAGATGTCGCCCTCAATTTATGGATGGCACGGGTAGCGTGCTGAATTAGGAGACAGGGCATGCCAACAGGCGAAAACAGGAAATCTCTGGGCCCCCTGGCCGTTGCGGGTGTGGCGCCTTACCAGGAAAAACCGGGTGAGGAGTACATGAATGACCAACAAAAGGCACATTTTCGCAAGATCCTGGGAGCCTGGCGCAATCAACTGATGCAGGAAGTTGACCGCACCGTTGACCATATGAAGGATGAGGCAGCCAACTTTCCGGATCCCGTGGATCGTGCCGCGCAGGAAGAAGAGTTCGCTCTTGAACTGCGTACCCGCGACCGTGAGCGCAAGCTGATCAAGAAGATCGAGAAGACCTTGGTACTGCTCGAAGACGATGACTTCGGTTACTGCGAACATTGCGGTATCGAGATCGGCATCCGTCGTCTGGAAGCCCGTCCGACAGCCGACCTCTGTGTCGACTGCAAGACACTCGCTGAAATCAAGGAAAAACAGATGGCCGGTTGATACCGACCACTGGCATAACTGAAAAAAGGGAGCTTGCAGGCTCCCTTTTTTATTGAGCTTTTCGCTGGGGCGTCCCAGAATGCAGCCTCAATGAACCGTTTGCCCGAATTGCCATGTCCGTGAATACAGTCCCGTCTCCCCAGACTCGCCCTTATATAGGCCGCTTTGCTCCCTCCCCGTCAGGCCCGCTCCACTTTGGTTCCCTGATAGCGGCGCTCGGCAGTTTCTTGCAGGCCAGGGCGCAACAAGGACGCTGGCTGGTGCGGATCGAAGATATAGATCCGCCACGGGAGATGGCCGGTGCCGCCCCTCTTATCCTGCAGACACTGGAGGCCCATGGCCTTGAGTGGGATGGGGAGGTGATGTACCAGAGCCAGCGCCACGGCCGCTATGACGACGTCATAGCGCAGCTCTATCAGGCAGGGGATCTCTACTGGTGCCGCTGTACCCGGCGCGAGATCATGGCAGGTGGCGGCTTTTACAACGGTCACTGCCGCGCACTGGGGCTGGCGGCAGAAGGTTGCGCCGCCCGGCTGCGCCAGCGCCATCCCGTCTACCATTTCGACGATGCGCTGCAGGGACACGTCTCTGTGCCCGCCGGTCTTGCCGATGAGGACTTCATCATTCGCCGCCGGGACGGCCTCTATGCCTATAACCTGGCTGTGGTGGTAGATGACATGGACTGCGGCATCACTGAGATAGTGCGCGGCGCCGATCTGCTGGAGCCCACGGTGCGCCAGATTGCCCTCTACCAGACCCTGGGGGCAAACGTGCCCGCCTGGGTACACCTGCCGCTGGCGGTGCTGGCGGATGGCCACAAACTGTCGAAGCAGAACCATGCTCCGGCACTGGCGCTGGATGAGGTCAGGCCAGCCCTGTGGCAGGCACTCACGTTTCTCGGCCAATGCCCGCCACCCGAGCTGATGGCAAGCAGGATTGACGAGATGATTAGCTGGGGTATTGCCCACTGGCGGCTCGACCAAGTCCCATCCAGAGAGAAGATCAGCCTGGGCTCTCTGACATAGACAGCACAAATTTTTATTTAGCCAAGCCTGAAATTGTTGAATGAAGCACATCGTTTTTCATTTGGTCAGGCCTGAGCTATGATAGGCCGCTATTTTTTGGCCTCCCGTCAATTTAGAAGTCATGAAGAGGTGTACCATTTTTTCCCAGATCGCAAACTTTTGCCGCAAGGTGCTCGGCAAGGAAGACGGCGAGCAGTCGGTGGAGTCTCCCATCCCAGCCCACGTAACCGGGCAGCGTCGTACTTTAAGCCGTGACCAGCACCCCATCTCGCGCAAAGAGATCAGCGAGAATGCGCTCAAGGTGCTCTATCGCCTGAACAAGGGTGGCTATGATGCCTACCTGGTCGGCGGAGGTGTCCGGGACATTCTGCTCGGGAGAACGCCAAAGGATTTCGACATTGCCACCAACGCAACGCCGGAGCAGATCAAGGCGCTGTTCAGCAACTGCCGCCTGATTGGCCGCCGCTTCCGCCTGGCCCACATCGTCTTTGGTCGTGACGTGATCGAAGTGGCCACCTTCCGGGGTCACCACCATCAGGTCAATACCAGCAAGCATGTATCGGCCCAGTCTGATGAAGGTATGCTGCTGCGCGACAACGTCTACGGCACCATCGAAGAGGATGCCGAGCGCCGCGACTTTACCGTCAATGCCCTCTACTACAGTGCCCGGGATTTCACCCTGCACGATTTCGAAGGTGGCATAGAGGATCTCGCCCAGCGCAAACTGGAGCTGATCGGCGACCCCGAGACCCGCTATCGCGAGGATCCGGTGCGGATGCTGCGCGCCATGCGTTTTGCCGCCAAGCTGGACATGACCATCAGCCCGCGCAGCGCCGCCCCCATCAAGGAGCTGGCCCCGCTGCTGCAGGATATTCCGCCCGCCCGTCTGTTTGAGGAGACGCTCAAGCTGTTCCTGGCTGGTGATGGTCTGGCGACCTACAAGCTGATGCGTGAATACGGGCTGTTCCAGCCGCTGTTCCCGCAAGTGGCCGCCCTGTTCACCCCGCACGGCACCTCGCCGTTCGAGCAGTTCATCGAGCTGGCGCTGATCGATACCGATACCCGGGTGCGGGAAGACAAACGGGTCACCCCCGCCTTCCTCTACGCCACCCTGCTATGGGGCTGTGTCGAAGCCCGTGCCCGCGTGCTGGAAAACGAAAGCGGCCTGCCCTGGCACGACGCCTTCATGCTGGCGATCAACGAGGTGCTGGACAATCAGGTACGTATCATCGCAGTACCACGCCGCTTCACCACGGATGTCCGCGACATCTGGGCACTGCAGCAGCGCCTGACCCGCCGTCAGGGCCGTCATCCCGAGCGTGCCATGGAGCACCCGAAATTCCGCGCCGCCTACGACTTCCTGTTGCTGCGCAACCGGGTCGAGCGAGGCCTTGGCGAGCTCGCCAGCTGGTGGGAACGTTATGTGGAGTCCAACCCTGACGTACGCCCGCAACTGCAACGGGAAGCAACCCGCCGCCCTGCGAGCGGCGAGCATGCCCAAGCCGGTGAACCCCGCAGCGGTGACGGCGAGAAACGTGATAGCAACAGTCGCAGCCGTCGTCGCCCGCGCCGTCGCAAACCGAAAGCGGCGCAGTGACCACCAGCGTCATGACCGAAGTCTTCGTTGCCATCGGCTCCAATCTGGCTGACCCACTCGGTCAGGCTCGCCGCGCCGTCGCCGCACTGGCGGCGCTGCCGGAGTCCGAGTTGCAACAGGCTTCCTCATTTTACAGCAGCCGCCCCATGGGCCCTGCGGATCAGCCGGACTACGTCAATGCCGTAGTGCGGCTGACGACCCGGCTAGGCCCTTTGGCCTTGCTGGATCAATTGCAAAAAATCGAGCTGGAACAGGGACGTGTGCGCAAGGATGAGCGTTGGGGCCCGAGAACCCTGGATCTGGATCTGCTGCTCTATGGCGATCAGATCATAGGGCACGAGCGCCTCGTCGTTCCCCATTACGGCATGAAGGAGCGGGAGTTCGTGCTGCTGCCCCTGGCCGAGATTGCGCCCGCTCTGGTGCTGCCGTGCGGCACCCCGCTCGCGGAACTGGTTGCCCGCTGCCCGACCAATGATCTTGCCATCATTGCCCCCGGTGCAGACGTTTAGGAGCCCTGAAACGTTATGAGCAAGATCACCACAGCCAGCCTGCTGAAGATGAAGCAGGACGGCCAAAAAATCACCGCCATCACCGCCTATGATGCCAGCTTCGCCAAGCTGTTCGACGATGAGGGCGCCCACGTGCTGCTCATCGGCGATTCCTTGGGCATGGTGCTGCAAGGGGGTCAGGATACCCTGGCCGTCAGCGTGGATGAAATGGTCTATCACACCCGTTGTGTCACTCGTGGTGCCAGCAATGCACTGATCATCGCAGACATGCCGTTCATGAGCTATGCCACCCCGGAGCAGACCTACCAGACAGCCGCTCGCCTGATGGCGGCCGGTGCCCGCATGGTGAAGATGGAAGGGGGCGACTGGCTGTGTGACAGCATTCGCCACCTGACCCGCAACGGCGTGCCTGTCTGTGGTCACCTCGGTCTCACACCCCAGTCCGTCCATGTGTTTGGCGGCTTCAAGGTGCAGGGGCGTGACGAGTATCAGGCCCAGGAGATCTACCGTCAGGCGCTCTGCCTGCAAGAAGCCGGCATCCAGCTGCTGGTGCTCGAGTGCGTGCCGGTCGCCCTGGCCGAGCGCATCACCAAGGCACTGCGGATCCCGGTGATCGGCATTGGTGCAGGCCCGGCCACCGACGGCCAGATCCTGGTGATGCACGATGCCTTCGGCATCACCTCCGGTTATGTGCCCAAGTTCACCAAGAACTTCCTGGCCGAAACCGGTGACATGCATGCCGCCATCCGGCTCTATGTGCAACAGGTGAGCGAGGGTACCTTCCCCGGTCCGGAGCACAGCTTCAACTGATCCAGGCCTCATGGACGGCAACGGGGGCGAAAGCCCCCGTTTCGCCATTCATGGCAGGCTGATTTAATCCGTATCCCTTTGATTTATTAACCCATATCTCTTTGATTAATCCGAAGGTGCACTGCTGATGTTGGTCGTTAACAATCCTCTCGTTTTACGTGAACAGATTAGCCTTTGGCGCCGTGAAGGGCGTTCCATCGCATTCGTGCCCACCATGGGCAATCTGCATCAGGGCCATCTCACTCTGGTTGAGCAGGCGCACAGCCACGCCGAGAAGGTGGTGGTCAGCATCTTCGTCAACCCGATGCAGTTCGACAAAGCCGAAGATCTCGCCAACTATCCGCGCACCCTGGAGCAGGATTGCGCTGCGCTGGAAGCTGCCGGCGTCGACCTGGTGTTCACCCCGACGCCGGAGATCATGTATCCGCAGGGACTGGCCAGCCAGACCTTCGTCGAAGTGCCGGGTCTCTCCGGCTTGCTGGAAGGGGCGCTGCGCCCGGGCCATTTTCGTGGCGTCAGTACCGTAGTGACCAAACTGTTCAACCTGGTACAACCGGATGTCGCCTGTTTCGGCCAGAAGGATTACCAGCAGCTGGCGCTCATTCGCAAGATGGTGGCCGACATGGCCATGCCCATCGAGATCGTCGGCGTGCCCACGGTGCGGGCTGAAGACGGGCTGGCGCTCTCGTCACGCAACGGCTATCTGACGACGGCCGAGCGGGCGCTGGCACCCGAGCTGGCGCGCACCATGAACTGGATTGCCGAGCAGATTGAAGGAGGCGATCACCACCTGCCCTCCCTGGTGGCCCAGGCCAGCCAGCATCTCGACAACGCCGGTTTTCGCACCGACGCCATCGACATCGTCGATGCCACTACCCTGGAGTCGGCCACCGACAAGAGCCGGCATCTGGTGATCCTGATGGCGGCTTACCTGGGCAAGGCCCGTCTCATCGACAACCGAGTGGTGACGCTCAGCGTCTGAGCAACCCCGATCAGGAGAACTACATGTCCAAGAAGGTTTATTGCATCGCCCAGTTCCTGCCCAAGCCCGGCCAGGAGCAGGCCCTGTTTCAGGTGTTGCAGGCACTCGAGCCAAACACGCTGCGGGAAGATGGCTGCCAGCAGTACATTGTCACCCGCCATATCCCCAGCCCGTTTGCCGAAGGGGAGAGCTTCCCCATCGTCTTCAATGAGATCTGGCGTGACATGGCCAGCTTCGAGGCCCACTGCCAGCGCGCCGAGATCAAATCCTTCTTCGAGCGTTACTGCCTGGCAGAGGATGGTCTGGCTGCCAAGTGGAACGTCTGCGTCTACAGCGACGAACCGGCGCAATATGATGCGCCCCTCCTCCGGGGCTAACCCTCATGCAGTAAAAAGGCGCCAACAGGCGCCTTTTTCATGGTTGCAACTCAGTGCCTCAATCCGGTACCCCGGGAAATAAGCCACCAGGCCAATCCGTAGAGCGCGACTATGAAGCCGATGATGATGAGGTAGGCGGTGCCGAGCGGCACATCGGAGATACCGAGGAAGCCGTAACGGAAGGCGTTCACCATGTAGATGATGGGGTTCACCTGGGAGACCCCCTGCCAGAAGGGCGGCAGCAGGCTGATGGAGTAAAACACCCCGCCCAGATAGGTGAGTGGCGTCAGCACGAAAGTGGGGATGATGCTGATGTCGTCAAAAGTCTTGGCAAATATCGCATTGATGAGGCCGCCCAGGGAAAACAGGATCGAGGTGAGCAGCACGGTGAAGCAGACGCTGAACAGATGATGGATCTGCAACGGCACGAAGAACAGCGACACCAGAGTGACGATGAGACCGACACAGATACCCCGCGCCACGCCACCACCCACGTACCCGGCGATGATGATGTAGTTGGGCACAGGGGCTACCAGCAACTCTTCCACGTTGCGCTGGAACTTGGCGCTGAAGAAGGAGGAGGCGACGTTCGAGTAAGAGTTGGTGATCACCGACATCATGATGAGACCGGGCACGATGAACTCCATGTAACTGAAGCCCCCCATGTCACCGATGCGCGAGCCGATGAGGTTGCCGAAGATGACAAAGTAAAGGCTCATTGTGATGGCGGGCGGCACCAGAGTCTGGATCCAGATCCGGGTGAAGCGGCTTATCTCCTTGGCCAGAATGCTCTTGAAGGCGATGTAGTAGGTGGTCAGATTCATGCTTTTCTCCCCTCCTCGACCAGGTTGACAAACAACTCTTCCAGTCGGTTGGCCTTGTTGCGCATACTCAGCACCTGCACTTGCTGGCTAGACAACTGCTCGAACAGGCTGTTGAGGGACTGGCTCTTTTCCAGATCCACTTCCAGGGTGCGTTCATCCTGCATGCGGCCGTTGAACTCGGGCACGTTTGGCACGGCGGAGCCCGGTGCCAGATCCAGCATGAAGGTCTCGCGGCCCAGCTTGCCCAGCAGGTTTTTCATGCTGGTGTTCTCGATCAGCCGACCCTTGTCGATGATGCCGATGTTGCGGCACAGCATCTCTGCCTCTTCCAGATAGTGGGTGGTGAGAATGATGGTGACGCCCTGTTCGTTGAGCTCTTTGAGGAAGGTCCACATGGAGCGGCGGATCTCGATATCCACCCCGGCGGTCGGTTCATCCAGGATCAGCAGTCTGGGCTCATGCATCAGGGCGCGGGCTATCATCAGCCGACGCTTCATGCCGCCGGAGAGAGTGCGGGCCGGCATGTCGCGTTTGTCCCACAAGTCGAGCTGGCGCAGGTACTTCTCGGCGCGGATCTTGGCTTCCGCCCTGGGCACGCCGTAGAAACCGGCCTGATGGGTGACTATCTGACTCACCTTCTCGAACTGGCTGAAGTTGAACTCCTGCGGTACCAGGCCGAGCTGGGCCTTGGCCTGTTCGAGATCGCTGTCGATGTCGTAGCCAAACACCTTCACCTTGCCGGCGCTCTTGTTCACCAGTGAACTGATGACACCTATGGTGGTGGACTTGCCCGCTCCGTTCGGGCCGAGCAGGGCGAAGAAATCCCCCTGCTTGACGGTGAGATCTATGCCTTTAAGGGCTTCGACGCCCCCCTGATAGGTCTTTTTCAGGCCGCTGATTTCCAATGCGTTCATTGCAACCTCTGTGATGGCGGATCCCATCTCGATACAGAAAAGGCGGCCAAGGCCGCCTGCAGACAGAAGATGGCGCTAGACCACCTCGCCCGTGATCTTCCTGGACCTTGCTTACTCTTGCGGAACTACTTTGCCGATAAACGGCAGATTGCGGTACTTCTGGGCGTAGTCAATGCCACAACCCACCACGAATTCGTCCGGAATGGAGAAACCGATCCAGTCCACCGGCACCTGCACCTCGCGGCGGGACGGTTTGTCCAGCAGGGTGCAGATGGCCAGGGATTTCGGCTCGCGCAGTGACAGGATTTCACGCACCTTGTTGAGGGTGTAACCGGTGTCGATGATGTCCTCGACGATCACCACATCCTTGCCCTTGATGTCATCATCCAGGTCTTTCAGGATACGAACGTCACGGGTGCTGCGCATGCCGGAGCCGTAGCTGGAGGCAGTCATAAAATCCAGGGTGATGGGCAGCGGGGTCTGGCGGCACAAGTCGGCCAGGAAGACGCAGGAGCCACGCAGCAGGCCAATCATGACCACTTCGTCAGAACCCTGATAACGGGCGGTGATCTCTTCACCCAATTTGGCGATCCGGGCGGCAACATCGGCCTCGGAGATCATCACCTCGACAGTGTGTTTCATCACTTACTCCCTCATGGCCAAAGGGGATTTGGCCGTTCATTAACGTCAAAACCGAGGATTCTACCATCCAAGCCGAGAGGCGTCAGGCATACGTGATGCTTTTATCGGCTTATTTTAATTGATAGAGTTAGCAGGCCCTCGGGCATTATCGGTGACAATACTATAAACACCATAATCAATAACTATTAGATGAAAAAACTATGGAACCACGCGCAGAAATTAGACGTCGAACCCGGCTTTCTCCGGAAGCTCGGCGCAATCAATTGATGGAATGTGCCATCGAAGTGTTTTCCCGTCGCGGCATTGGCCGTGCGGGTCACGCCGAAATTGCAGAACAGGCCAAAGTCTCGGTAGCTACCGTGTTCAACTATTTCAACACCCGCGAAGAGCTGGTGGATGAGGTGTTGGCCGAGATCGAACGTTTCGTTCACCAGATGCTGGAACAGGCCTATACCGGCCAGGGCCCGGTCAAGGAGAGCATTCACCGTCACGTGAAGCTGTTTGTTGACGCCGCCTACGATCAGCCCGACCACGCCAGTATCTGGCTGGAGTGGAGCTCATCGGTGCGGGAAGAGGTCTGGCCCCGTTACGCCAAGTTGCTGGACAAGGCGCTGGAACGCATAGCGCCCCACTTGCAACAAGCCATGGATGCCGGTGAGATCCAGAGTGTGCTGTCCGCCCAGGACCTGGCTCGCTCCCTGACCGGCTTTGGTTACGTCATGATGCAGATGATCAATCAGCCACAACGCCCCTCACGGGAAGATGTGACCGATTTTCTGTTCAAGTACGTGACGGCCCCCATCCAGGCTGCATAACCCGCCTCGTGAATAAAAAGCGGCGCCGGACTGTTCAGGTCGGCGCCGCTTTTGTTTGTCTGCTATTCGTTCACATCTCGCCTCAAGATTTGGCGTAACCCCAACGCTCTGTCAGGCCATGCTCGATCCCGAGGTGATCCAGGATCCGCGCCACCATGAAATCCACCAGATCTTCGATGCTTTTGGGCTCATGATAAAAACCGGGTGCGGCGGGCATTATGGTCACCCCGAGCCGTGCCAGTTTGAGCATGTTCTCCAGATGGATGGCGGAGAAGGGGCTCTCGCGGGGCACCAGGATCAGCTGGCCGCGCTCCTTGATCACCACATCCGCCGCCCGCTCCAGCAGGTTGTCGGAGGCGCCGTTGGCAATGGCCGACACTGTCCCCATGGAACAGGGACAGACCACCATCTGTTTCGGGGCCGCCGACCCCGAGGCCACCGGCGAGAACCACTCCTCCTTGCCGCAGGCCACTATCTGACCCTCTTTGGCGCCGTACTGGCGACAGAGATAGGCGGATAGCTCTTTCGGCGAGCTGGGCCAATCCTGCTGCTGCTCTGTCTTGAGCACGACTCTGGCCGCCGATGAGGCCAGCAGATAAACCCGATAGTCCGCCTGCACCAAACATTGGAGCAGGCGCAGGGCATAAGGGGCGCCGGAGGCGCCGGTCAGCGCCAGGGTGACTTGTTTCAGCATGATGGTCCTTGGCTCTTCTTCTGGCATGGGAACAAACAACCGCAAGGGATCAGCCACGACGTCATAGTTCGCCGTGGTAATCCTTGAGACGGGCGATCAGCTTGTCATGAATGCCGCCGAAACCGCCGTTGCTCATGATCAGAATATGATCGCCGTCGCGGCACTCGGCCACCAGGCGGTTGATCAGGGTCTCCAGTTCGTTGAACACCTTGGCCGGACGGCTCATGTGAGCGGTCACCTCCCCGAGATCCCAACCTATATTGGGTGGCTGGAAGAAGAACACCTCGTCGGCGCCGTCGAAGCAGGCAGCCAGCTCCTCCTTGTGGACTCCCAGCTTCATGGTGTTGGAGCGGGGCTCCAGCACCGCCAGGATACGGGCCTTACCCACCTTGGCGCGCAGACCGCCGAGGGTGGTCTCGATGGCGGTGGGGTGGTGGGCAAAATCGTCATAGACGCTGATGCCCGCCACCTCGCCCTTGAGCTCCATCCGCCGCTTGGGGGACTTGAACTGGCACAGGGCGGCTATGCCGTGCTCCACCATGACACCGGCGTGACGGGCAGCGGCGATGGCCATCAGCCCGTTGTTGACGTTGTGCTCGCCGATGCACTCCCAGTGCACCTCGCCCTGCTTGCTCCCATCCAGCCACACCTCGAAGGCAGAGCCGTCGTCGGCCAGCTTGACCGCCTTCCACTTGGCGTCGTCCTGACCCACCAGCTCGACTTCGCTCCAGCAGCCCATCTTGCGCACTGCAGTGAGGTTGTCATCGGCCTGCGGGAACAGCACCCGGCCATTGCTCGGTACTGTGCGCATCAGGTGGTGGAACTGGCGCTGGATGGCGGCGAGATCCGGGAAGATGTCCGCGTGATCGAACTCCAGGTTGTTCATCACCAGAGTACGCGGATGGTAGTGAACAAACTTGGAGCGCTTGTCGAAGAAGGCACAGTCATATTCGTCCGCTTCGATGACGAAGAAGGGCGCAGAGCCCAGGCGGGCTGATACCGGGAAGTTGCCCGGCACGCCACCGATAAGGAAACCCGGCTCCAGCTTGGCGTATTCCAGCACCCAGGCCAGCATGCTGGCGGTGGTGGTCTTGCCGTGGGTGCCCGCCACTGCCAGCACCCAGCGATCCTGCAGCACATGCTCCAGCAGCCACTGAGGACCGGAGATATAGGGCAGATTGCGATCCAGCACATACTCCACACAGGGATTGCCACGGCTCATGGCGTTGCCGATCACCACCAGATCCGGTGCCGGATCGAGCTGGGAGGGATCATAACCCTCGGTCAACTCTATGCCCTGTTGCTCGAGCTGGGTACTCATGGGGGGATAGACGTTGGCATCCGAGCCGGTCACCCGATAGCCAAGCTGTTTTGCCAACACCGCCAGGCCACCCATGAAGGTGCCGCAGATCCCGAGAATGTGAATATGCATACCGCTGCCTTTTCCAGTAAAGGGAGTGCGCATTCTAGGGGTTGTTGAGGTTGCGGCACAAGCCGCGGTCGCGACGAGAAATAACCAACCCCGGAGACGGTGGCAGCAATTTGGCACACCCAGGCTGCGCGACATCAGCCAACTCTGTCACAGTGCCCTCGAAATATGGTCATTTGACGCGACATCGCTATAATATCGGCCTGCAAACTTGACTCCAACACTGAAGGAAACGTCATGAGCCTGAACCTGGTACCGGCTGGCAAGAGCCTGCCCGACGACATCTATGTCATCATCGAAATCCCGCAGAATGCCGATCCGATCAAATACGAAGTCGACAAGGACAGCGGTGCCATCTTTGTTGATCGCTTCATGTCTACCCCTATGTTCTACCCGTGCAACTACGGTTACGTGAACGCCACCCTGTCTCTGGATGGGGATCCGGTCGACGTGCTGGTGCCGACTCCTTACCCGCTGCTGGCTGGCTCCGTCATTCGTTGCCGTCCGGTTGGCGTGCTGAAGATGACCGACGAATCTGGCGAAGATGCCAAGATCGTGGCCGTTCCGCACTCCAAGCTGACCAAGCAGTACGACCACATCAAGGATGTGAACGATCTGCCCGAGCTGCTGAAAGCCCAGATCCAGCACTTCTTCGAGCGTTACAAAGAGCTGGAAGCAGGCAAGTGGGTCAAGGTAGAAGGTTGGGGCGACAAGGCCGCTGCCGAAGCCGAGATCGTTACCTCTGCCGAGCGTTACGCAGCCAAGTAAGCGTCTCTCTCGTGAAAAGGCCCCTGTGGGCCGATACCAAAAATTAAGGCGCCAATGGCGCCTTAATTTTTTAGGGCTTTCGCCCGCCTCAACGGCCGTGGTACTGAGCAGAAAGCTCGTGCACCGCATTCACAAACACCCCGGCGTGCTCCGGGTCCACATCCTGATGGATACCGTGACCCAGGTTGAAGACGTGGCCGTTGCCGCTGCCAAAGCCCGCCAGTATGGTGGCTACCTCTTCGCGGATACGCGCTGGTGCCGCATAGAGCATGGAAGGATCCATGTTGCCCTGCAGCGCCACCTTGTCACCGACCCGGCGCTTGGCGTCCGCTATGTCTATGGTCCAGTCCAGCCCCAGGGCATCGCAACCGGTGGCAGCGATCTGCTCCAGCCACTGGCCACCGTTCTTGGTGAACAGAGTGACCGGTACGCGGCGACCTTCGTTTTCGCGGATCAGACCGTCAACGATCTTGTGCATGTGTTGCAGGGAGAAGTCGCGATAATCCCGCGGGGTCAGCACGCCGCCCCAGGTGTCGAACACCATGACGGACTGGGCACCGGCCTTGATCTGGGCATTGAGATACCCGATCACGCTGTCGGCCAGCTTGTCCAGCAGCAGGTGCAGTGTCTGCGGCTCGGCATACATCATCTGCTTGATCTTGGTGAAGGCCTTGGAGCTGCCCCCCTCCACCATGTAGGTGGCCAGGGTCCAGGGACTGCCGGAGAAGCCGATGAGCGGCACTTCACCCTTGAGCTCACGGCGTATGGTGCGCACCGCATTCATCACGTAGCCGAGCTCGTCTTCCGGATCCGGAATGGGCAGCGCCTGCACGTCAGCCATGGATTTGATGGGTCGCTCGAAGCGCGGGCCTTCACCCTGTTCGAAATAGAGACCCAGCCCCATGGCGTCGGGCACGGTCAGGATGTCGGAGAAGAGGATGGCGGCATCGAGCGGATAACGGCGCAGGGGCTGCAAGGTGACTTCACAGGCCAGCTCGGCGTTGCGGCACAGGGACATGAAGTCCCCCGCGACGGCGCGGGTCGCCTTGTATTCCGGCAGATAACGGCCAGCCTGGCGCATCATCCATACTGGTGTCATGTCCACGTCCTGGCGCAGCAGGGCACGCAGGTATCGATCGTTCTTCAGCTCTTTCATCCCAGTTCCTGAGTCATGTCATGCATAAAATGGCGGATATGATACCACTTTGTACGCGGCGGGGGACGGCCCAAAGATGCGGCCAGGCCGCTGCAAGCGCAAAGATGTGAAGGGGCGCAAACAAGCGCCCCGTTTTTCCCCTGATGACAAGGTCAGACCGGCCTCAACCCTCTTCGGCCAGGCTCTGCTCAATCAAACGCCGCGCTATGGTGCCATGAGGCGGCAACCGTGGCAGCCGGTCGGCGGTGAAGAAATCAGCTGCCACCAGTTCATCGTCCTGTACCCGGATCTCGCCGCTCTCGTAGTCGGCGGTAAACCCCATCATCAGGCTGTGGGGGAAGGGCCAGGGCTGACTGGCCACATAGCGCACGTTGCGCACCCGGATGCCGCTCTCCTCGAACACCTCCCGCGCCACGCACTGCTCCAGGTTCTCCCCCGCTTCCACGAAACCAGCCAGCACCGTATACATGGGATCCTCCACCTGATAGTGACGGCGATGGGCCGCCAGCAGTATCTCGGGACCCTTGCGGACCGCCACTATGATGCAGGGGGAGATGCGCGGATAGACGGTGTGGCCAAGCTGGCACACCTGGGCCCACTCACCCGCCTTGGGGGCCATGGGGGCACCGCACTCGCCGCAGAAGCGGTGGCTGCGCCGAAAGGTAGCCAGTTGCCAGGCGCGACCCGCGAGACGAAATCCCTCTTCATCCCCCGCTATCATCAGCTGGCGCAAGGGGGTGAAATGGCTGGCATCGGCATCTGCCCCCAGGTCCAGCAAATAGCAGGGCAGGCCATCCCACTCATCGAAACGCTCGAATGACGCCGGGTGAAAATGGGCAGGCAAACAGGCTCGGGGGCCTTGCGGAATATGGCCCTGTTCATCCAGCAGGACGAGGTGATCGCCCCCCAGTACGAACCAGCGGGCCTGTTCGGTTAATGACATCAGATGCAGACTCTCGTTGAAAATCAGGTTGAAATCCCTTGTCGAAAACAGTGTGCAAGGCACGGACAAGTGGCGACCATATTACGGCCAGGCAGGCACCTTGGCGACCCCAAGATGGCGAGTCCACCCCACTCCACGGCCAAGAAAAAGGCTGCCCGCAGGCAGCCTTGATGCAAAGACCTCAAAACGCCAATCAGGCATCGCCCATCGCCAGCAGGGAGGCATTGCCGCCCACCGCAGTGGTGTTGATGGTGCGGGTCTTCTCGGTGACGAAGCGACCGAGGTAGTAGGGACCGCCCGCCTTGGGGCCTGTGCCGGAGAGGCCCTGCCCACCAAAAGGCTGCACCCCGACCATGGCGCCGATCTGGTTGCGGTTGATGTAGACGTTGCCCACGTTGATGCGGCTGGCCAGCTCCTCGGCGTGGGATTCGTTGCGGCTGTGGATCCCCAGCGTCAGGCCGTAGCCGGTGCCGTTGATATCCGCAATCACCTTGTCCAACTCACGGGCGGCGTAGCGCACCACATGGAGGATGGGACCAAACTGCTCCTTCACCAGCTCACGGATAGAGCCAATCTCCAGCGCCGTCGGTTGCACGAAGTGACCCGCCAGCGTCTCGGATGGCATGGGGGCTTGAGCGATCAGACGTGAGCGCGGGATCATGTGCGCCAGGTGCGCATCCAGCCCGGCCTTGGCCTCGGCGTCGATGACGGGCCCCACGTCCGTGTTGTGCTCGGCCGGATTGCCCACTTTCAACTCCTGCAGGGCGCCGGTCAGGATCTCCAGCACCCGCGGTGCTATCTCCTCCTGCAGGTAGAGCACCCGCAGGGCGGAACAGCGCTGACCGGCACTCTGGAAGGCGGCGCTCACCACGTCGCGCACCACCTGCTCCGGCAGAGCGGTGGAGTCGACTATCATGGCGTTCTGGCCACCGGTCTCGGCGATGAGCGGCAGTATGGCGCCATCACGCTGGGCCAGCGTCAGGTTGATGAGCTTGGCAGTCTCGGTGGAGCCGGTGAAACAGACGCCGCCAATGCGAGCATCCGCCGTCAGCCTTGCCCCCACTGTGGCACCATCGCCCGGCAGCAGTTGCAGCACATCGCCCGGGATGCCCGCCTGATGAGCCAGGGTCACCGCCAGATGGGCGATGAGGCCGGTCTGCTCCGCCGGTTTGGCGATGACGGTATTGCCGGTGGCCAGCGCCGCCGCGACTTGCCCGAGGAAAATGGCCAGCGGGAAGTTCCACGGGCTGATGCAGACGAAGACGCCCCGGCCCTGCAGGAACAGCTCGTTCTGCTCGCCGGTGTAGCCTGGCAGCAGGGTCGCCTGTCCCATCAAACCACGGGCCTGCAGCGCGTAGTAACGGCAGAAGTCCACCGCCTCGCGCACCTCGTCGATCCCATCCTGCAGCAGCTTGCCCGCCTCGCGAGTACAGAGCGAGATGAACTGCTCGCGGTTGGCTTCCAGCAGATCTGCCAGCTTCTCCAGCGCAGCGGCACGCACGCTTACCGGCGTCTCACGCCAGCGCGGGAAGGCGGCATGAGCCGAGGCCAGCGCCTGCTCTACCGCCTGTGCATCGGCCCAGTGGATCTTGCCCACCAGCTGGCTCACATCCTGCGGACTCAGCACGGTACGGGCTTCGCTGCGCTTGAGGGTTTCGCCATCAACGATGGGGCCCGCCAGCCACTGCTTGCTCTCCAGCTCTTTCAAACGGGCGAAGAAGGGACGCTGGATGGAGACGATATTCATGTTGACGCCGCTGGAGTTCTTGCGGTCGCTGAACAGATTCACCGGCTGTGGAATGCGATCGTTGGCCAGACTGGTGTAGCGCTTGAGGGTGCGCAGCGGGTGTTCGGCCAGTGAATCCACCGGGGTGTTCGGGTCCACCAGCTTGTGAACGAAGGAGGTGTTGGCCCCGTTTTCCAGCAGGCGACGTACCAGATAGGGCAGCAGATCCTTGTGGGCACCGACCGGGGCATAGATGCGGCAGTGCAGGCCGGGATGGTCGTTCAGCACTGCATTGTGCAACTCCTCCCCCATGCCGTGCAGGCGCTGGAACTCAAACTGGCGATCACCGGCCATTTCCAGAATGCAGACCACGGTATTGGCATTGTGGGTCGCAAACTGGGGAGAGATGAAACCACGGGTCGGCTCGCTCAGCAGGTAGCGGGCGCAGGCCAGATAGGAGATGTCTGTACCCGCCTTGCGGGTAAAGAGCGGGTAGCCGGGCAGGCCAGCCTGCTGGGCATATTTCAGCTCGCTGTCCCAGTAGGCGCCCTTCACCAGCCGCACCGGGATCAGGTCCCCCTGCTCCCGGGCCAGTGCCGTCAGCCAGCAGAGCACCGGCAGAGCGCGCTTGGAGTAAGCCTGCACTACCATGCCGAGCTTGCCCCAGCCACGATTGGCGTCAGAGCGGTAGAGCTGCTCGAAGAGATCCAGTGACAGCTCGAGGCGGTCCATCTCCTCGGCATCGATGCTGATGGCCACGTCCTTGTCGCGGGCCAGGCGCACCAGACCCACCAACCGCTCGCTCATTTCGCCGAGCACCCGCTCGCGGTTCGCCACGTCATAGCGCGGATGGAGCGCCGACAGCTTGATGGAGATGGAGGGGGCCGGGCCGCCGTCGCTGATGCGCTCATTACCAACCGCCTCGATGGCGCGCTGGTAGTCGCCGAAATACTTGTCCGCATCAGCCAGGGTCAGGGCGGACTCCCCCAACATGTCATAGGTGTGGGTGTAACCCTTCTCGCGGGACTTGCGGCTCGCCTTGAGGGCCTCTTTCATGTCGCGCCCCAGCACGAACTGCTTGCCCATTATCTTCATGGCGGCATACATGGCGGAGCGCACCACAGGCTCGCCGAGCTTGTTGACCATGCGCCCCAGCATGTTGGCCGGATTGCCGTCCAGCTTCTTGTCCAGCTTGATGATCTTGCCGGTCAGCATCAGGCCCCAGGTGGAGGCATTGACCAGGGTAGAGTCGCTCTTGCGAAAATGGGAGGACCAGTTGGCGCCGGAGAGCTTGTCCTTGATGAGGGCGTCGGCGGTCTCTGCATCGGGGATGCGCAGCAGGGCCTCTGCCAGGCACATCAGTATGATCCCCTCCTGGGTATCCAGGCTGTACTCCTGCAAGAAGGCATCGATGCCATCTCCCGAACCACTCTCCTTGCGTACCTTGGTGACCAGGGCGCGGGCGCGCTGGGTCACCTGCTCCAGCGAGGCCCCATCCCCCGGCAACATGGCGGAAAGCTCCGCCAGATAGGCGTTTTCATCCACCACGTAATTCTGGGTGATGGCTTCGCGCAAGGCGGCCAGATCGGAGGGAATGTAGTCAGCAGCAAGCACTTGAGTAGCTTTGAACATAGGGGGTCTTCCTGTACGCCCGCAGGCTATATCGACGAAGGCGGTCGTGCCGCCGAAACGCCGATAATGTATACAATATCCACCCATAGATGAAATGAAATTGTTGCCTGTTATTAACAAAAATCGCTGACTGGCAAATTTAGCCCGTATTCAGACCAGGAGACGGCGAGACAGACAAGTTTATCGCCTTATTTTGTATACAATTTTATGCGAGGCAAAAAAGAGGGGCCGCTATTGCGACCCCTCTTCATCCGACCGACAGGAACCGTCAGTTCATCCAGCGCTCACCGCGACTGCGGCGGCGGGGCAGCATGGGCAACAGTATGCCAAGCAGGATGCCGCCACCCACCATGGCACCACCGCGGATGAACCAGTCCATCTGCATGTCGTGCTCCTGGTTGTCATAGCTGCGGGTCAGGGCCTCGTTCTGCTCCTTGAGGTTACCCATCTCCTCGCTCTGGCTGGCAAGCTGGGCCTTCAGGCTGTCGATCTCCTTGCTCTGCTCGGCGATCTTGCCATCCTTCTCGGTGAAGCGTTTTTCATTGTCACCGTTGAGGTTCTGCAGGCGAGCCTTGAGATCTTCCAGCTCTTGCTGGACCTGGGGCAGACGCTCGCGCAGGCTGATCTCGCCCTGCAGCTCGGCGTTCTTGATCCAGCCTTCACGGCCACGACCGTCCACCACCTGGGTGAAACCGGCTTCGTTGTTCACCGCCTTTACTTCCAGCGGTTCACCCGCCTTGACGCTGCCGAGGATCCGGAACTGGGTACCCGGACCATTGTGGATGAAGGTAAAGATGTTGTCTGAGACATAACGGGTGTCGGCCAGTGCCTGTTGGGCACACAAGCAGATAAGGATCCCGAGAAGGGCGCGCATGGTCGATCGGTTCTCTTCTTTTGGTTAGGTGACAGGCCGAATGTTAAGCCGCCAGCGGGTCAAAGGACAAGCAAAGAAAAGCGCTTCCCCCCGAGCTGAGAGCTGACTCGCAACTTGCCCCTCACTCACGCGACCATTCCGGACGTCGCAGGCTATTTCTGTTTCAGTGCCTTCACCTCTTCGCGCAGGGCACGCAGCTCCTGAAGCAGCAGATCCTGCTGCGCACTCTGTTGATGGCGCCACTTTTCCAGTTCGTTGTCACCCCGCCCGTGTTGCAGGAACAGGCTGGCCATGAAGCCGCTCAGGGCGCTGAACAGACCGACCCCGAAGATGATCATCAGGCTGGCGACGAAACGCCCCTCCTCGGTTTGCGGCACTATGTCGCCGTAACCGATGGTAGAGAGCGTCACCAGGGTCCACCAAAAGGCGTCATAGGCGTTGTGGATCTGGCTGCCGGGTCTGTCTCCCTCGACCCAGTAGATGAGGGCCGTGCCCACCCCGATTTGCAGGAAAAAGATCAGCAGTATCCCGGCCAGACGGCTCTCGTTTCGCCCCCTGCGCACTATGGCGAGCAGGTCCGGGTTGCTGCGCAGCAGCTGGATCACCCGGTAGAGCTGGATCAACCTGGCCCAGCGCAACTGCTCCACCATGGGCAGACTGCCCGGCAGATAGAACCAGTTCGCCTTGAAGAAGGCTCGCTTGTCACTGGCACGGAACCAGCCATAGGTGAAATGGGCGAGGAAGACGTAGCAGATCAAACTGTCAAGATCATAAAAGAGGGAGAGCGTCTCGGGAGTGAAGTGGCGAGTCCCCAGCCAGCGGAATCCCACCAGTACCACTGAGACGATGGAGAGCAGGGCCATGAGCAGATCCATGGATCTCAGGCCAGAAGAGTGATGTCGCATACATTTTCCTACTTTAGGCACGGTGCGAATTAATAAAAAGGAAGATAATGCCGATAGTCCTGAGGACAAAGGAAAACCGGTCATTAAAAGGAGAAAAATTATGCAGTTAAACCCGCTGGAGAGGCGAATGAGCAATATCCGGCTGGTACCCAAAGTGGTACTGCTCATGGTGTTCAGTACTGTGCTGCTGCTGGCCAAGCTCTGGTTCGATGCCAGCAATCTGGAAACCACACTGCTGAGTGAGGGCATAGACGCGGACAAGGCCAACGCCATTGCCGATCGCCTGCTCTGGAGCGGCGTGATGGAAACCGCCGTGATGGGAATCGTCTTCGTCGTGTTGTTGCTGACCGGCTCCCGCCTCATGGTCAAGCAGGTGCACTATCTGGTAGGCCTGCTTGAGCGTTTCGCCCGCAAGGATCTGAGCCACAAGGTGCTGCTCAAGTCTCGTGATGAGTTCGGCGACATCGCCAAGGCCGTGGCCCACTCACAGGAGAATCTCAAGGAGGTGTTCGGCACCCAGCGCGTCGCCTGCAAGGAGCTCAATGACATCGCCTCCCAGGTCACCCTTTGCATGGAAGAGGCCAACGAGGCCATCAACGAAGAGTTCACCCAGATAGAACAACTGGCCAGCGCCATGAGCCAGATGGTGGGTGCCATCCGCGAGGTGGCCGCCCATGCGGAACAAGCTTCCCATGCCACCGCCGAAACCAGCCTGCTGGCCGAAGAGGGCAGCCGCTGCGTGGCGGCGACCGTCAACACCATAGATACCCTCTCCGGCAACATCCAGCGCTCTTCCAACGTGGTCAATCAGGTGGAACAGGGGGTCGAGCAGATAGGCTCAGTGGTGGATACCATTCGCAGCATCTCGGAGCAGACCAACCTGTTGGCCCTCAACGCCGCCATCGAGGCCGCCCGTGCCGGCGAAGCGGGTCGCGGCTTTGCCGTGGTCGCCTCCGAGGTGCGCGAGCTGGCCAACCGGGCCCAGGCCGCCACCGTCGAGATCCAGAAGATGATCGAGCAGTTGCAGGGCAATGCCCATCAGGCTGCCGAGTTGATGGCCCAGAGCGTGCAACAGGCCGACAAGGGGGTGGAGCAGGTGACCCAGGCCGGCGATCAGCTCGCCACCATAGTGCAGCGGGTACAGGGTGTGGCGGACATGAATCGCCAGATCGCGGCCGCCTCCGAGCAACAGAGCTCGGTGGCCGAGGAGATGAGCGGCAATCTGGAGCAGGTAAAACAAGTCGTGGAAGGTTCAGTGGTGGTACTGCGGGAGCTGCAGGAAGCCTCCGAGCTGGTGGAACATCACAGCCAGACGCTGGATACCCATATTCAGGCCTTCAAACTGGCCTGATGGCATAACGTGAGCCAACCTGTGGGCTCGTGGTGACCGCTACCGAATACCGGAAAACCCAGGTCTGGCCCAGACAGGCCTCCGGCAATGCGGCGGCGGTAAGGACACAAAAAAACGGCGCCTCTGTTAACAGAGGCGCCGTTTTTCCCATCAGTGGGTGAGCCCGTCAGGCGTCCGGGTCGAAATCCAGACTCAGGCTGTTGACGCAGTAACGCTGGCCTGTCTCGGTCGGTCCGTCGGGGAAGACGTGACCCAGATGGGAGCCGCACTGGCTGCAGGTGATCTCCACCCGCTTCATGCCGTGGCTGCTGTCTTCTGTGTAGGTCACTGTGCCTTCGATGGCTCGATCGAACGAGGGCCAGCCGCAGCCGGAGTCAAACTTGGCATCCGAGTGAAACAGCACGCTCTTGCAGCAAACGCAGAGATAGTCACCACTCTTGCGGTTGTGGAGCAAGGCACCGCTGTAGGGCTGCTCGGTGCCTTTCTCCCAGCAGACACGAAACTGTTCCGCACTCAGCTTGTTGCGCCACTGCTCGGGATTGTTGTTGCTCATACCGACTCCTTGCCATTAATCACGGCGCCCAGCATACCCAGTCAGGCCGCTTTGCTCTACCCCGCCAGCGGGAACTGTGATCCCGTTGGCAACACGGTGGCAACATCCGGTGTAACGGCGGCCTCCTCTTTGGCCAAGGCAACCGCCGGCAATGAAACCCGCTCCAGCAACTTGAGGGAGTGGGCGCGGCCAACCGCCACCTGCCGCTTGATGTCATCGGGCAGGAAGGGCAGGCCGTCATTGGTGGCCGTGTCTATGGTCTGGATCCACTCCAGCCCCTCCCCCGGTGGCGGCAGACGGAACTGGATATCGTAGTCGCTGGCGTTGAACAGCACATACCAGCGCTCCCCTTCGCACTGCTGCATGCCGATGTCCATGGCAAACGCCTGTCCCATGGGGGCGTGCCAATCCTGATCCGTCAGCTGATGGCCGTCCGGGTGATACCAGTTGACCTGATGGCAGCTGCTGGGTGCCCCGTTCCAGCTGTCATCGCTCAGTTGCAGATTGGCGAAGACGGAGGACTCCGCCCGCAGGGCCATCATCTGCTGGGTGAAGGCGAGCAGCCGCTCATCCTCCGGCCGCCACTGCCAGTTGACCCAGCTGATCTGGTTGTCCTGGCAATAGGCGTTGTTGTTGCCCAGCTGGCTGCGGCCCATCTCGTCCCCGGCCAGGAAGTGCGGGGTGCCCTGGGAGAGCAGCAGGGTGGCAATCAGGTTGCGCTTCTGCTGCTGACGCAGGTTGTTCACTCTGGGATCGAGCGTCGGCCCCTCGACACCGTGGTTGCTGGAGAGGTTGTTGCCGTGACCATCCCGGTTGTCCTCGCCATTGGCCTGGTTGTGGCGCTGGTTGTAGGAGACCAGATCCTCCAGGGTGAAACCGTCGTGATAGCAGAGGTAGTTGACGCTGGTATGGGGAGCGCGCCAGTTCTTCGGGAAGAGATCCCGCGAGCCCACAAGCCGGGTGGCAAAATCCCCCATCTTGCCGGCATCGCCGCGCCAAAAAGCGCGCACAGTGTCGCGGTAACGGTCGTTGATCTCCAGCCACTGGCTCGGGAACTGGCCGAGGCGATAGCCGAACGGCCCTATGTCCCAGGGCTCTGCGATGAGCTTGACCCGCGCCAGCACGGGATCCGCCATCATGGCCTTGAAGAAGGCCCCCATGGGATCGAATTCCCCCGCCTCCCGCGCCAGGGTGACGGCAAGATCGAAGCGAAAACCATCCACCTGCATCTCCGTGACCCAGTAACGCAGGGCATCCAGCACCAGCCGCAGGCTGTTGGGGTGATCCAGATTGACGCTGTTGCCGCAGCCGGTGACGTTGGCATGGCGACTGTAGTCGGGGCCGTGAGCCCCCGCCTCGAAGGCATAGTAGCCCGCATTGTCAAAGCCCTTGAATGACAAGGTGGGGCCATCGAAACCGGATTCGGCGGTGTGGTTGTAGACAACGTCGAGTATGACTTCGAGCCCAGCCCTGTGCAGCTCGCGCACCATGGTCTTGAACTCGGTCACCGCCTCCCCCGCGCTGTAGCGCGGCTCGGGGGCAAAGAAGGCGATGGGGTTGTAGCCCCAGTAGTTGGTGAGCCCCAGCTGCTCGAGCCTGGGCTCGGACATGAAGGCCGCCACCGGCATCAGCTGCACAGAGGTAACGCCGAGGGACTTCAAGTGCTCGATGATCACCGGATGGCAGATGCCAAGGTAGGTGCCGCGCAGTTCGCTCGGTACCCCCTGATGCTGGCGGGTGAACCCCTTGACGTGGGTTTCGTAGATGACGGTACGTGCAGGCTCTATGCCCGGCTTGCCGACCCCCTGCCAGTCGAAGGTGTCATCCACCACCACTGACTTGGCCACCATGGCGGCGCTGTCGCCCTCATACAGTTTGTCATCCCAATGAGTCGCCCGGCTGAGCGCCCTGGCATAGGGGTCGATCAGCAGCTTTTGCGGATCAAACAGCATCCCCTCCTGGGGCGCACCATGTACCCGATAACCGTAACGCTGACCGGCCTTGACGCCGCGCACATAGCCGAAGCGATATTGGCCGCGCCGGCCGGGCAATGCCAGCCGGACCAGCTCCTGCTCCTGCTCGTCGAACAGGCAGAGCTCTACCATGTCCGATTGGGGAGCCCAGACGCAGAAGTGACAACCCGTCTCATCGAGCAGGACACCCAGCGGGTGGTCCTGCCCCTTTTCCATTGCAAACATCAAGACTCCTGTTTGATGAACAAGGTCGCGAGCGGCGGCAGATCCAGCACTATGCTGTGCCCCAATCCCTGCCAGGGGGTTGGCTCGGCGACGAAGACCAGACCCACATCATAGTTGCTGCCCCAGTAATGCTCGCTATCCGTGTTGAGCACCACGCGGTAATTGCCGGCGGCAGGCACCCCGAGTCGATAGGCGATGCGCGGTACCGGCGTGAAGTTGCAGGCCACCATGATCGGGTGGGCCCCCTGCTTGTCGGCCCGCAGCCAGGCAAAGACACTGTTGTCGGCGTCGTTGTGATCCAGCCAGCGGAAACCGGTCTGCTCATAATCGGCCTGATACAAGGCAGCTTCATGACGGTAGAGGTGGTTGAGATCACGGATCAGGCGCTGCTGACCGCCGTGCTTGGGATACTGCAGCAGGTGCCAGGGCAGCTGGGCATCGTGGTTCCACTCGTTGCTCTGGGCGATTTCGGTGCCCATGAAGTTGAGCTTCTTGCCCGGGTGGGCATACATGAAGCCCATGTAGGCGCGCAAGTTGGCCGATTGCTGCCACTCGTCGCCGGGCATCTTGTAGAGCATGGAGTGCTTGCCGTGCACCACCTCGTCGTGGGAGAGCGACAGGATGAAGTTCTCGTCATAGTGATAAACCATGGAGAAAGTCATGTCGTTGTGGTGATAGCGGCGGTGAATAGGCTCTTTCTGCATATAGGTGAGGGTGTCGTGCATCCAGCCCATATTCCACTTGAAGCCAAAACCGAGGCCACCGAGGAAGGTGGGACGAGACACGCCGGCAAAGGCGGTGGACTCTTCGGCTATGGTCATGGCGTGGGGATACTTGCCGTACACCTCTTCGTTGGTCCACTTCAGCAGGCTGATCGCCTCGTAGTTGTGGTTGCCACCGTCGACGTTCGGCACCCACTCGCCGGCATTGCGCGAGTAATCCAGATAGAGCATGGAGGCGACCGCATCCACCCGCAGGCCGTCGATGTGGAACTTGTCGAGCCAGAACAGGGCACTCGCCACCAGGAACTGGCGCACCGTATTGCGGCCAAAATCGTAAATGTAGGAGTTCCAGTCCGGGTGCCAACCACGGCGCGGATCTTCGTACTCATAGAGCGGCGTGCCGTCGAAACGGGCCAGACCGTGGGCATCGGACGGGAAGTGAGCCGGTACCCAGTCCAGGATGACGCCTATGCCGGCCTGGTGGCACTGATCCACGAAATATTTGAAGTCATCGGCACTGCCGTAACGGCTGGTGGGAGAGAACATGCCCACCGGCTGATAGCCCCAGGAACCGCTGAACGGATGCTCGGAGACTGGCAGCAATTCGATATGGGTGTACTCCATCTCCTTGATGTAGGACACCAGATCCACCGCCAGCTCGCGCCAGCTCAGGCTGTCGCCGTTGGGGTGGCGCTTCCAGGAGCCGACATGCAGTTCATAGATGGAGAGGGGCTGATCCCGCTTGTCATTGTGCTGGCTGGCAATCCAGGCGGCATCTTGCCACTGGTATTGATCGTGGTCATACACCACTGAGGCGAACGACGGATACTGTTCGCAGTAGAAACCGACAGGGTCGCTCTTGTGAGGCAGACGATGACCGGCAGGATCCTTGAGTTCAAACTTGTAGCGATCCCCGGCCTTGAGGCCCGGCACGAACAGCACCCAGTGACCGCACTGGCTGCGCTGCATGGGGTGACGACGGCCGTCCCAGAAGTTGAAATCACCGATCAGGCTCACGGCGGTGGCGCTCGGCGCATAGACGGCAAAACGCACCCCTTCCACCTGCACGCCAAGATGCTCCACGCTGCGCAGTTGCGCACCCAGGGTGTGGTAGATATTTTCCGGCTGTGAGGTCAGTTCCGCCAGACCGGCCCAACCCGCATCCTGAAACTGATAAGGGTCGACAAATTCAGTACTGGCATCGGGATAGCTGGCGAGCAGCTGATAGGGAAAGGGATTTTTACGGCGGGTGAAAACAGTTTCAAAAAGGCCCGATTCATCGGTGGGTGCCAGGGTGGCAACGACTTTGCCCGACTTGAGATCCTTGACGCGCACCTCAAGGGCATCCGGCAACCAGGCGGTCAGTTTGAGGCCAGGCCCATCCGGATTGGCCTGCAGGCCTAAATGAGAGAAGGGATCGGCACAGCGGGCAGCAACCAAACGTTCAACGAGCATCGAGATTTCCTTTCATAGCTGAGCATCCGCTCCGGCCAGGGCCGAAGCGGATGTAAGTGAGTCACGTTTTGTCGGCAGTGGCTCAACGACTGGCCTCATCACGGGCCTGGCTCATCTTGCCTGCCAGCGCCTTGAGCGCTTCATTGGCAAAAATATCCTCCAGATCGGTGGACAGCTTGCGACGCCAGTTGGGGTATTCGTAACTGGTGCCCGGCACGTTGACCGGCTTGTCCATCTCCAGCCAGTCTTCCAGCTGGGTGCTGAACAGGGCACAGCTGCCGCGGGACATATGCAGTTGCAGACCATGGTTGAGCTCGGTATTCATGCCGACCCAGTTCACGTCATGACTGATGTCGTCAGAGATGACCCCATGGGCATGCAGGCTGTCGAGGATCCGCTGCTTGGCCTGGTGGCGATCAGCATACAGTGTCTTGAGAACGTCTTCATCCGGATACAATCCCAACTCGCGACCCAGCGCCAGATCGTCGCAATGCCAGAAGCCCTTCAGGGTCGGCATGTCGTGGGTGGTCAGGGCCGACATCGCCTGCTCGGTGTAGTGAGCGGGAGAGATGAAACCGCCATCGGCCTTGGATCGCTCGAAGAAGAACACCTTGTAGGAGTGAACCCCGTTCTCTTTGAGCGTGACGTCTATGCCTTCCGGCACAGTTCCCAGGTCTTCACCGATCAGCAGGCACTGATTGCGGTGGGATTCGAGCGCCAGGATCCCCAGCAGATCGTTGACCGGATAATAAATGTAGGCCCCCTTGGCGGCAGACTCTCCGGGCGGCACCCACCACAGGCGCAGCAAGGCCATTACATGGTCGATGCGCAGCGCGCCGCAGGAGCGCATGTTGGCGCGGAACAGATCCACCATGGGCTGATAGGCAGCTTCAAACAGCTGGTTCGGGTTCATGGGGGGCAGGCCCCAGTTCTGGCCAAGCGGGCCCAGAATGTCAGGCGGTGCACCGACCGAGGCTTTCGGGCAGTAGAGATCCCGGTTGGCCCAGATCTCGGTGGAGCCTTCGGAGACGCCGACCGCCAGATCCCGATAGATCCCCATCACCATGCCAGCGGCCTTGGCGCGAGCATCGGCTTGCGCCAGCTGCTCATCGGCCAGGAACTGCAGGTAGAGATAGAAGTTCACATCCTGGCTGTGCGCGGCCATCCAGGCAGCCACCTCGGGGTTGTGGTAATCACGCAACTCTTGCGGCCATACCGGCCAGCCCCAGGCATTTTCGCCCTTGGCATAGAAGTGGGCCTGCAGGGCATCAAACGCCGCCTGCTGTTGCAGGCTGTCACCACCGGCCGCCACGAAGGCATCGAGACTGGCCTGGCGCTCGGCACTGAAGCTGGCTTCATCGAACACCTGACGCAGCATGCCAATCTTGGTCTGGATCACACCGGTGTAATCCACGTTGCTCTTGGCACGCAGTTCATTGAGGTGCTGCTGGAAGGCCGGATTGGCCACTTCGGCCTTGAGGCGATCGTTGGCCAGAAACTCGGGCACGGCTTCCACGTTGATATAGGCCACATTGAGCCAGCGACGGGAAGAGGGGCTGTAAGGGCTGGCACTCTCGGGGTTGGCCGGATAGAGGGCATGAATGGGGTTCAGACCCACGAAGTGGGCCCCCCAGGCGGCCGCTTTCTCGACCAGCTGGCCGAGATCGCTGAAATCACCGATCCCCCAGTTGTGACGGCTGCGCAGGCAGTAGAGCTGCACGCTCGGCCCCCACACCTTGCGGCCATCGGCAATGGGAGCCTGTTTGTAACAAGCTTTGGGTGCGACGATAAGACGCATACTGGCGAGCGGCTCATCATTGCCCTCTTCCAGCAAGGTCAGCTGGTGATAGCCAAGTGCTGGCTGAACATCCAGCGCGACCTGGTAGGCCTGGCACTCCATCTCTTCGAATTCAGCCACGCCAACCAGCTCACCCTCGATGGGGGTGATTTGGCCGGACAACACAGTCCCCTGCTCCAGCTTGAGCTGCCAGGTAAGGGCGTCATTGACGAAATCGATGGGCAGACGGACTTCAAGGGTGATGGGCTCACCGCTGCGGACCACCATGACGGGATCCAGCGCGCGCAGCCAATGCTGACGGTGCTCCTCTTCCAGCTGCTCGGTCAGGGCGGCCTCGTCATCGACGCGGTAACCCATGGCGCCCAGCATGGCAGACTTGCTCTCTTCGGATACCTGGGCCGGGTGGCCCCAGGCATCAACATACTCGCTGGCGATACCTTTGGCGGCAGCCAGCTGTTCAATCAGGGTGGTCATAGTTTGAGAATTCCCGCTGTGGATTCTATCTATACTATTTTGATTAATTTTTATGGGTGGTACTTGAACAGTGGCTCTGTGGCCATGCTAAACCGCGCACATTTTTACACATCTGCCGGGCTGGTTGTGTGACAGAGCAGGCACTATTGTTGATCTCTGTGACGCTGACCAATAGATAGTTATTTCGACAAAAACTGGTAGTCAGTTACATAAACAGAAAATAAATTTCACAGTTTTTCATGATATAGCGCAATTTCAGACAGATTGTTGGTTGACTCACAGGGGAGTTCTAGTAAATTTACAAACGGAATTTTCTTTGACTACTGAACAGTTAGGTAACCAAATATGACTATCAAAGTAGGTATTAACGGTTTTGGCCGCATCGGTCGTTTCGTGTTCCGTCTGGCCGCTGAGCGTGCTGACATCGAAGTGGTTGGCATCAACGACCTGATCGACGTTGACTACATGGCTTACATGCTGAAGTACGATTCAACTCACGGTCGTTTCAACGGTACCGTTGAAGTTAAAGACGGCAACCTGGTTGTTAACGGCAAAACCGTACGTGTTACCGCTGAGCGTGACCCGGCCAACCTGAAATGGGATGCCATCGGTGTTGACGTTGTTGCCGAAGCCACCGGTCTGTTCTTGGACGACGCAACTGCTCGCAAGCACATCGCTGCCGGTGCCAAGAAAGTCGTTCTGACTGGCCCGTCCAAAGACGCCACTCCTATGTTCGTCATGGGTGTCAACGACGCTACCTACGCTGGCCAGGACATCGTTTCCAACGCTTCCTGCACCACCAACTGCCTGGCTCCGATCGCCAAGGTTCTGAACGATACCTTCGGTATCGAATCCGGCCTGATGACCACTGTCCACGCTACCACTGCTACCCAGAAGACCGTTGATGGTCCGTCTGCCAAAGACTGGCGCGGTGGCCGCGGTGCGGCTCAGAACATCATCCCGTCCTCTACCGGTGCTGCCAAAGCTGTTGGCGTTGTTATCCCGGAACTGAACGGCAAGCTGACTGGTATGGCCTTCCGCGTACCGACTCCGGACGTGTCCGTTGTTGACCTGACCGTCAACCTGAAGAAAGCCGCTACCTACGCCGAAATCTGTGCAGCCATGAAAGCAGCCTCTGAAGGCTCCATGAAGGGTGTGCTGGGCTACACCGAAGATCAAGTGGTCTCCACTGACTTCCTGGGTGAGCGTCAGACTTCCGTGTTCGATGCCAAGGCTGGTATCGCACTGAACGACAAATTCGTTAAAGTTGTATCCTGGTACGACAACGAAATGGGCTACTCCAGCAAAGTTCTGGACCTGATCGCTCACATCTCCAAGTAATTTGGGATGCGCAATCAAGTAGCTTGAAAAAGGCGGCCATTGGCCGCCTTTTTGTATTTCGGCCCCTGGATTTTCCGACCCTCTCTTCTGAATGTGCGCGAGCACAGGAGTCCTCATGCAACCGATACGCTCTCTGACTGCCCACTGTACCCTCAGCCATAACGCGGCTGGCCAACCCCTGCTCACCATCGACAATGGCGATGCCAAGGCCGAGATCAGCCTGCTTGGCGCCCATGTGTTGCGCTACCAGCGTCACGGCGAACCCGCCTCGATCTGGCTCAGCGACAAGGCAGTGCTGGATGGCAGCAAGCCCATCCGCGGCGGTATCCCAGTCTGCTGGCCCTGGTTTGGCCCGGCGCCAGCCCGCGTTGGCAGTGGCAAGCCTTCCCATGGCTTTGCCCGCACCACTCTCTGGACCCTGGACGGCGTCTCCGATCACGGCGATGGCACCCTGGTACATCTCTCTCTGCGTGACAATGAGTCAACCCGTGCCCTCTGGCCGCACCCTTTCGAACTGGAACTGGACGTGCTGATAGGCAAGGAACTCTCGCTGGTGCTGACTACCCGCAATACGGGTAAAGCCCCCGTCGCCTATAATGCCGCCTTGCACACCTATCTGCAGATAAGCGCCCCAGAGGCTGTCAGCGTGACCGGGCTGGGTGAGCCTTATGCCGACAAGCTGACCGGTCAGGATGGGCAGCAGCAGGGTACTCTGACGCTCACAGCTGCCATTGATCGAGTCTACCACCAAGCCGAGGCCATGGTGATGGTCAAGGACGGCGATCGCACCACTAAAGTGGTGAGCGGCAACAACGACAGCATCGTGGTCTGGACCCCCTGGCTGGAAGGGGCCACCGCCATGGCGGACATGAGCGACGATGGCTACCGCACCATGCTCTGCGTCGAAGCGGCCATCACGGCCGAGGCTGGCGTCGTTATCGCGCCGGATGAGGAGCACAGCCTCTCTACCGTGATCATCTGATCTTCGTCTTCGCGAACCCCATAACGAAAGAGGGCACCCCAACGGGTGCCCTCTTCTATTCAGCCTCTCTATTCAACTCTTCGCGCACTCAGGCGTTACCCTTAGTCTTTAGCTTGAGTTCGGCAGCGAAGTCCAGCATGCGATCCAGCGGGATCAGCGCCTTCACCCGCAGGGCTTCATCCACCAGGATCTCGTGACGCTCGGCGCCATCGGTCAACGCCTCCTTGATCGCCACCAGGCCGTTCATCGCCATCCAGGGACAGTGGGCGCAGCTACGGCAGGTGGCACCATCGCCACCGGTCGGCGCCTCGACCATCTCCTTGTCCGGACAAGCCTGCTGCATCTTGTAGAAGATGCCGCGATCGGTCGCCACTATCAGCTTCTGCTGGGGCAGCTCTTTGGCCGCCTTGATCAGCTGACTGGTGGAGCCCACCGCATCGGCCAGCTCGATGACGGAAGCCGGAGATTCCGGGTGCACCAGCACGGCCGCATCCGGGTTCTGCTCCTTGAGCTCGCGCAGGGCCTTGGCCTTGAATTCGTCATGGACGATGCAGTGGCCCTGCCAGCGCAGCATCTGGGCCCCCGTCTTCTTCTCGATATAGGCACCGAGGTGCCTGTCCGGGCCCCAGATGATCTTGTGGCCCTGGCTGTCGAGGTGTTCGACTATCTCAAGCGCAATGCTGGACGTCACCACCCAGTCCGCCCGTGCCTTCACCGCCGCCGAGGTATTGGCATAGACCACCACTATGTGGTCGGGGTGGGCATCGCAGAAGGCCGAGAATTTATCGATGGGACAGCCCAGATCGAGGGAACACTCGGCCTCCAGGGTCGGCATCAGTACCCGCTTGTGAGGGCTCAGGATCTTGGAGGTCTCCCCCATGAAGCGAACCCCGGCGACGATCAGGGTCTGCGCGGCATGATCCCGACCAAAGCGGGCCATCTCGAGAGAGTCACCGACGAAACCGCCACTGGCCTCGGCCAGCGCCTGGATCTCGGGATCCGTGTAGTAGTGGGCAACCAGCACGGCCTGACGCTCTTTCAGCAGTGCCTTGATGTCTGCGATCAGGGTCGTTTTCTGCTCGGCGGTCAGCGGGGCCGGTTTGACCGGGAACGGGTAGTCCATCTCGACCACCGGAGGGATATTGCTCAGTGCATTGCTCATTGCGACTGTTCCATCAAGGCTCGGAAAGGCAAAAATTATAACCAGAAGCCGGCCACAAACCCATCAACAAATCCGGTGATACGCAAGTGTCCGAATATACTCAAGTAATTCGTTGTCATTCTTGCCAAAAGGAGTTGTCGAATGAAACAACGCTCTCTCAAAACCAAGCTGCTGTTGCTCACCATGGGCCTCTTTCTGTCCAGTGGACTGGCCATGACACTGATGCAATCCTCCTCCTTGCAATCCCTGCGCAGCGACATCATGGCCCAGACCCGCAGTGCGCTGGAGCAGGAGGTCTCTCGCACCCTGCAGTTCCAGGCCGAGCGTTACGCAGTACAAATAGGGGCCCTGTTGCAACAGTCCTATCAGGTGCCGCTGGGGATCGCCGCCCAGCTCGAGGGCAGCATGGCTCAGCCTGATCGCGCCCTCTCCCGTCCCCAGGTCGAAACCCTGCTGGGCAGCCGCTTGCAGCAGGCGAGCGGGATCAGCTCCATTTATGCCCAGTTTGAAACCGATGGCTATGATGGCCAGGATACCAGCTGGCAGTCCGGCGCATCCCACTCAGTGTCCGACAAGGGCAGTCTGGAGATCTACTTCGTCCGGGACCAGGGTGGCCAGGTCTCGCAACAGCAAGTGGACGCTGCCTCCAGCGAGGCCAAGTACGACACCTCGGTCAACGAATTCGGTATTCGCAACAGCGAATGGTACCTGTGCGGCCGCGATACTCGTCGCCCCTGCCTGATGGAACCCTACCTCTACGAGATAAGTCCGGGCAACCAGATGCTGATGACCAGCCTGACGGTGCCCATCCTCAAGGAGGGCAAGTTCGTTGGCATAACCGGTGTCGACATGAACTTGCCCATTTTCCAGCAACTGGCAGAAAGCCTGGGTAAAAGCCTGTATGACAATCAGGCCGACGTGACCCTGGTCAGCAAGATGGGGCTCATCGTCGGCAGCAACCGCCATGCCGACAAGCTGGGCCGTCCGCTGACGGAGGTCGGTCTGAGCGCCCCCACAGGACAAACCCTGGATACCGATACCGACTTTATCCTGCAACAACCTGTGCGGATCGAGGCGGCCGATACCCAGTGGTGGCTGCTGATCAAGGTACCCAAGGCGCTGGCACTGAGTCAGGCCAACACCATCAGCACTCAGCTGGGGGATCTGATGCAGGCGGCCCAGCGCCAACAGCTGATCACAGTGACCCTCATCACCCTGCTGGCACTGGGCCTGCTCATCTGGTTCATCCAGACCATCACGGCCCCCTTGTCGCTCATCAGCCGCCATGTCTCCCACCTCTCCAGCAACGAGGGAGACTTGACCCAGCAGATGCAGATAGACACCCACCAGGAGCTGATCGAGCTGGCAGGACACCTTAACGCCTTTCTCGGCAAGCTGCGCGGCATGGTGCAGGGCAGCAAACTGATAGGCCAGCAGGTACACCAGCAGGCACAGGGCATGAAGCAGACGGCCGATACCATGCGCACCAGTCTGGATGAGCAGAGCATAGAGCTTGAGAGCGTGGTCAGCGCCATGCACCAGATGAGCACCACTGCGGTCAGCGTGGCGGGTTACGCGGAACAGGCCGCCCAGGAGTCAGAAGCAGCAACCCATCACATCAATACCGCCCAGCAGACCCTGAGCAATGCCCGCAACGAGATCCATACCCTGGTTGAAGACATGCATCAGGCTGACAAGGCAGTGGCGCTGGTGGCCCAGCGCAGCACCAATATCAGCCGTATTCTGGATGTGATCCGGGCCATTGCCGAGCAGACCAACCTGCTGGCACTGAACGCAGCCATAGAGGCAGCGCGGGCGGGAGACATGGGACGAGGTTTTGCGGTGGTGGCAGACGAAGTACGGGCCCTTGCCAACAAGACCCGGGAGTCCACCGACGAGATAGGCCAGCTCATCGGCAGCCTGCAAACCGAGGTGAGCAGCAGCCAGCAACTGATGAGCACAGGTATCACCCGCTCGGCCAGCACGGTCGAGGGCACGGAACAGGCGTTCGAGGCCCTCAACCGGGTGGTCGCCCAGATCCAGCAGATCCACGATCACATCAGCCAGGTGGCCACCGCCGCCGAGCAGCAGAGTGCGGTCAGCGATGACATCAACCAGAACCTGATGCGCATTGGTGATGCCGCCACCACCATTGGCCAGGAGGCCAGTGCCAGTCATCGCTTGAGCGAAGAGCTGGAGCAGGCCTCAACTGCACTGGCAACCCAGCTGGACCGCTTGAGAACCTGATGACAAACGACCATAAAAAAAGCCCGCATCGTTGCGGGCTTTTTTATCTGGTGGTCGTTACTGGGATCGAACCAGTGACCCCCTCCTTGTAAGGGAGGTGCTCTCCCAGCTGAGCTAAACGACCTGGGATTCTGAAATGATGGTGGGTCGTGCTGGATTCGAACCAGCGACCAATTGATTAAAAGTCAACTGCTCTACCGACTGAGCTAACGACCCATCTAAATCATTTTTTACAAACTGGTGGTCGTTACTGGGATCGAACCAGTGACCCCCTCCTTGTAAGGGAGGTGCTCTCCCAGCTGAGCTAAACGACCTGGGATTCTGAAATGATGGTGGGTCGTGCTGGATTCGAACCAGCGACCAA